>JANNQK010000274.1:0-13969 GCA_031400715.1 Actinomycetes bacterium | reverse complement strand
CCGGGGAGACCGAGCGCAGCACCCGTGATCACCAGGGGCTCGCTGTCGACACGGTGCCCGCCGACGAGCTCGGGTGCCGTCGCGGGCGCCGCCGCCGTCGACTCCGAGCCGTAGATGCGCAGACCCTCCTGAATCACCCCCGCGAACAGCTCGCCCAGTCGCATGATCCGGTCATCGGTCGCGGCAGCGGCAGCGGGAGAGGCAGCAACGGGAGCCGCAGCAACGGGAGCCGCAGCAACGGGAACGGTGTCGACTGCGTTCGATGGCTCGAATCCGATACCCGATGCCCACAGACCGCAGAGCGCCTGATTGATCGCCGCCGCATCGCCGAGCTTGGGGTGGTTGGTGAACAGTGCCAGCACGTCGTCGTGATCGCCGAGCACGTCCTCGACGAATCCGTGCAAGGCGCGCTTGGGGCCGACCTCGACGAACACGCGAGCACCGGCCTCGTACAGCGTGTGCAGGCCCTTCACGAACTGCACCGGCGATTCGACCTGCTTGCCGAGGAACTCGAGCATCGTCTCGGTCGTGGCATCCGCTGGGTAGAACTCGCCCGTGACGTTGGCGATGATCGGTAGGCGGGGTGGCCGTACGTCGAGCCGCCGCAACGTCGCGACCAACGGCACCGCGGCCGGGGCGACGATGGTCGTGTGAAACGCGTGACTCACGGGGATGCGCACTGCCTGCATGCCGGCCGCGGTGAAGGCGTCGATCGCGGCCAGGACGGCTGCCGTCGCCCCGCCGATCACGGCCTGGTTGTTGCTGTTGATGTTGGCCACGACGGCGTAGCCCGGCGTTTCATCGACGATTCGCTGGATCTCGGTGAGCGGTCCGAACACGGCTGCCATCGCCCCGTTGTCGTCGATGGACAAGCTCGACATCTCGCGGCCGCGTGCGCTGACAGCCTCCAAGGCGGCGTCGAACGTGAGTGAGCCGGCGGCGACCAGCGCTCCGTACTCGCCCAGGCTGTGGCCCATCACCATGTCGGGGCGCATGCCGTACGCGGCGAGCACACGGCTGATGCTCGCGTCGGTGGCCAGTACCGCCGGTTGGGTGATCGCGGTCTGGAGCAGTTGCTGTTCGAGCTGCTGCACCGCCGCCGGATCGTCGCCGTCGACGAAGATGTACGAGCTCAGTGGACGGCCCAGCAGCGGTGTCATCACCGCATCGGCCTCGCGGAACGTGTCTGCCACGATGGGCTCGGCCGTGCGCAGGCCCTGGAGCATGTTGACGTACTGCGATCCCTGGCCGGTGTACAGGAACGCCACCTTGGGGGCCGGGCCTCGACCGAGGAAGACACCCTGTTGGCGGAGCATGCGGAACATCGCAGGATTCGTTCCCCTGAGCGCCTTCGCCGCCTTGTCGAGCTTCATCGCGAGGTCGGTCGCGTCGGCGAAGTCGACGGCGAGCCGCACTGCTGCGGTCGCGAGCGACGGGTCGGGCCGTGCGGGCGCCGGTGCCCGGCCGGCCTGGGCGTCGACGAGGGCGCGCTCGACCTGGGCCAGCACGTCGGCGTCATCGCGGCCGCCGAGCACGAGTGCGCCGCGCATCGGACGCTTGCTGGGATCGGCGAAGGCGTGGTCGGGGACTGTCCCGAGCGTCGCCGTCGTCTGCGGAATCGTTGCTGCGGCGAACACGCGCGGCGAGGGCTTGTGCCTGCCCGGTACGTGTTCTTCGAGCACGACGTGGAAGTTGGTGCCACCGAAGCCGAACGCGCTCACGCCGGCACGACGGACACCGCTCGCGGGCACCGGCCATTCGCGCAGCTCGGTGTTGACCGCGAACGGCACGTTGTCCCAATCGACGGAGGGGTTGGGGTTCTTGAAGTTCAGGCTCGGCGTGAGCACCTTGTCGTGCAGGCTGCGAACCATCTTGAAGATGCCGGCAGCGCCGGCGGCCGCCTTCAGGTGGCCGATGTTCGACTTCACCGATCCGAGCGCCACGCTGCGGGCCGCAGCGCCGGATGCGCCGAACACCTCGGTGAGGCTCTGGAGCTCGGTGGCATCACCGACGCGGGTCGACGTGCCGTGGGCCTCGATCGCGGATGCGGTGGCGGGATCCTCGCCGGCGATGTCCCACGCGCGTTCCACCGCCAGACGTTGTCCGACGGGGTTGGGCGCCGTGATCCCCTTGCCCCTGCCGTCGCTCGAACCAGCGATGCCGAGGACGACGGCATAGACCTTGTCGCCGTCGCGTTCAGCGTCTTCGAGCCGCTTGAGCACGAACAGCGCTGCGCCCTCGCCCATCACGAAGCCGTCGGCTCCTGCGTCGAACGGGCGCGTGCCGGTGGCGGACAGAGCACCGATCTTGCAGAACTTCACGAAGGAGGCAGCCCCCATGTTGTGGTCGAGGCCTCCGGTGATCGCCGCGTCGAAGCGGTGGTCGACGAGCCCCTCGACAGCGACGCTCATCGCTGCGAGACCGGACGCACACGCAGCATCGGTGGTGAAGTTGGGTCCGTGGAAGTCGAACAGGTTGGCGATCCGACCAGCCATCACGTTGGCGAGTTCGCCTGGCATCGTGTCCTCGTTGATCTCGCCGAAATGGCCGAGGAAGTGCGCTCGTGTCTCGTCGAGGATGTGCTGTCGTTGTTCGGCCGGGAGCGCGGTGAACGACTCGGAGCTCTCGAGATCGCGGAGCACCTCGGGCAGTTCGATGCGCAGGTTCGTCCGGTAGTGCTTCTCGCCACCGATTGCGTTGCCGATGATCACGGCCACGTTGGCGGGATCCGTCTTCCAGTTCGGCCATCCGGCATCCACGAGCGCTGCCCGCGCAGCACTGATCGCCCAGCGTTGGCCGTCGTCCATCTGTTCGGCGACCTTCGGGGGGATGGGGAGCTTCCAACGGATCGGGTCCCATGGGTAGTCGCGCACCCATCCGCCGATCGTGGAGTAGGTCTTGTCGGGCTCGGCGTGATCGGCCGAGAAGTACAGCTCCGGGTCCCAGCGTGCGGGCGGGACCTCGGTGATCGAGTAGCGACCGCCACGGATGTTGGCCCAGAACGCATCGGCGTCGGGGGCTTCCGGCATGATCGCACCGATGCCGACCACGGCGATCGGCGAACTGGGGATGGCGGATTCGGGCATCGTGGGGATCTCCTGTGGGGCGAGGTCGACGTCGTCGGCGGGTCTCATCCGGCACGTCCGTAGAGGACGTCGGCGACACGGTCCATGTCGCTGAGCAGTCCGGCTTGGGCGTCTCGGATGGCGTCATGTGGAATTGAGGCGAGCAGGGGTGCCACATCGGCGCTGCCGGTGTCGATCGATCCCGCCACCCAGCGCACGCCCTCTTGACCGAGCTTCTGAGCGGTTTCGCGGGCGAACACACGACTCATCGCCGCGAGCGCCTCGCCGTCGAAGCGGTCGGGGCTCTTGTCGTGACGGTTCCCATCGAGCGCGTCGGCGGCCCGTCGTGCGAATGATTCGGCGCACTCGGTGAAGGTGATCAACTCGCCGAGGCGGAACAGGACGTGCTGGCTGCGGGTGAGGCGGGCGATCCGGCACGCTTCGAGCACGGCGGCGAGCGTGCGTGCGGCGAGCGCGGCGTGTTGTGCCCCGACGTTGGCATGGCGTGCGTGCAGCGCCAGGAGGGCTGTGGCGCGGTCGGCGTAGTACGCACCACTCGTCTTGAGGTGCTGTTGCCACCGGTCGCGAGCGATCGTCATCTCCATGATCTCGGACGTGCCCTCGTAGATGGTGGTGATGCGGACATCACGCTTGATCTTCTCGACCACGTACTCGCGCGTGTAGCCGTATCCGCCGTGGGCTTGGATCGCGGCGTCTGCGGCTGCGTTGCCGGCCTCGGTGGCCATCAACTTGGCGATCGCTCCTTCGGTGTTCAAGGCGCCGTCCAGGCCGAGTCCGCGGTCGATCCGGTCCGCCGTGTCCTCGACGTAGCTGCGGGCGGCTTCCAGGCGCACCGCGTGGGGCACGATCAGCTTGTGGGTGAACCCCTGCTTCTCCGCCAACGGCGAGCCTCCCTGCTTGCGTTCGAGCGAGTAGGCGATCGCCCTGTCGAGCGCCTCCCAACCGCCGCCGAGTCCGAAAGCGGCGACCATCAACCGGGTGTAGCCGAACACCTGCTGCGCCTGGATCAGGCCCTTGCCCTCGACCTCGCCCACCAAGTGGTCGGCCGGTACCTCGACGTCATCGAGGAACAGCGCGGCCGTGTTCGAGAGGCGCAGGCCGTGTTTGTCCTCGGGGTGGGCAGCGGTCAAGCCGGGTGTCTCCCGCGGGACGACGAACCACGACGGACCGTCGGGAGTGCGTGCCAGGATGGTCACCACGTCCGCGATCGACCCGTTCGAGATCCACTGCTTGCTGCCGTTGATCCGGTAGCCGGTGATGACGCCGTCCTGCTCGATCCGGACCGCGGTGGTCTTCATGGCCCCGAGATCACTGCCGGCCTCGGGCTCGGTGGCCCCGTACGCGAACACCAGGCCCTGCTCGGCGATCGCTCCCAGCCAGCGTTGCTTCTGCGCCTCGGTGGCACCGAACAGGATCGGATCGCTCCCGAGGAACGTCGCGAACACCGCCGTCGCCAGACCGATGTCATGGCGAGCCATCACCTCGCACACCCGGTACGAGTCGAACGCGCCACCGTCCATGCCTCCGTAGGCCTCGGGAACGAAGACGAGCTGCACGCCCAACGTGTTGGGGTCGCTCATCGCCCGCACGATGTCTTCGGGACACACGTCGTCGTGATCGAGTTGGAGCTGCATCGCCGGCGTGAGCGAGTGCGCCACGAACTCCCCGAGGGCATCGAGCATCATCGTGAGCGTCTCGGTGTCGAGCCCCGCAGGGGCAACGTGGCCAACGGTACTCGTGGGCGATTCAGGCATCTGTGGCCCCTTCAGTGGTCGTGCTTGGTTCGACGGTACGACGACGAGTCCGGGCGCCGATATGGGCTTAGGTCATGTCTTGGGCAGGCCGGCCGTCGCTCAGATCACGCCCGCTGACGCGACACCGGCGGCCCCGCGCAGGTGCATCGCGGTACAGTCACGCCGTGTTCGGTCGTTGCACGCTGAGGACTGCAGGAACAGGCGGACGCTGATGGGCCACGATCACGATCACGTCCACCTTCGCGCCGGTGCGCGCCACGCGGGTCGGCTCCGCACGTCGTTCGTGCTCATCATCTCGTTCCTCGTGGTGCAGGTGGTCGTCGGTGTTGCTGCCGGATCGCTCGCGCTGCTGTCCGATGCCGGACACATGGCAACCGACGCTCTCGGCCTCGGCATGGCGCTCGCCGCGATCAGTGCCGCAAGCCGCGCCGATCACGCCAGCCATCGCACGTTCGGTCTCTACCGCCTCGAGATCCTGGCTGCGCTGGCCAATGCGGTCCTGTTGTTCGGTGTGGCCGGTTACGTGTTCGTCGAGGCGATCCGACGTCTCGGCGATCCGCCCGACGTCGCCTCCATGCCGGTCCTGGTGGTCGGCCTGATCGGCCTCGCGGTCAACATGGTCGCGTTCCTGCTGCTCCGTCAAGGGGCCGCCGAGAGCCTGAACGTGAGGGGTGCGTATCTGGAGGTGATGTCCGATGCGCTCGGATCGGTCGGCGTGATCATCGCTGCGGTCGTCATGGCCGGCACAGGGTGGGGATGGGTCGATCCGGTGGTTGCTGCGGGGATCGGCGTGTTCATCCTCCCGCGGGCCTGGCGCCTCGGGCGTGACGCCTTGCGCGTGCTGGTGCAGGCGGCACCCGCCGAGCTCGACATCGACGCAGTGACCGCCGCGCTCGGTCGGCTCGATGAGGTCACCGATGTGCACGACCTGCACGTGTGGACGCTGACCAGCGAGATGCATGTGCTCACCGCACACCTGACGGTCGACGCCGTCGAACACACGCAGGCGGTGCTGGTCGCCGCACAGACGATGCTCGCTGCCGAGTTCGGTCTCACGCACGCGACGCTCCAGGTCGAGGTGGGAGCGAACCAGGGTTGCGACGAGATGACGTGGTGAGGTCGATCGTGTGCCGCCGCCTCGTCGACATCGGGTCGCGGCGACGACTGCGGTCATGAACCGCGCCGGTGTGATCCGGTGCTCGCTCGCGGCGGTGCTGTTCGGCATCTCGGCGCCACTGGCCTCACGGCTCACCGACGACATGGGGGCGTTCACCCTGGCAGGGTTGCTCTACGTCGGTGCCGCGTTGGCCGTGCTGCCGCTCGTCGGGCGTACGCCGCCGACGCGATCGGCGCTGCGTCGATCTGCGCCGAACCTGGCCGCGGCGGTGGTGCTCGGTGGGGCGATCGGCCCGGCATTGCTGGCCGCCGGGCTGGGATTGGTGCCCGCCGCGACGTCATCGCTGCTGCTGAACCTGGAACTGGTGTTCACGACGATCGTCGCCGGTCTCCTGTTCCACGAGCACATCGGCCGTCGCGTGATCATCGGAACCGGTCTGGTGGTGGTCGGTGGCATCGTGCTCGGCTGGTCGGGCAGCCCCGACTTCCGATGGGGGGCGCTGCTCATCGCCGGCGCCTGCCTGTGCTGGGCGTTCGACAACAGCGTCACTGCTGCGCTCGACCAACTCGCTCCCGCACACATCACGCTCGTGAAAGGGCTGATCGCCGGCGGCGCCAACCTCACCATCGGCCTGGCGACCACGCAAGCGCCCGACATCGCACCGTTGCTGTGGGCGTTGGTGATCGGTGCCTTCGGCTACGGCGTCTCGATCACGTTGTGGGTGACCGGAGCCCGCGATCTCGGTGCCGCCCGCGGCCAGCTGGTCTTCAGCACGGCTCCGTTCGTCGGAGCCCTCGTCGCCTGGTTCGTCCTGTCCGATTCGGTCACCGCGAGGGAGATGATCGCGTTCGCGATCGGCGCGGCCGGGATTGCGTTCGTGCTCGGCAGCGATCATGAACATCCGCACGGACACCGGCAGCTCGAACACGAACACGATCACGTGCACGATGAGCACCATCAGCACGAGCACGAACAGCTCGACGAGGGTTCAGCTCCTGGCCGTCATGCGCACGTGCATCGGCATCAGCCGTTGCAGCACCTTCATCCCCACGTGCCGGATCTGCACCACAAGCACACCCACAGCTGACGCGTGCATCGCTCGTGTTCGACTCCTACCTCGCGCGTCGCTCGTGCAGCCGAACGGATGCCGACGCTGCGACGAGCAGCACAGCTGTGGCGGCGGTGGTGTGTCGCCGCAGGCGGACGGCCGCGGCGATGGTTGCGATGGTCGGTGCGGGGCCATCGCCGAGGGTGCCTCGGTCTTCGATCTCGTCGTCGTATCGGTTGACGCCGCCGAGCTGGACGCCGAGCGCCGCCGCGAACGCGGCCTCGACGACACCACCGTTGGGCGAAGGGTGTCGAGGTGCGTCGCGCCGGATGGTCTGCAGGATCGAGTGTGCTCGTGCGGGCCTGACGACTGCGGTGGCGAGGGCCGTGATGCGCGCGGGGAGGTAGTTGACCACGTCGTCGAGGCGTGCGCTGGCCCAGCCGAATCGTTCGTAGCGTTCATCGTGGTGGCCGACCATCGCGTCGAGGGTGTTGACTGCCCGGTGGGCGAGCACCCCCGGGGCGCCACCGATGGTCGCCCAGATCAGCGATGAGGTGACGGCGTCGACACAGTTCTCGGCAACGGACTCGACGACGGCACGGCTGATCTCGTCCGCGTCGAGATCGTCGGTGTCTCGCCCGACGAGCGATCGGATCCTCTGTCGTGCAGTGGAGAGGTCGCCGGAGTGAAGCAGTTCTCCGATTGAGGTCGCTTCGTGGTCGAGCATCTTGCCGGCGGCGCTGACGGTGGTGGCCACGACGGTGGCGAGCGTGGGTCCGAAAGCGCGTCGCATGAGCAGACCGACGGTGATGCCGAGGCCGGCGCCGACCGCGGCGAAGGCGATGCCGTTGGCGCGTCGGTCCGCGTACACGCCGTTCTCGATGCGTTGCATCGTCGCGCCGTACCGGGCGACCGGGTGCCAGCGCAGCGGTGGCTCGCCGAGCAGCTGGTCGACCACACCGCCGGCAGCGGCGGCGAGCGCGGTCATCGGGCGTGAATGGCGGTGAATGCCTGGACGACGGTGTCGAGCTGCGACGGGGTGGGCAGCGCAACGCGGTGGACGCCAGGCATGCCGAAGCTGGCGCAGTCGCGCACGAGCACGCCAAGGGGTGCGAGGTCGATGCGCAGGTCGGGGCGATCGACGAGGAGCCAGTTCGTGTCGGTGGCAGTGACCCGGAAGCCAAGCGAGGTGAGGGCGAGCTCGAACCGGTTTCGCAGCGCCGTGATCTGGTCCGCCCAGCGGGGAAGGTCGGTCGCGGCGATGAGCTCGGCGAGCGCGGCGATCGCAAGGCCGTTGACAGCCCATCTCGGTTGGCGATCGCGGATGGATCGGGCGCCGTCGGCGGTCGGGGCGATGAGATAGCCGAGGCGCAACCCCGGACAGTTCCACAGCTTGGTGAGCGACCCGAGCCGCCACGAGTCGAGATCACCTCGAGTCCATCGACCGGTGGCGATGGGGTAGAACGCCTCGTCCCACACGGCGGCGGTGTCGTGGGTATCGGCGAGCCGGCCGAGTGGGTTGGAGGGGTTGGATCGCCATCGCGGAGCACCAGGGTCGATGGTGCGCAGGTGTCGGCGATACAGGGAGAACTCGGGCTCGACGATGCTGCCCGCGCCGACATGCGCTGCGGTGAGGGCGATCGCTTCCGCTCCGCCGTTGGTGAGCACGAGAAGGTCGGGATCGACCCCGATCGCGGCGGCCAACGCGGCAGTGGCGCCGGTCGGGTCGGGATAGTGGCGGACGGCCGACGTCTCTTTGCTGAGGATGACGCTGAGGAGCTCGGCGACGTCGGGCGCGAATGGGTTCAGACTCGCCGAGAGGTCGATCATCGACGCCGGGTCGAATCCGAGCGCGGCAGCGACGCGCGGACCGTCACCTCCATGGGTGCCGGCCGGCGGCAGCCCGGTGGCGATGCCATCGATCACGGGCGGGGCAGGCGATTCGACGGAAGCGTCAACCGCTTCGGACCCGCTTCCGAGAGCGGCGACCGTCACGTGCGCGCTTGCTCGTCGACTGCGCTCATCCCTGAGAACGTAGCCCAGGGCCGGTGATGGGCACCCAGTCGGTGACGGCTGTCGTGATCGTCGCTGGGAACCTTTCGGAGCCTTCATCCGTGTAGTCAGATGTGATCGTGGCCGAGACCGGGTTCGAGGACTGCTACCGACAGCATGTCGCGCGCCTGGTCGCGCTGGGGGAGACGATGGCGGGCGACCGCGAGGTCGCCCGCGATCTCGCCCACGAGGCGTTCTTGCGGTTGCACCGGCACTGGGAATCCGTGGCCGGCTACCAGGATGTCGGAGGATGGTTGGCGCGAGTGATGGCGAATCTCCTGATCGACCACCATCGCTCCCGCGACGCCCAACGTCGTGCCGTCGAACGTCTCGCCCGCAGGCCCGATGTCGGATCGGCCGGAATCGAGCTGGAAGGTGACGGATGGGCGACCTTGGTCGCGGCCCTCCCGCTTCGCCAACGGGTGATCGTCACGCTCCACTATGCCGAGGATCTGTCCGTGGTCGACATCGCAGAAGCTCTCGAGATCTCCCCGGGCACCGTCAAGTCAGCGCTGTCGAAAGCCCGCGACGCGCTTCGATCACGAGGAGACATCACCGATGCCTGACGATCGTTCGCTCGACCGCCACCTCGCGGCGATGGCTCGGTCGTCTGTCGATCGCGTTGCCGCCACCGTCGATGTGGACGCAGAAGGCGCGGAGTTCCGCCGTCGCCATCAGGGCGAACCATCGCCGACCCTCGTGACCTTGGCCGGCAACGCTCGAATCGCGCCCCAGAGGCGTTGGGTCATCGCCTCGGCTGCGGCGGCGGTGCTCGTGGTGGGTCTCATTGCGATCTCGATCCGAGGAGGAGACGACTCCGCCGTGATCGCACCACCTGCCGCCACGATCTCTGAGGCCGACACCAGCCCGGCGACCTCGTCGCCCCCGCCATCGACAGCGGAGACAGCGCTGTCGACCATCGTCCAGCCCGAAGGAACTACCCGGGCGACGGCCGAGCCGGCGACGGTTGCTGCTGGTGGCATGGTGACGATCACGCCGGACGGCGTCGTCGAGCGGCGGTGTCTCGACATCGTGACTGCCACACTGCTCGACACTGAGACGACGGTGGCGCAGATCGTCGACGGACGGTGGGTCACGCCGGACGGAGGTGGCAGCGATGTCACGTACCCGGCGTGCCAAGGTCGAATCTCGAACGAACCTGTGTCGTTCGAGGTTCCGGTGGTGACGCCGCCTGGCACCTACGAGATGTGCCTGACCGAACCTGGTGACGCGACAGGTTGCGCCCGCCTGACCGTGACCGGGGCTGACGAGCGGTTGTCGGCGTGCCTGACCCGACCGCAGGCACCGCCCAGCCTCGTCGACGGTTCGCTACCTGGCCCAGCGACGATCGAGTCGTCTGGTGGCTTTCGCGGGGCGCGCTGGGGAGATGCGGACTCGCCGTTCGCGGTGTATCAGGTCCTCGATGAAGCCGGCGACCCATCATGGCTGGATGGTGCGCTCGCAGACGGTCGGGCGATCACCATCGACAACCTCCAGGCGGTGTCGATCCCTGTCGGCGACCCACCGCTCGGCTCGATCACGATCTACCTGCGTGATGCGCTCGAGGGCTGTCTGCGCACCTATTTGGTCGGCCCGGGACTCCTGTCGGACGACGCCGCAGGACTGGCGCGACAGTGGGTCGATGCCCTTGCGACTGGCATGGCGGTGACAGGCCCAGGTCACCCCACACTCGTGGCCGGTTACGTGGCGCGCCGGTACATCGATGAGCCACCGTTCATCGCCGTCGACCGGTTCGACGCCGATGGCAGGGCCGCCGGCGCGCTGTCCGGCGACGAGGTGGAGCGGCTGCTGGCGCCTCCCCGATTGGCCGACGGGTCGATCCTGACCCTCGCTGAACCCCAACCCGACGGTCGTTGCCGCAACCGACTGCTGTTCCGTGAAGACGGTGCGGCCTCCTCGGTACTGGCACCTGGGTTGACGGAGGCCCGTTCGATCGGCGTGACTCCTGCAGGGGTGGTGATCGCGACCCGCGATGTGTGCCCGTCGGGATCGAGGTGGGGTGATCCGGGCACGCGTTGGGAGCTCGTGACATTCGACCCGGCCAGCCCGGACCGAGCGCCGCAGATCGTGTTCACCCGCGACAGCGATCGGGAACAGATCTGGTTCGACGGCAACGGCGTGGTCTCTGCGGGAGGCGAGATGATCGTCGACGACATCAGCGATGACGGCCGCTACGTCGCTCTTGTCGACAGCTACCACATCGAGAAGGCCAAGTGGCAGGTCATCGACCTCGAGCGCCCGGGGCGGCTGATGACGTTGGCGTCGACGTGTTCGACCCGAGGTGACATCGTCGGCCCTCCTCGGTTCATCGGTGCCGGCCTCATCGTGGTCGCCAGGTTGTGCGCGAGTCCGGGCGCCGGTACCGAGAGCGCTGCGCCAGCACAGCCCATCGGGAGCGGCGACATCCAGGTCGAAGCCATCGACCTGGATGCGACCGACCCGACGGCTGCCATCGTGTGGCACGGCACCGTGCCGGGCCTCGGCGCCGATGGTTACAGCAGCGCCGCCGGGCTCGATGCACAGCTGGCGGCCGACGGCTCCGTGTGGGCGATCCTGACCGCAGGCGGGGATGTCGAGAAACCGTCGCGCACCTTCGTGCTCCACGCCGGCGAGGTTGTCGAGATCACGCGTCGGGCGTATAGCGGGTTTGCGTTCGATCCGGCCGCGCTCGTCTAGGTTCGTCCGGGCTGGATTCGGTCAGGGCCTGGGTTGAACAGAGGCGTGATCCAGTATCAACCAGCACTCGCACGAGTCGCGGTCGGTCTGCCGGCGTTGGCTCAGGTTGGCCACTCGTTCGGATCGTGGATCGCGGTGAACTGGCCGACGGCGAAGACAGCGCCGCCGGGGTCTTGCAGGACGGCCATCTGCCCGACAGGGGTGTCGAACGTCGGAGTGATCACGGTGCCCCCTGCAGCGGTGCACCGCACCACGGTGTCGGCGATGTCGGACACCGCGAAGTAGGTCGTCCAGCTGGTCGGCATGTCGGGCGGGAAGTCGTCTCCCATGACCATCACGCCGGCGACGGGTCGTCCCGACACGTTGGCGAGTTGGTATCCCGCCATCTCGTTCGGGTCCATCGGGGTCGTGGTCCAGCCGAGCAGCGCGTCGTAGAAGGCGGTCGCGGTTGCGATGTCCCTGACGGTGAGCTCGTTCCACGCGAGCGCACCGGGCTCGTTCGCGACCGCGGCGCCGATGTGATTCGCTCCGGCCTCGTGGAGACCGAAGAAGCCTCCCGTGGGATCGAGCGCGAACGCCATGCGCCCGCTGTCGTTCGGGAGGTCCATCGGAGCGACCACCAGGGTGCCGCCCAGTTCGGAGACGCGCGCCGCGACCGAGTCGACATCGGTGACGTTGATGTACGTGGTCCACGAGGGATGGCCATCCGTGAGCGGGCCGGCGCCCGCCACGACCTGTCCATCGAGGAGGAACAGGCGGTAGCCGCCGGCGTCGGGGCCCATGTCGGGTGTTGCGTCCCAGCCGAAGACGCCGGCGTAGAAGCGAACGCCGGCCTCGACGTCCGGACAGCTCACGTCCACCCAGGACGGGACTCCATGGCGGTACGAGGTCATCGTGGGCATGGTCGGATCCCGTTTCGGTGGCGCGAGCGTACATCTGTTCGATCCACGTGTCGAGAGTGTGCGGGGGGACACGACTCGCCAGCGAGCTCAGGTCGGGTCGGGGTTCATCTCCCAGTGCTTCGGGGAGCGCCAGAGCGCCGACAGGGTGAGATCTCGAATCGCGATCATCTCTTTCGGGATGCGGTCGTTGAGCTTGATGAACAGTTCGTCGTGCGAGAGGATCTCCTTGTCCCAGTCGGTTCGATCGAGCGACATCGCCTGCAGGTAGTCGGCTTCGGAGAAGTCCTCGAGTCCGGTCCAATCCAGGTCGTGGAACCGCGGCATCCAGCCGATCGGACTCTCGAGTCCGTTGGCCTTGCCCTGCGTCCTGGCGACGATCCACTGCAGCACCCGCATGTTCTCGCCGAATCCTGGCCACACGAATCGGCCGTCGGCGTCGCGGCGGAACCAGTTCACCCCGAAGATGCGTGGCGGGTTCTCGATCGAACGGCCGAACGACAGCCAGTGGTTGAAGTAGTCGGCCATGTGATAGCCGGCGAACGGCAGCATCGCGAACGGATCGCGGCGTACGACGCCTTGTTCCCCGAAGGCCGCTGCGGTGGTCTCCGACCCCATCGTCGCCGCCAGGTACACACCGTGGGACCAGTTGAACGACTGGTGCACCAGCGGCATCGTGCCCGACCGGCGACCGCCGAACACGAACGCGCTGATCTTCACGCCGTCCGGGTTGTCCCACTCGGGGTCGACCACCGGGTTCTGCACCGCAGGGGCGGTGAACCTGGAGTTCGGATGGGCGGCCTTCTGATCGGATGCGGGGGTCCAGTCGTTGCCCTTCCAGTCGATCACGTGTGCCGGCACGTCGCCGTCCATGCCCTCCCACCACACATCGCCGTCATCGGTGAGCGCGACGTTGGTGAAGATCGTGTTGGCGCGGATGGTGGCCATCGCGCTCGGGTTGGTGGCCATCGACGTTCCCGGGGCGACGCCGAAGTAGCCGGCCTCGGGGTTGATCGCCCGCAGCGAGCCGTCGGCACCAGGCTTGATCCACGCGATGTCATCGCCGACGGTGGTGATCTTCCAACCCGCATCGGCGAACGACGGCGGTGGCTCGATCATCGCGAAGTTGGTCTTGCCACAGGCGCTGGGGAACGCCGCGGCGACGTAGGTCTTGGTGCCGTTCGGCTCGGTGACGCCCATGATCAGCATGTGCTCGGCCAGCCAACCTTCGTCGCGCGCCATCGTCGATGCGATGCGCAACGCCAGGCACTTCTTGCCCAGCAATGCGTTGCCGCCATATCCGCTGCCGTACGACC
>JANNQK010000273.1:0-33535 GCA_031400715.1 Actinomycetes bacterium | reverse complement strand
CGACGAAGGTGTCGCCGAAGCGGCTGTTGAACCGCATCGCGATGTCACGCGTGATCTCGATGTGCTGGCGCTGGTCTTCGCCGACGGGCACCTCGTCGGCGTCGTACAGCACGATGTCCGCGGCTTGCAGCGCCGGGTAGGTGAACAGGCCGGCCGAGATGAAGTCGCCTTCGCGCTTGGCCGACTTGTCCTTGAACTGGGTCATCCGGCTGAGTTCGCCGAAGCTGACCATGCACTCCATCACCCAGCCGAGCTGGGTGTGCTCGGGCACGTGGCTCTGCACGAACACCGTGGCGACCTGGGGGTCGAGCCCCGCTGCGAACAGCATCGCCGCCATCCGCACGGTCGCGTCACCCAACGTGCCAGGGGTGTCGGTGACCGTGAGGGCATGGAGATCGACGATGCCGTGGAAGACGTCGGCTTCGTGCTGGCCGCTCACCCAGTTCCGCAGCGCACCCAGGTAGTTGCCCAGATGGACATCGCCGGTGGGTTGGATGCAGGAGAGCACGCGGGTCACGTCGGCCAACGCTACCGAGTGAGCTGGGTCGGCCGGGGCTAGTTTTGAGGGCCATGGCGTTCGATGTCGCGACCCCGGTGTACGAGGGACCCTTCGATCTCCTCCTCCACCTCATCCTGAAAGAACAGGTCGACATCTACGAGGTGCGGTTGTCGATCATCGTCGACGCGTACCTGCGCGAGATCGAAAAGATGCAGGGACTCGACCTCGACGTGGCGACCGAGTTCTTGATGATCGCCTCGACCCTGGTGGAACTGAAGGCTCGTCGTCTGTTGCCCGGGCGTGAGGACATCGACCTCGACGACGAGCTGGCACTGTGGGAGGAGCGAGATCTGCTGCTCGCCCGTCTGCTCGAGTGCAAGACGTTCAAGGACGTCGCCGCCGTGTTCGGTCGCTTCGCCGATGATGCCGACCGCAGCTTCCCCCGGGAGAGCGGCCCCGACGATCGGTTCGGTGAGCTGGTGCCGGATCTGATGGAGGGCGTCACGCCGAGACGGCTCCATTCGGCCTACATGCGGGCGATCACGCCCAAGCCGGCCCCGCCTCGGATCGATCTGTTCCACGTGGCCCCGGTGCGCGCCAGCGTCGCCGATGCGCTCGTCGAGCTGATGGACGAGCTGCCGCGGGCCGGACGCATCTCGTTCAGCAGGTTGACGAGCGGGCTGGTCGAGCGGCTCGAGGTGATCGTTCGCTTCCTCGCGCTGTTGGAGCTGTTCAAGCAGGGGGCCGTGGAACTCGAACAGACCGAGCGCTTCGGCGACATCGAGATCGTGTGGATGGGCCTCGACGCCCGTGACGAGGAGTCGGTGCTGGCCATCGACGACTACGAAGGCTGATCGGAGTCGGATGATGGTGGATGGACACGATGAGACGGGCGAGATGGGCGACGGCCACCACGTGAGCGACAGCGACGACATGGGCGACAGCCACGACATGGGCGACAGCGACGACATGGGCGACGGCTTCGACGTGACGGACGACTTCGAGGAGGTCACGCTTGCGCCAGATGAGGATCGCCCCCTGACGATGGCGTTCGAACAGCCACAAGGTGATCGGACTCCGCTCCCTGGTGTTCCCGACGCCGACACGGTGCGTGCGATCGAGGCGATCGTCATGGTGGCCGTCGAGCCCGTGCCCGCCGAGTTGCTGGCGCAACTGCTCGAGATGCCGACCGTGGTGATCGAAGGCCTGTGCCGTGAGCTCGCCAACAGCTACGCCGAGGCTGGGCACGGGTTCCAACTGGTGAACGTCGCCGGCGGGTTCCGCTTCCAGTCGCATCCCCACCAGTCGCCGTACGTGGAGCGGTTCCTGCTGGATGGCCAGCGCTCCCGCATGAGCGGGGCAGCCCTCGAGACGCTCGCGATCGTGGCATACAAGCAGCCGATCTCGCGTGCTCAGGTGGCCAGCATCCGCGGTGTCGACCCCGATGGTGTGCTGCGCACCCTGCAGGCCCGCGGCTACATCACCGAGGTCGCTCGCGACAGCGGGCCGGGTCAGGCGATCCTGTTCGGCACCACGCCGTCGTTCCTCGAGAAGTTGGGACTGGCATCGTTGGCCGACCTGCCGCCGATCGCGGAGTTCGTGCCCGGCGCCGACGTCGTGGAGGCGCTCGAGCATGGCCTGCGCGTGGAGCCGACGATCACGCCTGGTGCTCCTGACGGCGCATCGTGACCGGCGATCGCGGTCCTCGCGGCGCAGGCGGCCCTGGTGGCCCTGGCGAGCGGGTGCCCGAGCCGCCGTTGTGGGAGCAGTGGGCCGCGGCATCGGCGGCGTTGCCACAAGGCGAGCGGCTCCAGAAGGTGTTGGCGACCCGAGGGTGGGGCAGCCGTCGTGTGTGTGAAGACCTGATCGCATCTGGCCGGGTGACCGTCGATGGCGTCGTGGCCGTGCTGGGACGAAGGGTCGATCCCGACGCCGACCGAGTGGAGGTCGACGGCGTGCCGATCGGCACCAAGGCAGGCTTGGTCTACTACCTGTTGAACAAGCCGACCGGCGTGGTGACCACGGCCCACGATCCGCAGGGTCGGCACACGGTGGTGCAGATCGTTCCCGACGAACCGCGGGTGTATCCCGTGGGCCGCCTCGACGTCAACAGCGAAGGCTTGTTGCTGCTCACCAACGACGGCGAGCTTGCTCAGCGGCTGACGCACCCCAGCCACGGTGTCGACAAGGAGTACCTGGCGGAGGTGTCCGGTGGCAACGTCGCGCTCGGCAAGCTGCGCGCGCTGCGCGAAGGCATCGAGCTCGACGACGGCATGACGGCCCCCGCACAGGTGTCGCAACCGTCGCCCGGTGTGTTGCGGATCACGATCCACGAGGGCAGGAACCGCCAGGTGCGCCGGATGTGCGACGCGATCGGTCACCCCGTCGAGCGGCTCGTCCGCGTTCGAATCGGCACGCTGCACGACCGCACGCTGAAGCCGGGCGAGTGGCGCGAGCTCGAGCCGGAGGAGCTGAAGGCGCTGATCGAAGCAGCCGGCGCGCGGGGCACCCCGGTAGATTCGTAGGCCGTGAACGAACCCGCCCACCAGCTGCGCCGCGCCAACATCGCCGGCTTGGGTCTCATCGGCGGTTCCATCGGTCTCGCGCTCGCCGAACGCGGCTGGTTCGTCACCGGTGACGATCTCGACTCGGAGCGGGTCGAACGGGCGATGGCCATGGGGTGCATCCACGCGAGGGGGCTCGATCCAGCTGCCGAGATCACCATCGTGGCGACTCCGGTGCTGGCCGTGGCCGATCAGGTGAAGCGGGCGCTGGCCGAGACGGCGGGGGTGGTCACCGACGTCGGCAGCGTGAAGAACGGGATTGCACTCGCGGTCGACGACCCCCGGTTCGTCGGTGGTCACCCGATGGCGGGCAGCGAGCTGGAGGGCCTCGATGGGGCCGATGGCACGATGTTCCAAGGGGCCATCTGGGTCCTGACCCCCAGGCCGTCGACCGCGGATCGGACCTTCGCTGCGGTTGCCGCCGTGGTGAACGAGCTCGGTGCCGAGGTCATCGCACTGCCGCCAGATCGCCACGACGAGGTGGTGGCCGTCATCAGCCACGTCCCGCACCTCACGGCGGCGACGCTGATGGGGCTCGCCAGCGGACGGGCCGAAGAGCACGCCGCCCTGCTCCGCCTCGCCGCGGGCGGCTTTCGCGACATGACTCGCATCGCGTCGGGGCACCCTGCGATCTGGCTCGACATCTGCGCCGAGAACCGAACTGCGATCCTGTCGGCCCTCGACGGGCTCATCCTCGGGCTGGCACGAATGCGCGAGGTGGTGGCCGACGACGATCGAGTCGCGTTGCACGGCCTGCTGCAACGCGCCCGCGAGGCACGCGCCAACCTGCCGAGCCGGGTGAACCAGCCCGACGAGCTCACCGAGGTGCGCATCCCCATTCTCGACCGTGCGGGAGCCGCGGCCGAGATCTTCACGCTCGCTGCCGAGCTGGGCGTCAACATCGCCAATTTCGAGGTGGTCCACAGCTTGGAAGGCGACCGCGGCATCGCTGTGGTGCTCGTCGACGCCGAACGTGCCGAGTTGTACCGCGGTGGCCTGATCGCGCGCGGCTACCGACCTGCTGTGCAGCGTCTCGGATGAGCGACCCGGTCCACGCGTCTGGCCCGGCGGTAGGGCAGGGGAGTGCCGACGTGTACACGGTCGTGCCCGCCGGCGAGTCGTTGTCGGCGGTCGTGCACGTGCCGGGGTCGAAGAGTGTGGCGAATCGTGCGCTGATCTGCGCCGCGCTGGCCGACGGTCTGTCCGAGTTGCAGGGTGTTGCCCCTGGCGACGACACCGCCGCGATGCTCGACTGCCTTCGGCTTCTCGGTGTCGGTGTCGGTGTCGGTGTGGGGGTGGATGCTGGGTCAGGTCGCAGCGATCTCGTGCTGGTCGAGGGCACCGGTGGGCTGTTCACCACCGGGCCGATCACGTTGCCGACGCGCCTGGCCGGTACCACCTCGCGTTTCGTCACGGCGCTGGCCGCTCTCGGAGGTGGTCCGTTCACGATCGACGGCCTGCCGCCCTTGCGCCAACGACCGATGACGCCGCTTCACGACGCGCTCGCAGCGCTCGGCGCGCGCGTCGAGCCGGGCGAACGCTGGGGCCACCTGCCCGTCACCGTGATGGGCCCGCTCGACGGCTCGAGCGGGCGCGTCAGCATCCGCGGCGACGTGAGCAGCCAGTACATCAGTGCGTTGATGATGATCGGGCCGTACCTGCCGAGCGGATTGCAGATCCAGCTCACCACCCCGCTCGTGTCGCGCTCGTACCTCGGCATCACCGCGGCCGTGATGGCGTCGTTCGGGGTCGCCGGCGTCGTGATCGGTGACGACATCGTGACGGTCCCTGCCGGTACGTACCGCCCGACTCGGTACATCGTCGAGCCCGACGCGAGTTCGGCCAGCTACCCGCTGGCTGCGGCCGCCATCGTGGGTGGCACCGTGCACGTTCCCGGTCTCACCCAGGCGTCGCTGCAGGGTGATGCCAGGTTCGCCGGCGCGCTCGGCGACATGGGCTGCGAGGTCGTCGTGAACGGCCGCGGTACCACGGTCACCCGAGAGGGTCCGCTGCGCGGGATCGACATCGACATGGTCGACATGTCGGACCTGGTGCCGACGCTCGCCGTGGTGGCACCGTTCGCACACACGGCCACCACGATCCGCGGCGTCGGGTTCATCCGTGGCAAGGAGAGCGACCGATTGGGCGACCTCTGCAACGAGCTCCGTCGCGTCGGCGTGCGGGCGACCGAGACCGACGACGGTCTGATGATCCTGCCGGGGCATCCGCACGGCGCCCGCCTCGCCACCCACCACGATCATCGCCTCGCGATGTCGTTCGCACTGCTGGGCCTCGTCACCGAGGGCATCGAGGTGGAGGACCCGAGCGTCGTGTCGAAGAGCTGGCCCGACTACTGGCAGATGATCGAGGAACTGGCGTGAGCGGCCTCCACACCCCTCCGGTCGTGGCCGCGTTCGACGTGGACGGCACGCTCACCGTGCGCGACTGCGTTCGACCCTTCCTCGAACGACTCGGCGGCAAGCGGGGCATCCTCGCAGCGGTCGCACGTCGTCCGACAGCGACGGCGTTGGCCGCGGCGCGGTGCGACCGTGACGCGATCAAGGGAGTCGTCGTCGGGGGAGTGTTTCGCGGCCGGTGCATCGACGACGTCGACGCTGCAGGGCACAGCTTTGCGTCCCACGTGCAGACCCGGTTCCTGCGCACCGACGTGATCGCTCGTCTGCGGTGGCATCAACGGATGGGACATCGCACCGTGATGGTGTCGGCCTCGTTGCGGCCGTACCTCGAGCCGCTGGCGGTGGCGCTCGGTATCGAGCGTGCGTTGTGCACCGATGTCGAGCACGATGGCGAGCGGTATGGCGCGGCGCTCGACGGAGGGAACTGCCGGGCCGAGGAGAAGGCGGTCCGGCTGCGTGGATGGCTGATCGACGAAGGCATCCCCGATGCGGAGATCTGGGCGTATGGGGACAGCCGCGGCGATCGCGAGATGCTCGAGATGGCTCATCATCCCGTGTGGGTTCATGGCACTACCCTGCCTGCCGTGCCAGCCGGGATGACAGCGTGAGTGCTCAGCCGAGCCTCGTGCGTGCCCTCGTCCGCCAGGCGCGCCCGCGACAGTGGGCCAAGAACGTTCTGGTGTTCGCCGCACCTGGCGCCGCCGGCGTGCTCGACAACGGTGACTACCTGGTGCCCACGCTGATCATGTTCGTGTCGTTCTGCATGGTGGCCAGCGGCGGCTACTTCTGGAACGACATCCTCGACGTCGAGCAAGACCGCAACCATCCCACCAAGCGCAACCGACCGATCGCCAGCGGCGCGGTGCCATTGCGCGTCGCGTGGGTGGTGGGGACGCTGCTCCTCGTCGGTGGCGTCGCTGTCGCCGCCCTCGCCGATTGGAAGGCGTGCGTGGCCGCCGCCGCGTACGTCGCGCTCACCGCTGGCTACAGCGCCGTGCTCAAGCACGTCGCCGTGGTCGACCTCGTGGTCGTCGCCGCGTTCTTCGTGCTGCGCGCGATCGGAGGAGCCGTGGCTGCCGACGTGCCGATGAGCACGTGGTTCCTGCTCACGATCTCGTTCGCGTCGATGTTCATCGTGAGCGGCAAGCGCTTCGCCGAACTGCGCGAGGTGGGCGACGATGCGCAGACGCGGTCGACGCTCGATTCGTACTCGCTCGGGTACCTGCGCGACGTGGTGGCGATCAGCGTGGGCGCAGCGCTGGTCTCGTACTGCATCTGGGCCTTCGACACCAAGGAGATCGCCGGGACCTCCTGGCCGTTCTACGAGTTGTCGATCGTGCCGATGGCGACCGCGCTGTTTCGATACCTGCTGATCCTCGAGCAAGGCCATGGTGCAGCGCCCGAGGAGATCTTCATCGCCGATCGCACCCTGCAGGTGCTGGGCATCGTGTGGGCTGCCATCTTCGGACTCGGCGTCTACGTCTCGTGACGGGCACGGTGAAGGCGACTGCGCCGGTGACGGTGACGGATCATGGTGTTGTGTGGATGAGCGAGCGAGGGAGATCAGCGTGGTGAAGCCATTCGAGGAGGTGTTGGCCTCCGTGGCCGACGTGGAAGGGTGGATGTCGCCCGACCAGGCCCGACGGCTGTACGACGCGGCACGTACTGCGTCGCCCGGACAACGGATCGTCGAGATCGGCAGCTTCCGCGGTCGCAGCATGATCGTGCTCGCATCTGCTGCCGAGCCCGGTGTCGAGTTGGTGGCGATCGATCCTCATGCCGGCAACGACCGAGGTCCCCAGGAGATCGACGGGTTCGCCGCGGAGGCCCAGGACGACCACGCCGTGTTCAACCGCAATCTGGCGTCGGCCGGTGTCGCCGATCGGGTTCGTCATGTTCGTGCCTTCAGCGACGCGGCATTGATCGACGTGCCTGGTTCGGCATGGGTTCTGTACGTCGACGGTGCCCACCGATATGCGCCGGCGCGCGCCGACATCCAGAACTGGGGCAATCGGGTCGAGCCGGGTGGCACGATGTTGATCCACGATTCGTTCTCGTCGGTGGGTGTCACCGTGGCGATCATGCGTGAACTGGTGTTCAGTTCGCAGTGGCGTTACGTGGGGCGCGCTCGGTCGATGACCGAGTACCGCCGTGATCTGGCGCCGGGCATCGGCGTGCGCGCGACGAACGCCGTGCGCCAGCTCGTTCAGCTACCGTGGTTCGCGAAGAACCTGTCGATCAAAGTGCTGATCAGCGCCAAGCTCGGTGGCCTGCTGAAGCGGATCACCGGCCGCGAACCCGAGTGGCCGTACTGAGCAGTGTTCGTGTGCGGTGCGGTCGTCCGCTGGGTCGGGCTCCGGTGCCGGCTGATCCGGCACAGCTAGCCTGGGTGCCGTGACTCGCACCTCGTTGACCGGTTGGGGGCGGACCAATCCCTCGGCGGCCGAGGTCGTCGACCTGTTCCGCGCCGAGATCCCGGCAGCGCTCAAAGAGGTCGGCGATCGGGGCGCGCTCGTGCGTGGACTCGGCCGCAGCTACGGCGATGCCGCGCAGAACGGCGGCGGCCTCGTGATCAAGCTGATGGGCAGTGCCACCGATGCGGTGCTCGACCGCGAGACCGGTACGGTCACGGTCTCCGCCGGTGCCAGTCTCGATGAGCTGCTGCGGTATCTCGTGCCGCGCGGGTTCTTCGTACCGGTCACGCCCGGCACGCGGTTCGTCACCATCGGCGGCGCCATCGCCAGCGACATCCACGGCAAGAACCACCACGCCGATGGCTCGTTCGGCAACCACGTGACGCGCATGTCGCTGCAGCTGGCCGACGGCTCGGTGGCCGAGGTGGGGCCCGATCGCGATCCTGAACTGTTCTGGGCGACCATCGGGGGCATGGGCCTCACGGGCGTCGTGCTCGATGCCACGATCAACTTGTTGCGGATCGAGAGCAGCCGGATGGCGGTCGACACGCACCGCCTCCCCGACCTCGACACGCTCATGGAGACGATGTCCGACGGCGATGACGACGCCCATCGCTACAGCGTCGCCTGGATCGATCTGGCCGCGAAGGGCAGCCACCTGGGCCGCAGCGTGCTCACCCGTGGCGACCATGCACGGTTCGATCAGCTGGCCGCCAAGCACCAGTCCGACCCGTTGGCGTACGCGCCCGACCAGCTCGTGTCGGTGCCCCCGATCATCCCGCGGCCCGGCGTGTTGAACCACGTCACGGTCGCCGCCTTCAACGAGTTGTGGTTCCGCAAGGCACCAAAGCGCAAGATCGGTGGCATCGAGAGCATCAGCTCGTTCTTCCACCCGCTCGACATGGTCGGTCAGTGGCCCCGCTTCTATGGCCGGCCCGGTTTGGTGCAGTACCAACTCGTGGTGCCCTTCGGTCAAGAGGACGCGATGCGGCGCATCGTCGAGCGGGTCGCGGCCAGCGGAGCGGCCAGCTTCCTTGCGGTGTTGAAGCGCTTCGGCGAGGGCAATGCCGCGCCGCTCAGCTTTCCGCAGGCCGGATGGACGCTCGCCCTCGACATGCCAGGTGGTGCTCCCGATCTCGCTGCGCTTTTGCACGGCCTCGACGACATGGTGCTCGACGCCGGCGGCCGCAACTACTTCGCCAAGGACGCGCACACCGTGCCCGAGACCATCCGCAAGGGGTATCCCCGGCTGGCCGAATGGCAGGCGGTCCGCCGTCGGGTCGACCCGTTGGGCGTGTGGCAGAGCGACCTCGGTCGTCGCCTGCTCCTCGCCGGCGACGCTTGACCATTCGCACCTCCCCCCATTCACCCCATCACCCCCGCACATCTCCCGGCGCCCCGCCTCGCTCGCTCGACTGGAACCATCATGGACAACGCATTCGGTGAACCGCAGAACATCGTCGTGCTCGGCGGGACGAGCGAGATCGGCCTCGCCATCGCACATCGGCTGCTCAGCCCGGTCACGCGCTCGGTCGTCCTTGCATGTCGCGACATCGCCAAGGGTGAGCAGGCGGCAGCGGCGCTGCGAACAGATGCGATCGACGCCTCTGTCGTGCACTTCGACGCCGCCGACACGGCATCGCACGAGCGCGTGATCGCCGAGATCGTCGCTGCCCACGGGGATCTCGACGTGGTCGTGCTCGCGTTCGGCCAACTGGGCAACGGCGAGGCGACGGGCAGCGACGTCGAGGGAGCGGCTGCGCTCGCTCACGTGAACTTCACCGGGGCGATCTCGGCCGGCGTCGCCGTGGCGAATCGGTTGCGAACGCAGGGTCACGGGACGTTGGTCGTGCTCAGCAGCGTCGCGGGTGAGCGGGTGCGCAAGGCCAACTTCGTCTACGGAGCCACCAAGGCCGGCCTCGACGGCTTCGCCCAGGGTCTGGGCGATTCGCTCGAGGGCACCGGCGCGAGGGTGCTCGTGGTGCGGCCGGGATTCGTGCACTCGGCGATGACGAAAGGGATGAAGGCGGCACCCTTCGCCTGCTCGCCCGACAAGGTCGCCGAGGTGACCGCGAAGGCATTGCGCAGCAGCCGTCGCACGGTGTGGGCTCCCGGCATCCTGCGGTACGTCTTCAGCGCCCTCCGCCACGTCCCTGGCCCGATCTGGCGCAAACTCCCCCTCGGCTGACCACCCCACGTGGGCGGCTTGTCAGGGGTTCTCGGCGAGCTCGCGCTCGAGGCTGGCCCGACGTTCCGCGCCGATCCCGATGCCAGCGGGGCTGATGCCGCCGGCGGGCTCGCCCGGCGTGCACTTGCGGTACAGCAACACCAGAGCGTTCTCGTAGTTGCCCACCAGACAGAACTGGGTGGCCACCACCTCGTTGGGTGCGTTGCTCCCGAAGTTGCTCGACGCGTTCGGTTCGTACCATCCGGTCCAGAAGTTGGTGAGGATCAACCAGTCGGCCGACGCCACATCGCTGGCCAGGCTCGAACCTTCGTCGTCGGCCAGACCCGGATCCATCTCGATGAAGTACGTGGCTGGTTCGAGTTCGGGGAACATGAAGTAGAAGGCCACGTCGCTGTAGATCGTGCGGCTCAGGTCGGCGGGTCCCACCAGCAGGCGCTCACCCGGTGTGCTCAACCGGTCGAGTTCGTCGATCGCCGCCTGGCTGGCGACCTGGAGCGGCACGTTTCCGAACCAGAAGTTGCGATCGTCCCGGCTGACCTCGTATCCACCGACCTTGTTGCCGACCGAGATCCTGCTGTACAGCAGGTAGGTGCGGAACGTGTAGAACGGCATCACGATCAACATCGACAGGGCGATCACCGCCGCGATGAGAGCATCGCGGCGGAGGCCGACCAAGCGGGGGCGCATCACCGTGGTCACGTCGGCCAGCAACGCCGCGAGCAGCGCGAACGACACGCACGAACCCCACGCCAGGTGGGTGGAGTCGGGCCGCTGCAACGCCTGCGGCAACATGCCGAGACCCAACAACGACGCGGCCAGCAAGACGGTGCGCTGCGGTGTGACGCCATGTCGGCGCCGCAGCCACACGGTGGTCGCCACGACCCCGAGGGCGCTCAGGATGACCACCCAGAACCACAGCCACAGCTGATGGTTGGCCTCGAGCGCGGGCACCTTCCACCACGGTGCATCCGCGGGACCCTCGACGACGGCCTGCAGTGCTCCGTCCACCTTGCCGAAGCTGGGTGGCTGTGGAAGCTCACGACCCGGGCGCAGCTCTCGCACGGGTTCGGTCACCATCCCGCGCCACGCGTCCGGGATGCCTGCGACGGCGAGGTGGATCCACATCGGAGTGAGTCCGATCAGCCCGCCGATCGATGCCGAGCGGAACGCGCGCGCCTTCCACCAGATGAACGCGTGGGCGATCCCGAGGGCGAGCACGAGGTCGGGACGGAAGCTGAGTGCGAAGCCGGCGAGCGCCCCGGACGCCGCCAGTGCGAGCATCCGGTCGCGGTCGGTGGTGTGGAGGGCGCGTACGCCGAACACGACGCTCCACAGCGAGAGCGCGACGGCGCCCTCCCAGGCGAGCGCCGACAAGCCGATGGGGGTGAGCACCAGGAGCGTCACCGTCACGGCAGCGACGGTTGCGAGGCGATGCCCCCACGGTCGGGTGAGCGCATAGATCGCGAAGATGATGCCGAGGTGCTGGAGCAGCCCGAAGCCACGCTGAGCCTCGAGTGTGTACCCGAACACCCGGTACCAGCCCATCAGCACGTGGAGCGCGCCCGGTCCGTAGAGGTGCAGGAAGTCGACGTTGGGCACGTCGCCGGCCAGCATCCGCTTCGGGAAGACGAGCATGAAGCCCTCCTCCATCGAGCTGCCGGTGCCCCGGTACAGGCCGCGCAGCGGAATCAGGATCACCGTCATGATCGCTGCCACGCTGAGCCACGCCGCCCGGGACGGTCGCCGCTCCAGGCGCCCACCGAGCACGTAGGGGAGCCTCGTCGCGGTCGTCGGATTCGTCGCGCTGGTGGCATCCGTCGAGTCCGGGCGTGCGGAGTCATTGGGCGGGGAATCCGACGACCGCTGCGCCGACTCGATCGGCGGTTCCTCGGCTTCGTGCACGGTGCGACACTAGTGAGCAGGGGTAGCCTCGGCCCGCATGTCGGCGGCCCATCTCCCTGCACCCAACTCGCCGAACGCCGACCTCGACGAAATCGACCGGCTCGCCGCGGAGATGGTCGACCGGCGCGTGCGTCGCGTCCACACGATGGCGTGGCGCGATCTGGACGATCCCGATGCCGGTGGCAGCGAAGTGCACGCCGACGAGTTCATGCGACGCTGGGCAGCCGCGGGCCTCGAGGTCACGCATCGCACGTCGGCGGCCCTCGGGCAGCCTGCCGAGTCGATCCGCAATGGCTACCGCGTGATCCGCAGAGGCAGTCGCTACAGCGTGTTCCCGAGGACGATCGTCAGCGAGATCACCCGTCGCATGGGACCGTACGACGCGATGGTGGAGATCTGGAACGGCGTGCCGTGGTTCTCACCTGTGTGGTGCCGCAAGCCCCGCATCACCTTCCTGCACCACGTGCACGGTCCGATGTGGGGGCAGATGCTTCCCACGGGGCTGGCCGGTGTCGGCCGGGTGCTCGAAGCCAAGCTCGCACCGCCGTTCTACCGGCGCACGCAGATGGTGACGCCGTCGGAGGCCACACGCGAAGAGCTGCTCGAGCTCGGGTTCCGTGCCGAACGAGTGATGGCCGTCAACAACGGGGTCAGCCCTCTGTTCCTGCCTGCAGTCGACCCGGTGGCGGCCCGCTCACCAGAGCCGTTGGTGGTCGCCGTCGGACGCCTGGCCCCCGTGAAGCGGTTCGACGAGATGGTGCGTGCCGCGATCGTGGCCAAACGCGAGGTGCCCGCGCTGCGGCTCGAGATCGTGGGCAGCGGCCCGATGCGCAACGAACTCGAAGCTCTCGTCGCGGGCGAGGGGGCGGGGGAGTGGATCACCTTCGTCGGGCAACTGCCTCACGACGACCTCGTGGCGCGCTACCAGAGGGCGTGGCTGGTGGCGAGCGCGTCATTGGCAGAAGGCTGGGGGCTGACCCTCACCGAAGCGGCCGCGTGTGGCACGCCCGCCGTGGCGACCGATATCCGTGGGCACCGCAGCAGCGTCGTGGACGGCGTGACCGGACTGCTGGCGCCGCTCGACGAACTGGGTGCCACGCTGGCCAAGGTGCTCACCGATGCTCCCCTTCGCGAGCGCCTCGCCGAGGCAGCGCTCGCCCGGGCCAGGACGCTCACGTGGGACGCCACCGCCGCCGGCATCCTGCGCGCCCTTCACGCCCAGGTCCCCGAACGTCGAGTCCCGTGAGCCACGCCCGCAGCACGTGCGGGTTTCGCTCACCAGACTCAGGCGGGGAGGTGCTGCATGCCCCACTTCACCAGTTTGAGGGCGCCCTGCTTGGCCGTGGTGCGGTGATGTGAGGCGCCGGCCTGTTCGGTGATCGCGCGGTTCTCGACGAACCAGTCGTAGCTGGCGGCGAACATCTCCTCGTTCGAGAACCGGGGCTGCCATCCGAGTGCGTCGCGAGCGTGGTCGATGTCGAACCACAACGACTTCGAGTACATGATCCAGTGATACGGGGCGAAGGGCGCGAGGTGGAGTCCGGCGGCCGCCTGCATCGCCAGCGAGGTTGCCTTCGCCGGCAGCGAGCGCACCCGTGCGCCGGTTCCCGCGTGGGCGCACAGGGATTCCAGCGACTCGCGCATCGTGCCGAAGCGGTCGGTTCCGGCATTCACGATCATCGGACCGCTTCTGCCTGAGGCAAGCAGGCACACCTCGGCGAGGTCGTCGGCATGGACGAACTGGTACCGATTCGATCCGTCGCCCAGCACGACCACGTCGGCACCGTCGGCGATCCAGTCGAACAGGATGCCGAAGATGCCGAGCCGGCCGTGGCCGAGGATCGTGCGCGGGCGCACGATGGTGACGTCGAGCCCGTGCGCAGCTGCATCGAGGCAGGCCCATTCGGCGGCAAGCTTGGCGTGCCCGTAGGCCTCGACGGGCGAGGGCACCGTGGTGGGCAACACCGGGTTCGTCGCCGGCACGCCGAACACCGCGCTCGACGAGGTGTGGACCACCTTCGCGACGCCGGCACTGCGCGCATGCTCGAGCAGCAGGCGGGTGCCGTCGACGTTGACGGTACGCAGCAGGTGGTGGTCCTTGGCGAGGGGCACCTGGGCGACGTTGTTGAAGACGAGGTCGACGCCGCGTACGGCCGCGGCAACGGTGCTGGCGTCGCGGATGTCGCCCTGGACCAACTCGACGTCGGCGCTTCGATCGTCGGCATCGTTGACGTCGAGGACGCGCACCTCGTGGCCGGCGGCGAGCAGTCGTTGGACGAGCAGCGACCCGAAGTACCCGGAGCCTCCGGTGACGAGCGATCGCGTCACAGCTCGAGCCCCTGAGCCTTGCACCACTGGATGCTGAGGCACATGCCCTCGTACAGGGCGATGGCCGGTCGGTAGCCGAGGTCGGTGGTCGATGCGCTGATGTCGCACGCGATCGTCTTGTCCATCTCGCCCAGCACGTGCAACTGCTGCTGGTAGCGGCCAGTGCGCTGGATGAGCTTGTCGCCGATCTCGGCGACTCGGCCGGCGATCGCGGGGAGCCTCATCCCACCGTCTTTCACCGAGTAGCCCTCGTCGCGCAACGCTCGACCGACGGTCTCGACGATCTCGTTGATGGCATACGGTCGTTCGTCGGCGATCCAGTACCCCTTGCCGTTCGCATGCGGCGTCAGCTCCGCAGCCAAGATTCCGTCGACCAGGTTCTCGACGTACACCATCGACCGGCGCTGCTCGCCTCCGCCGATGATGGGGAACTTGCCGTTGCGGACCATGCGGAAGAACGTGGTCTGGCGCGGAGGCTGGAAGGGGCCGTAGAACCAGGGCGGGCGCACGACGGTCGCATCGACCTCACCTGCGGCCGAGGCAGCGAGCACGAGTTGCTCGCCCTCCATCTTCGACCGGCCGTAGCCGTAGTACGGGTGGTACGGCTCGTCCTGGCGGAAGACGTCGGTGGTGTGGGAGTTCGTGCCGAACGGGCTGTTCGACGACACGTGCACCAGGCGACGCACACGGGCCTTGGTGGCGGCAGCGGTGACGTTGCGGGTGCCCGTGACGTTCACGTGGAACAGCTCGGCGATCCGCTTGGGGTGGATGAGCCCGGCGGTGTGGATCACGTCGGCGGTCGGGCCGACGCCGTCGAACAACCGGTCGACCACGGCGCGGTCGCCGATGTCTCCGACCTCGACCGCGATCGCATCGCCCTGGGGGATGAGCGATCGGTCGTCGATGGTGTGCACGAGCACGCGGAGGTTCGTTCGCCCTTCGGTCAACAGGCGATTCACCAGCGCTCGCCCCAGCCAGCCGGCTGCTCCGGTGACCACCGTGACTGCAGGGGCTTCCCAGCGTTCGCTCATGTCCGTCCTCGATTCGTGTGCGGCTGTCGAAGCGACTGCTCCTCGATGAAGTGGCGTGCGTTCCGGATCGCGAACGCCATCACCGTCGCTTGTGGGTTCACGCCTGGAGCCGTTGGCAACAGCGAGGCGTCGTTCACCCACACCCGATCGGCACCGTGCACCTTGCCGAACGAGTCGGCGCCACACCGGTCGCGGTGCTCACCGAGGGGCACGGTGGAGCACAGGTGCACCGTCATCACGCTGGCCTTGCTGGCGGCGAACCGTTCCTGCATGGTGGCCAGATCGCTGCGATTGCGCACGACCGGCGCACCGCGGAACGACGGGTACACCTCCGTGGCACCGGCCTCGAGGGTGAGCAATGCGAGCCGTGCCAAGCCGCTGCGCAGCACCTCCCGATCACGGTGGCTGAGCCGGTAGGTGACGAGCGGGTCGCGCACCTTCGGGATCGCTTGCACCCACCCGCGGCCTTCGCTCGTGATCGCGGCGTAGTAGATCGTCATCCGGCGCCAGTCCTCGATCGCAGGAGCGAACGTCTTCCACTCGTCGGTGAGGGCCAGCGCGACGAGCCCGGAGTGGCTCGCCGACCCGCCGAAGCTGAGGTCGGGGGCGAACTCCTTCACCTGATGCACGGGCACGTCGTCAGGAACGTTCACCTCGTCAGCGAACTTCGCGCTGAGCTTCACCGTCGGGTGCACGGCGAGGGAACGGCCGATGTGCGAGCGCATGCCCGAGCGCTGCAGCAGCGCCGGTGTCTGGATCGCGCCGCCACAGACGAACACGTGCGCGGCGGTGATCGCGCCGCCCGGCGTGCGGCCGGTGCCGTCGCCGTAGGTGACGTGTGCGGTGACGTTCAGACCGTTGCTGACCAGACGGTCGACCCGGGTGTCGACGAGCATTCGCGCACCTGCGGCGAATGCCCGAGGCAGGTACGTGCGCGTCATGCTCTGGCGCTTCCCCGTGATCGCGTCGCCGCCGGCCGGGTACTTCATCCACCGCGGGATCTCGCTGTGCCGCCAGTTGAGCGCGGCAGCGCCTCGGCGGAGGATCTCGCTGGCAGGAGTGGCGTTTCCGGGCACGGTGGTCACGTTGATCGCCAGCTCCACCTCGTCGGCGATGACATCGAGTTCGTCGACGTCGAGCCCGTCGATTCGGAAGTCGCGCCGCCAACGCTCGACGACGTCGAGCGGTGGACGGAAGTAGAGCCCGCTGTTCACCTCGGTGCCCCCGCCGGCGCAGCGGCCCTCCGTGTACGCGATCGAGGGGAGTCCGAGCGCGACGGTGACGCCGCCGGAGCGGTACTGGCGGTCCATCTGCTCGAGGGAGAACGCGGTCACCGTGTCCTGGTCGACCCAGGGACCTTCCTCGGCGATGAGCACGTCGAATCCCGCCTCGGCCAGCAACGCCGCGGTGGTGGCTCCGCCGGCCCCCGAGCCGACGACGAGCACCTGCGCACGGAGGTGGATCTGGTGGGGCTCGATCCCGCTCATGCCGGCACGTCTTCGTGGGTGACCGGGCAGGAGCCGTCGGCACGTGTGTCGGGCCATGTCTCGTAGATGTAGGCGTAGCCCAGCGAACGCACCATGCGCACGTACTCGCCCAGCAGGGGCAGCGGGGTGCGCGCCAGGAACCGCACCACGGCGTCGCCGCCCGGCACGGCGAGCAGACCACGGAAGAGCGCCGCGATCACGGTGACGCCGAAACGCACCACGCTGGGCAAGCCATCCACACGGCGGAGGGTGAACTCGATCGCCTGGGCGCGGCGCGCCGGATCGAGCGCCGGGAAGTCGAGCGCAAGGAGGCGATCGGCGAACGGGCCGACGAGGGGAGCAGACGGGACCGAACGCATGACCAGCACCGATCGTAGCGTTGACGCGGCCAGCGTCCCCGGCTCTGCCGGGCGAGTGTCGCTACGATTGCTGCTCGTGCGTTGCGTCGAGGTGGTGCCCACCTACAACGAAAAGGAGAACATCCGGCAGTTCCTCGCCGCGGTTCGGGTCGCCGTCCCCGGTGCGGACGTGCTGGTGGTCGACGACAACAGCCCTGATGGCACCGGCACGCTCGCTGAGCAGGCAGCCGCCGAGCTGGGGCAGGTGAAGGTTCTCCATCGACCGGGCAAGCAGGGGCTGGGCAGCGCGTACCGCAACGGTTTCACGGTGGCTCTCGACGAGGGGTACGACGTGATCGTGTCGATGGACGTCGACTTCTCCCACGACCCGGCGGCGATCCCGAGCCTCATCGCGGCGATCGAGGCAGGGGCCGACGTCGTGATCGGATCGAGGTACGTCTCCGGTGGGGCGACAGCGGATTGGCCGCTGCATCGCCGCCTGCTGTCGCGCTGGGGCAACCGGTACACGGGCATGGTGCTCGGTCTCGGGGTGCGAGACGCCACCTCCGGTTTCCGCGCGTACCGCGCCACGGCGATGCGCGACATCGAGCCGGCAAGCACGACCGCCGAGGGATACGCGTTCCTCACCGAGCTCGTTCGCCGCCTGGTCGTGAAGCACCACGCGGTGCGCGAGGTGCCGATCGTGTTCCGCGACCGCGAGTTCGGCACCTCGAAGATGTCGTCGCGGATCATCGCCGAGTCGATGCTGCTGGTCACCCGTTGGGGCGTGTCCGACCTCGTCCATCGCCGGCGGCCCGCCCGATGAGATCGCCCACCAGATGACGTCTCGGTCGGGTGCTGCCGGCAGGCCGGGGGCCGGCACCTTCAGCCGCCTGCGGGAAGCGTTCCTGGCGATGCCTGCGTTCAAGGTGCGTCTCGGTCTGTGGATCGCGTTGGCCATTCCGTTCGTGATCGCTGCGGTGCAGCTGACGACTCGTCACTACCACCCGGTGCTCGATCTGGCGATGACGGAGTTCCGGGTGCGCGACGTCGGCGGCGGCGATGCCCCGCTGATCGGTCTGCCGGGCCGCATCGGGGTGTTTCCGGACCAGGGCAGCCACCCCGGGCCGCTGAGCTTCTACCTGTTGGCGCCCGCCTATCGACTCGCCGGTTCGGGCGCGTGGGGGCTGCTCGCGGGGATGATCGTGCTGAACCTCGTCGCGATCGCGATCGCGCTCTGGCTGGCGCAGCGACGCGGCGGCACGCCGCTCATGGTCGCCGTGGCGGCGATGATCGCCGTTCTGGTCCGCGGGTACGGGTTCGACGTCGTGACGCAACCGTGGAACCCGTACCTCCCCCTGTTGTTCTGGTTGGTGGTGCTGCTCGCGACCTGGGGAGTGCTCGAGGGCGACACCCGACTGATCGTGCTGGTCACCGCAGTCGGATCGCTGTGTGCCCAGACCCACTTGCCCTACCTCGGTCTGTGCCTCGGCATGGGCGCACTGTGCGTCGCCGCGCTCGCCTGGCGGGCATATCGCCATCCGGTCGAACGCAATGGCGTGTACAGCGCCCTCGGCTCCTCGGCACTGGTCGGTGTCGTGCTGTGGCTGCCGCCGGTGTACGACCAGCTCACCAACGAGCCGGGCAACCTGCGGATGATCGCCGACTACTTCCGCACCCCCCCGGAAGATCCACTGGGAGCCGGTTCGGGCCTCGCACTCTTGGCGCGCCATCTGAACGTCTTCCGACTGATCGGCAGTGCGTTCGGCAGCGATGGCCACGTCACACGCGCCGCGTTCGACCTGCAGGGCAGCGTGGTGCCCGGGCTGGTGGTGCTGGTGGTGTGGATCGTGGCCGCGGTCTGGGCGTGGCGGATGAGACATCGGATCTTGATCGGCTTGCACGTGGTGATCGGCTGGTCGCTGGTGTTGGGGGCGATCTCGATGAGCCGGATCTTCGGCAAGGTGTGGTACTACCTTACGCTGTGGGCGTGGACCACGACAGCGCTCCTGGTCGTCGCTGTGGTGTGGACGTTGCTCGCGGCCGTCTCCCAGCCCCGATCGATCGCGCCCAGATCGGTCGAGGCTCGTCCTGACCGGCTCGCCCCCGCTCGGCTGACGGCCTCCGTGACCGCGTTGGCAGCCGTGATCGGCGTGGCCTCCTACGGTGCGCTCACCGTCGAGGCGTTCGGGGCGCGGGCTCCCGAGCAGCACCTCAGCGACACCCTCCGAGAGATCACCGGACCCACCGCCGATGCGCTCGAAGCCGGTCTCGGCTCGGCTGTGGGCACGGACGGACGATACGTGGTGACCTGGAACGACTCCCGGTACTTCGGCTCCCAGGGCTATGGCCTGGTGAACGAGCTGGAACGTCGTGGCTTCGATGTCGGCGTGCCGTTCACGTGGAGGGTGCCCGTCACGATCCAGCGAGTCGTCGATCTCGATGATGCCGATGCCGAGGTGCGCCTGGCCACCGGGTTCTACATCGACGAGGTGCGAGCCGTGCCCGGGGCCGAGTTGGTCGCGGAGTACGACCCGCGCGACGAGCGCGAGCTCGCCGAGTACGCCGAGATCGAGCGAGCCGTGGCGGCCTCGCTCGCGACCGATGGTCTCGACGAGCTGATCCCGCTGCTCGAGACGAACCTGTTCGGCGTCCAGCTCGACCCACGGGTCTCGCCCGAGCTTCAGGAGCAGGTGAACCGGTTGTTGGAGTTGGGCACGTCGACGGCGGTCTTCCTCCTGCCCCCGGGAACCGACCCGTGAGCGCTGACGAGCCCGTCCGGGGCAGAGCGTTCGTCGGGCTGGCCCACCGGGCCGTCGGTCGCATCGAGCTCATCGTGGTGGCGATCGCCTTGCTACCGGTGTTGACCGCGATCGCCCGGCGGCGGGGCGATCGGTGGATCCCGATCGGCGACAACGCACTGATCGAGATGCGGGCCCGCGACGTGTTCAGCCTCGACCACTTCCCGCTGCTCGGCACCTGGTCGTCGGCCTCGCTGAGCGCCGGCAAGGACCTCAACCATCCGGGTCCGCTGCTGTTCGACATCCTGGCCATCCCGGTCAAGCTGTTCGGAGGCGCAACCGGGGTGGCACTCGGTGTGGGCGCGATCAACATGGCGGCGATCGCCGGCACCGCACTCGTGGCCCACCGTGTCGGTGGTCGGCGAGCCTGCCTGCTCGCCACGGCGGTCGCATCGATGCTCGCCTACACGCTCGGCAGCGCGATGCTCACCGACCCCTGGAACCCTCATGTGCTGGTGCTCCCTGCGCTGTTCATGCTCGTGTGCACCTGGGCGGCCGCCGCCGGCGATCTCGTGGTGCTGCCGTGGCTTTTCGTGGCGTGCAGCCTGTGCCTCCAGACGCATCTCGGCTACGCGTACCTGGTGCCCGCGCTCGTGATCACCGCGCTGATCGGCGCAGTCGCGGTGTACCGGCGACGGTGGCGTGCGGATCCCGGAGCGAAGGCCGCTGACGGCAGGCAGATCCGTCGGGTGGGTGCCATCTCACTCGCGACGGTCGTGGTGCTGTGGGCGCAGCCGCTGATCGAACAGCTCTTCGGCGACGGGCAGGGCAACCTCGCGCGCATCGCCACGAGCACCGGCAGCGACGAGCCCACGATCGGGGCGACCACCGCCGTGCGCATCGCAGGCGGTGTGCTCGCCGTGCCGCCGTGGTGGAGTCGGGATTCGTTCATCGACGCGGTTCCCTACACGCCGTACGACGCCGACGGGGTGACGCTCACCCCGATCGGGCTGCGCAGCTCGGCGATCGCAGCGACCGGGCTGTTCGTGCTGCTCGCGCTGTTGGGCGCAGCGGGTTGGTGGGCCTGGAGACGGCGCGATCGCCCCGTGTTCGCCGGGGTCACCGTGGCTGGAGCCGCCGTGGCGCTGGCGCTCGGTTCGCTGACGATCATGCCGATCGGCCCGCTCGGGTTGACGCCGCACCAGATGCGCTGGCTGTGGTCGATCGGTGCCTTCTGCCTCTTCGCGATCGCGCTGGCGAGCCTGTCTGCACCGGCGGTGTTTCGAATGCCGGGTGGGAAGGGCGCCACGCGGGCCGGATACGCCCTCGCGGCGATCTCGATGGCGGTGTCGTTGTTGAACGTGCCGGCGTTCGCGCAGCCGGCGGGGCCCGACACGTTCTCCGAGTCGATTCCGGTCGCCCGATCGATCTCGGATCAGGTTCGCCGGTTCTCCACCGATCAGTCGGTGGTGCTCGACTCGTCGACGCTCCGATACCTCGAGCCCTATTCGGCAGTCGTCATGGCAGCGATGCAACAGGCAGGGGTCGACCTGCGCGTCGCCGAGCCCGGTTTGGTGCGCCAGCTCGGCAACGCTCGTCGGGCCGACGGTGATGAACCACTCACGGTCTTCCTCCTCGAGGCACGGGCTGCGATCGAGGTGCCGGGGGGAAGCCAGCGGATCGCGTTCACCTCCCCGCTCGATGGCGGCGCGATCGAACGATTGCTGGCAGGGGAGCAAGCGATGATCGACGAGATCGGCGCGTTCGGGATCGTGCTCAGCCTCGACGGGGAACGGCTGGTGGCCGATGGGCGGTTCGGACTGACCGCTGACGAGATCGTCGATGCGAGCCTCGACCCTGCGACGTTCGTGGGATCTGGCCTTGCCGCCGAGATGGTGGCCCTCGGCGCGCTGCAACTCGACCCCAGCGTCGCCGCGGTGTTCGCCGACACCAGTGCGTTGCGCAGGCAGCTGGGCACGACGACCGTCGCCGTGTTGATCCGCCCCGCCGCACCGGGTGCGGCTGCGTCGGGGTGATGGCGACGTCCGGGTGAGGCCTACGTCCGGGTGAGGATGGTGGTGCCCTGTTCCTCCGCCGGTGGAGAGGCGAACACCCATGCGCGCAGCAGCGCAAAGCGGCCCACGGCCACGAGCGCCCACGCGCCCACCAGCGTGAGCGACTGAGCGAGCAATTCACCGCCGGCCCACAAGGTGACGGCCAACAACCCGCTCGAGACGGCGAGCGAGGTGAACAACATCGCGGTGGCCGCCAAGTAGTCGCGGCCCCGGTCGATCCGACTGCGATGGCCGAAGGTGAAGCGTCGGTTGGCCCAGGCGTTGGCGAGCGCGGTGGCAGCGATCGCGATCACGTTCGACCACACGGGGTGCAGATGCTGCTGCAACACGAGGAACAGCAGCAGCGACACGCTCGTGCTGATCAACCCCACCGCGACGAACCCGACGATCTGACGACCGAAGTCCTCGGCGAGTGGGGCTCGGCGCAATGGCCCGAGGTCCAGCCGACCGCCGCCCCGCACGAAGCTCCTCGCCATGCGCCAGACACCCTTGAGGTCGTCGGTGGCCGTGCGGCGAACATTCACCCTGCTGTCGGGGTCGTCGACCCAATCGACGGGCACCTCGTGCACGCGCAGCCCGTTGTGTTCGGCGAGCAACAGCAGTTCGGTGTCGAAGAACCAGCTGTCGTCCTCCACGGCAGGCAGCAGGTGTCGGGCGATGTCGGTGCGGATCGCCTTGAAGCCGCACTGAGCGTCGCGGAAGCGGACCGCGAAGACGGTGCGGAGGATCACGTTGTACGTGCGCGAGATGATCTCGCGCCGCGGGCCCCGAGCCACGGACGCACCGGGGGCGAGTCGCGATCCGATCGCGAGGTCGCTGTGTCCGGTGATGAGCGGTGCAACGAGGGGCAGCAACGCATCGAGCCCGGTCGACAGATCGACGTCCATGTAGGCGCACACCTGGGCCTCGCTGCGGCTCCAGGCCTCGCGCAAGGCGAGCCCGCGACCCTTGCGGTCGAGATGGATCACCTCGACGTGGGCGAGTTGCTCGGTGCATCGGCGCGCGACGTCGAGGGTCGCATCGGTGCTCGCGTTGTCGACGATCGTGATCTGCCAACTGAACGGGAAGTTGGCGGACAGGTACGCGTGGAGACTCGCGATGCTCGACTCGAGCACGTGGGCCTCGTTGTGGACCGGCACGGTCACATCGAGCACGACCGACGTTTGAACCGTGCTCGAGGGCGGTGCTGAGGGGTCGTTCGAGGGCGCCATGGTGCTCACGAGAGGGTACTCATGCGAGCGTCACCAGGGCGAGGACGCTCACTGCGACCGAGGCCCCCAGCCACGTCGCATACACCGATCGCGCCGACGCGTCCGTCGTGCGCAACGGCTGCTCGACGACTCGATGCAGACCGACGGCGAGCACGAACGCGACCATGAGCTTCACCACCACCAGCGGCACCCCATCGATGCCGACGCGCTGCTCGTCGAGCACGAGGAACACCGGCCAGTGCACGAGGTACAGCGAGTAGCTCCACCGCCCGATCGCGACGAGTGGCCGCGACGAGAGTGCGGCGTCGATCCGACCGTGGGAGATGATCGCAGCGATCGCGGTGGCCGACACGAGTGCGACGAGCACGTGGCCACCACGAAGGAGCCATGGCGCCGTTCCGGCCAGCGCGAACAGCGCGCCGAGACCCGCCAAGGCGAGCGCGCCGGCCAGGTCGGCGGCAGCCGCCCGTTCGGTCAGTCGGGAGCGCCGGCGCCGAATGGTGACCGCCAGCAGACAACCGACCGCCAGTTCGGCGGCGCGTACGTCGGTTCCGAACTCGAGTCGGGGTGACCAGTCCGAGACCGTGTTCGCCAGCGCGAGCGAGACGACCACCGTCGCGGCAGCACCGATGGCGATCGCTCGCATCGGCCTGGTCGTGCGCAGTGCGCCCCAGGCACCGATCGCCAGCAGCACGTAGAACTGCTCCTCCACGGCGAGCGACCAGGTGGGCCCCAGCGGGCCCACGATCGTCTGCAGGAGCTTGTCCTGGCCACCGGCGATCACGTGCCAGTTCGTGACGCTCCAGATCGCCGCCAGCGCATCCGCCGAACGAAGGTCGAACCACTGGGTTCCGGACAGCACCACGACCACGCCGACGACGGTCAACGAGGCGGGGGCGAGCCGCCGAATGCGCCGGGTCCAGAAGCGTTTCAGATCGATTCGGCCAGACCGCTCGTGTTCGGTGACGAGGAGCGTGGTGATCAGGAATCCGCTCAGGGTGAAGAAGACCGAGACGCCGAGGTTGCCACCGCGGAACCATCCGGTGAGCGATGACGTCGCACACGCGTGGAACAGCAGGACCGCGATGATCGACACGCCGCGCAGACCGTCGATGCCCGGCTCATAGGCGATCGTGTGGACCGGCTGTCGAAGGCGGCGGGTCTGCTCGGTGCCTGCGATCAGACCGCTGTCGTCCACGGTCGCCGACGCTACCCGTCTGGCGCGCCCGAGCAGAGCTGCGGCCCACCCCCAACCTTGCTCGTCAGGCTGCACGACCATCCGACGCGGCGAAGCACTGTGTCACCCGAGGGCCACGCACGCTCCTGCAGGCGTGTCGTAGCGGATGCTCGTGGACCAGTCGCCTGCCGCCCACGCCTCGGCCGGCAGCGGCGACACGCCACGGAAGCGGGCCCCCAGGTCGGCGGTGAGCCACGCGGCGAACCGCGCCGCGCCCTGCGGACAGACGTGGACGCCGTCAGGCTTGCGATCGGGTGCGCCGTCACCGTCGATGTCGAGCGCCATCGCCGCACCCCAGGCGGGCGCCGTATCCACGAGGTGCACCCGGCCCTGGCCTTCGGTCACGAGTTGACCGACCACCTCGATCTGACGGGCCAGTCCGGGATCGACCAGGTTGTCGCGCACGGGCGGGGGAGTGAGCACCACCAGCTCGGCGCCGCGTTCGCGCACCCTGTCGCGGAACCAACCGAGCGACGTCCTGAGCTGGTCGAGGTCGGCCGGGGAGTCCCAGTACGAGAGCTGCACCACGACGGAGTCGAAGGTCTCCTCGGCGAGCATCTTCGAGTAGACGTCGATCGGGTCGACGCCCCCGCCCGGTGTGAGCCGCAACCCGTCGCCCGATCCGTCGATCAACGTGACCCCCGACGCGGCGAACGCGGCGGTGAGCGCGGGAGCGAGATCGGCTGCGACCGAGTCGCCGATCCACAGCACCCGCGACACGAGGTGTCGTTGCGCGATCGAGCCCTCGGCCATCGCGGCTGCACCCTGAGCAACGCGTGCCGCCGACACGACGACAGCCGCGACCGAGTCCGGTACTGCCGTGACCGCCGCTCCGCGCTCGGCGGCGCTCGTTGCACCGACAGCGGTCGGGGTGGCTCGTTCGGCTGCTGGGTCTCGAGCGACGGTTCCCGGGGACGGCTGCACCGACGCATCGGCGGGTTCCGCCGGCGCGAGCACGGGCGCTGCCACGGATGTGACATCGAACCCCGCGACGTGACCGCGCCCGGACGGAGCCACGATGGCCATGGCGACGGCCGCGCAGGTGACGATGCCGGTTGCCCACGTGGCACGTGTGTGTGACGCCCAGCCGAGACGTCGGCGCACCGGCTGCTCGAGCGCACGAAACGAGACCTCGGCCAGCGCGAGCGAGAGCGCGATCATCGCCAGGTCGCGCACGGGTGCGGGCAGCACCGTCCAACGCGGCTCGGCCAACACGATCACAGGCCAGTGCCAGAGGTAGATGCCGTACGACCGTGTGCCCACCCAGGTCAGCGCCTTCCGCTCCAGGACACGGTTCGTGCGGGTCCGTGTGCCGCTCGACAGAGCAATGAGACCCACCAACAGCGCGGCCAGCACCGAGTGCACGATCAACCCGCCGCGCAGCAGCACCTCGAGGTGCTCGCCGCCGATCAGCCACGAGATCGCGAGCAGAACGGCGATGGTCGACCCGACCGCGTGCAGCACGAAGGGTCGTCTTGTCACCGCCGTCCGGAGGATGCGCTGAACGGGATCGAGGGCGACGAGCGCGCCGATGAAGAGTGCCAACGCCCGTGTGTCGGTGCCGAGGTAGACACGGCTGGGGGAGGCGGTGTCGTACAACAGCACCATCGCAAGGGCGGAGGCCACGAAGCCAACTGCGGTCACGCCGGCGAGGTGCTGCTCGCCCCTCCGGCCGCGCAACGCCCACCACGCCACCACTGGCCAGACGACGTAGAACTGCTCCTCGATCGCCAGGCTCCACAGATGGGTGAACACCGATGCGTCGATGGCCGACGCCCAGTAGTCGCGCGACGCCGAGACGAGGTGCCAGTTGGCGAGGTACGGAATGGCCCATCGAGCGTCGCCGCGGGCGCCCGCCTGCTCCGCCGGTGTGCCGAACGCGGCGCACCATGTGAGGACGCCGACGAGGAGCGCCATGACCGCAGGCAACAGCCTGCGAAAGCGTCGTCCCCAGAACGCGATCAGATCGACGTGCCCTGTGCCCCTGTGCTCGCGCACGAGCAACGTGGTGATCAGGTATCCCGAGAGCGTGAAGAACAGATCGACCCCGAGAAACCCTCCCGAGATCCATCCGAGGTGGTAAGCGACGACCCCTGCGACCGCGATGCCGCGCAGTCCATCCAACGCCGGCCAGTGTGTCGCGGGCTGCATCGTCGACCCAGGCTGGGCAACGACCTGCGAGTCGACCGCGTGGTGCCCGATCCCGTCGACGGCCCCTTCGACAGCCCCTTCGACAGCCCCATCGACAGCACCATCGACAGCACCATCGACGAGGTCGCCGATGCACGGGCGCGGACCAGCCGAACGCTGTCGTCGGCGGTCGATCGTGAGCACGTCGGGTGACATCAGGTCAGGGCTTCTCCAGGGACGCGAGGTCGATGCATGGTGTGAGCATCGACGACCGACGATACTTCGGGGAGCATGCAGCCAGTCCAGACCGAAGCCGAGCCGGAGACTCGGTCCCCCGAGGAGCTGGCGAGGTTCCGTCGCCGCCTGTCGTCGATCGTCGCGATCGGCACCATCTGGCGCATAGGTGTGCTCGCGGTCGACAAGTGGCATCAACCACTGCTGCTCAACGACTCCCTCTACTACTCGGCCCAGGCTCGGCAGCTGGTGAACGGGGTGTGGTTCCGCGAGATCTTCGTCGACCAGCCGGGAGCAGAGCACGGGCCGCTCACCTCGGTGTTGCTGGCGACGGTCAGCTGGGTCGACGACCCCGTGCCGTGGCAGCGATTGCTGACGGTGTTGTGCGGCATCGCGACGATCGCCGTGATCGGCGTGCTCGCGCGTCGCCTCGGGGGCGACCGCGCCGGGCTCACCGCGGCAGGGATTGCGGCCGTGTACCCCAATCTGTGGATGAACGACGGTCTGGTGATGTCGGAGAGCCTGAGCGTGCTGTTGGTGTGCGTCACCTTGTGGGCGGCTCACCGCACGCTCGGACGGCCCACTGCTCGGGGAGCGTTGCTGGTGGGTGTCGTGTGCGGTCTAGCTGCCCTGGCCCGAAGCGAGCTCGCGTTGCTCACGCCCGCGCTCACCGTGTTGCTCGTGCTGCAGACACTCCGCCACCGCACATCTGCTCAGCACTGGACTCGCGGTGTGCTCGTGCCGCTGGTCGTGGGGGCGGCGTCGCTCGTGACCGTGTTGCCCTGGGTGGCCTTCAACATGGCCCGGTTCGACGAGACCGTCACGCTCACCACGAACGACGGCACCACCCTGCTCGGCAGTTACTGCGATGCGTCGTTCTCCGGCCCGAACATCGGTGGCTGGTCGTTGCTGTGCGTCGTGGCCGACCCCGAGTACTCGATGGACGAAGAGCCGAGCGTTCGGTCGGCTCGTCAACGCGGTCTGGCCATCGACTACGCCAACGATCACGTGAGCCAGATCCCCAAGGTGGTCGCGGCCCGCATCGGGCGGACCCTCGACCTCTACGGCCTCGACAGCCTGGTTGCGCAGGACGTCGGCGAGGAGCGCTATCGGTGGGCCTCGTGGGCGGGGATCGTCGCCTGGTGGGCGATGGCGTTGCTGGCGATACGGGGGTCGATCGTGTTGTGGCGCTCCTCCGCTGGGGCGCGATGGCCCCTGGTGCTCGTGCTGTGTCCGGTGGCGTCGGTGATGGTGACCACGGTCGTGTTCTACGGCGGTCACCGCATCCGCTCGTCCATGGAGGCGACGGTGGTGGTGCTCGCCGCGCTCGCCCTGGTCGAGGTGGCCGAGCGTCGCGCTCGCTCCGCAGCTTCGGCATCGCCTGAGCGCTCGTGAGCCAGCGACGGACGCTCGAGTACCAACCCGCGCTCGACGGGGTGCGGGCGGTGGCGGTGGCACTGGTGCTGGTCTTCCACGGCGGGTTCGCCTGGATGAGCGGCGGGTACGTGGGCGTCTCGGTGTTCTTCACGCTGTCGGGGTACCTGATCACGTCGCTGTTGCTGGTGGAACGCCAGCGATCCGGCGCGATCGCGCTCGGCACGTTCTATGCCCGCCGCCTGAAGCGGTTGCTGCCTGCGAGCCTCCTGTGCCTCACCGCGGTCGCTGTCGCCGCCGCGTGTGGAGCGTTCGAGCAGTTCGGCTCGTTGCGGCGGGACCTGCTCGGGGCGTTGTTCCAGGTGGCGAACTGGGTGAAGCTGTGGAGCGGCAGCAGCTACGCCGATCTCACCAACGCCACGCTCGGTCGAGTGGCACCGCTGGAGCACTACTGGTCGCTCGCGATCGAAGAGCAGTTCTACTGGCTGTGGCCGTTGGTGATCATCGGCTTGTTCCGATGGGTGACGACGCCACGAGCGGTGATGCGTTGGATCCTGGCGATCGCCGCTGGGTCGATGGTGGCAGCGCCGCTGGTCGCATCGCTGTGGGGCGCTGACGCCGCCTACTGGGCCACGCCGGCGCGGATGGGGGAGATCCTGGTGGGCGCAGCCCTGGCGGCCGTCTTCCACGTCCGTGGCACGTGGGGGCCGTGGTCGCGGTGGCTCGCGCCCGCCGGGTTGGCGGTCGTGGTGTGGGCTGCGTGCACCTGGCCGGCCGCCAGCGGGCCCGCCTACGAGGGCTGGTTCCCGATGTTCGCGCTGGCGAGCGCAGCGGTGGTGGCTGGGCTGCAGCACCCGTCGTCGGTTCGGACGGCGCTGTCGTGGCGGCCCGTCGTGTGGACCGGCACGATCAGCTACGGGCTCTACCTGTACCACTGGCCGATCTATGCCGTGCTGACCGAAGACCGTGTGGGAGCCGACGGTGTCGGCCTGTTCACGGTGCGCGTGCTGGTCACGTTCGTGTTGGCGGCCATGTCGTCGCGTCTGGTTGAACAGCCGGTGCGACGGTGGGATCCGAGCTGGAGTCGGCCGGTCGTCAGCGGCGCCATCGCGACGGCGGCGGTCGCGCTGATCGTGGTCATCGGAGTGCAGCCAGCCGCATCCGCATCGATCCCGGCTCCGTCGCAGGTCGCTGCGGTGACGATCGCTCCCGTCGTCGGCACACTCGCACCGCTGGTCACGACCGCCACGACGGGTCCGTCGCAGGAGTCTGTGCCGACGGCTTCGTCCATCCCGGCTTCGTCCATCGTGCCGGCCCCGGTAGAGGTCCCGTCGGTCAGTCGCCCGGTTCGGATCCTGGTGCTCGGCGACTCGACCGCGCAGTACACCGCTGCCGGACTCGCGGCCTGGGCGCTGGACCATCCCGAGACGGCGCAGGTGACCGATGCGTCGGTGGCCGGGTGCGGATTCATTCGGTCCGGCACGATTCCGACCGACGGCGCGATCGACTTCCAGGGGCAGTGCGATGAACTGCTCGACGACCGCCTGCCTGGGTTGCTGGCCGACCTCCAGCCCGATGTCGTGATGCTGATGGTGACGATGCGCGATGTCGAGGATCGGCAGTGGAGCAGCGACGAGGGTGTGATCAGCCCGTTCGACCAACGGTTCCGTGATCGTCTGCTCGACGACTACACCGCGATGGCCGCCCGGCTGGCCGACGCCGGTGTGCGTCACATCGCCTGGGTGCTTCCACCTCATCCGATCGCACCGTTCCAGGGCGAGCAGGTGAAGATGCTCGATCCCGATCGCTACGAGGTGCAGTTCGAGGTGATCGATCGCGTTGCCGCCGATGCACGTGACCTGGTGACCGTGCTCGATCTGCGGGCCTGGCTCGAGAGCGTCGGTGCGTCCCGATCCGGCGAGTGGCGACCCGACGGGCTGCACTGGAGCGACGAAGCCGGCTACGACGTGGCGGATCGTTACTTGGCCGGGTCGCTCGTGGCGGCAGCGCTCAGCTGACCGGCGTCGGCGTCGGCGTCGGTGACCGTTGGTTCTCCGTCGGTATCGGCGTCGGTGACCGTTGGTTCTCGCGGTTCGGCTGGATCGAACAGGGTGCCGACGAGCAACAACACCACCACGAACAGACCAGCTCGGTGGAGATCTTCGAAGTGGCCCGGCCAGGCCGCGTCGGGGAAGAAGCGCTCACGGCGTTGTCGCCACGCGATGGTGACGCCGAGGACCCCCATCGCGACGGAGGCGGCCAACGCTGCCGGCCGGGTCCGCCGGGTGAGGACGATCACCGCCGCCGGTGCAACGGCCACCAGGCCCCACGCTGGAGCGATCACCAGTGTCGACGCAGCCACGAGGACCGCCCCGGCAACGAGGACATTGCGGCGACGTTCTCGCATGCGCGTGGGGCCAGACGACGGCGCACTCGTCGGCAGCACTCGGGAGCGGACCTTTCGATCTGCGCCGACGAGGACGATGCAGCCGATCACGCCCGCCAAGGCGAGCAGCAACGCGAGGTTGAGGGCGGCCTGCGGCGTCCACTCCATCATGATGTCGCGAGGGGTGGCCGATGCCGGGAGCCACCAACCGTTGAAACCGCCCGCGATCTGTACCGGGGCGCCGATCGACGCCCCGTCGACGCTCGCCTCCCAGGCGGGGTTGTAGCCCTCTCCGAGCACCAACCAACACCCATTGACACACGAGTCGACGGTGACGCTCCGCTCGGTGCGGGTGCGGTGCACCTCGAGGGTCGGCGACGTAGCCGAGGTGGTGGCCGAGGTGGTGGCCGGCTCGACTCCCGACCGAAGCGTGATCCGATCGACGTCGATGCCAGATTCGAGACCTGGCGTGGTCGTGATGCGGTGCTCGGCGGCGGTGAGGTCGAGCGTCACGCTCGTGGGCAGGCACACGTCGACATCGACCGGCTCGCCGGCGGCGAGCTCGACCATGTGCGCCGCCGTGATCGCGACCCCGACAGGCGATCCGTCGAGCTGCACGAGATCGGTTCGGCAGGGGTTCAGGTCGGCGACCGGGGCGGGTTGCAGTTCGACGCCTCGGAGCTCGCTGATCGATGCCGGGAGCTCCACCTGTTCGGCCCAGCGGCGATCGGTGGTGGTGCGCGACACCACGCCGGCGATGGTGAAGGTGGCCGGTCCGAGGGGCAAGGTGGAGGGCAGGGTGACGGTGCTGGAGCCGACGGCATCGGGCGTCGGGAGATCGACGACCGAGCGGCCATCGACGGTGTCGATGGTGAGCTGGCTGATGACGCTGTGGCGCCCGTCGACCGGTTGGGTGATGGTGAGAGGGCCGGCGGCCGGTGCGGCCAGCTCGACGGTGATCGATGAGCCGACGGCCTGGCCGAACGGGGTGGTCCACGCGGTCGTCGCGTCGCCGTCCACCGCTGCGCGAGCCGTTGCGGAGGCGGCGCCGGTGAGGCGACGATTCGACGAGGCGCCCGGCATCGGCTCGCCCGCCGACGCGTCGGCGAGCGCATCGAGCAGGGGATCGGGTGCTCGGTCGTTGCGTCGAAGGGTGAGCGTCGCCTCGAATGATCGCGCCACAGGCAGGGTGAAGGTCCGACTCATGCCACGCTCCGGGTCGTGGCGCCATCGGTTCGTCGCGCGCACACGGTCGCGGGTGAGCACGATCGCGACCGGGCGATCGCCGGTGAGCGTGTCGAGTGCGGACGTCGGGAGGCGCACGGTCTCGAGGGCGACGGGACCCACTTCGGCGAATCCGACCGCGCTGGCGCCCGTGTCGGGAGTGGTGGCGGCGAGCGGGGCGACCCGAGTGATGGTGATCGTCACGGGTACCCCCGGTGTGGTCGCCACCTCCTGGCCGGGCGAGCGCAGCGACCGCTCATCGAGATCGACGACGAGGGGTGTGCCTCCGCCGGCCTGCACTCGCACCTGCGTGATCCAGCGGTTCGCCGTGGGCACCTGCTGTTGCACGAGGGTGAGCGTGCCGTCGGTCCTGCTCAGCTGGAGTTGCTCGCCCACAGGGTCGGAGCGGTCGGCCACGCGCCACGCGGTGCTGAGGTCTGCGTCGACCGCCATGGCTGGACGGTCCTCCGGGCGGAAGGCGAAGGGTTCGCCGTAGCCGGTCGCACGCGCCTCCATCCCGCCGTCGAGCACCGCGATCGTCTGTTCGGCGGCGATCTCGTCGGGGAACACCGCGAGGCGTTCGTCGCTGGTGTCGTCCCGAAGGGAGTCACGAGACGGGCCGCCCGTCTCGGTGAGGCCGCTCACATCTTGCGAGCCGCGCCACTGGGAGGCCCGGTCGCGGTTGGAGTCGGTGACGACCAACAACGAGTCGGCACGCACGGCACCATCGCCCACGCCCACGAGCCGCGCGAGGTCGGCGGCGTACACGATCGCCTCGGTGCCGTCGAGCAAGCCTGCCGCGGCCGCGTCGACCACCCCGTCGCCGCTCCCGGCGAGCACCACGGTCCGCGTGGCCACGCGCACCACTGCCTGGGGGTCGTCGACCGGGACGAGCACCACAGGTGCGATCGGCGTGCCGATCGAGGCCTCGATCAGCTCCTGCTCGTCGAGCATCGCGATGTCGGGAGCATTCACGGTCGGCTCGCCGTAGGGCACTGGCTCGCCGAGACCGTCGGGTCGGTGAGGGCCGCCGAACAGTGCATCGACGAGCTCGGGCCGTGGCGTGCGGAAGCGGTCGAAGGCGAGGTCGTTGGCCACCCAGATGGTGTCGACACCCAGCAGACGGGCGAGGGGAGCGAGCGACGCCTGATCGACGGTTCCCGCCTGGAACCGGTTGTCGAGCGCGTACAGCAGATCCATCGCTCCCGGACTGCCGAGCGGGAGCAGGTCGCGGGTGACCAAGGGCTTGTCGGTCAGACCTGGAAGTGGAGGATCGACCGTGTAACCCCAGCGGAACGCACCGAACTCCGACCCGGGCAACTGCAGGACCCGGTGTTCGGGCGAGCCGGCGTCGAGAGCTGCGACGGCCTCGCTCCAGGCTGCTGGAACGTCCTGGTCGCGTTCGAGGGCAGGGTCGACGTATCCGCCGCTCGTTGCAGCCGGAAGTCCGACGACGGCGAGGGCAACGACGACCATCGCGGCGATGCCGCCCGCGCGCATGCGCGCCGAGGTGGACAGGGCGGCCGGCCATCCCCGTGGTGCCGCCCCTACGGCGCGGTGCGCCAGATGTCCGGCCATGGTCACCAGCGCTCCAGCACCGAGTGCAAGGCCGAATCCGCTCAGAGGCAGCGCCCGCGTGCTGCTGCGCAGCGCCAGCCCGAGGGCCGAGTCGCGCAGCGGGGCCATGAGGGGCGAAGGCGAATCGATGGGATGCACCCCGACGGCCAGCACGATGCCCGCGAACACCATCCAGGC
>JANNQK010000272.1:0-10445 GCA_031400715.1 Actinomycetes bacterium | reverse complement strand
CAAACATGCGTCGACAACGCAGGCCCCGCCTGCGGACACCACAACCGATGGCGCTACCAGGCCAAAGTCACCGTCAAACGCCTCCCCGACGGAACCATCGCCACCTACCGAGCAGACGGCACCCGCATCGCACCACCACCCACCTGACCCACACCCATGAACCCAAACACGCACAGGCCCCGGTAGGCCCACACCGACACGCCCCGACACGGGCTGGGGCCGGGAAGGTCAGCGAGGGGTGGTGAGGTGATCGCGGACGTCGGCGAGCGAGCGAACGCCGTCGGCCCCGACGCCGCAGCAGCCACCGATCAGGCGAGCACCGAGGGACACCCACTCCTCGGCTCGCCTGGCCAGATGATCGTCGCCGTCGCCGAGCCAGCACTTCGCTTCGCCGTCCCAGGTGCGGCCGTGATTCGGGTACACGACGAAGGGCAACTCGGTTCGCTCGCCCGCCGAAGCGAGCAGCGACGACACGTGGCGCGGATCGGTGCAGTTGAGTCCGATTGCCACCAGGTTGGGCACCGCCTGTACCGCCGCGATCGCATCGCCGATCGGTTCGCCGCCACAGGTGGTCCGCTGATCGACGCAGGTGAATGTGAGCCAGGTGGGCGGAGCGCCCAGACGGGCGATCTCGTCCAACACGATCTCCGCTTCGGCGACCGTGGGAATCGTCTCCACCGCCAGCACGTCGCCGCCGGTGTCGACCAGCACCTCGAGCCGCTCACGGTGGAACGCTCGCACCTCGGCCCAGGTTGCCGAGTAGTCACCCCGGTACTCGCTGCCGTCGGCCAGGTACGCCCCGTACGGACCCACCGACACCGCGACGAACGATGCACCCGATCGACGCGCCAAATCCGTCGTCGAGGCGAGCGCTGCCGTGGCACCGGCACGATCGAGACCTGCGCGGATGAAGCCGTCGATGCTCGCCTGATAGCTCGAACTGATCACCACGTCGGCGCCTGCATCGACGAAGCGGCGGTGCGCGGCCACGATCGTCTCGGGCCGATCGATGACCAGCTGGGCGGTCCAGAGCGAACCGCCGGGGTGATGTCCCAACTCCTCCAGCGATGTCGACAAGCCGCCGTCGACGACGGTGAACGGGTCGCGCAGCAACCCGGGCACCGACACGTGGGCCGCGCCGTTCACCGGTGAGAGTCGGGCACGGGGCGCACGGTGACGCCGGCGGCTGCCATCGCTGCCTTCGCATCGGCGATGCGGTACTCGCCGAAGTGGAAGATGCTGGCCGCGAGCACACCCGTGGCTCCACCCTGCAGCACACCCTCGGCAAGGTGGTCGAGGGTGCCCACACCACCGCTGGCGATGACCGGCACCCCGACGGCGTCGGACACGGCACGCGTGAGGGCGAGGTCGAAACCTTCCCGAGTGCCGTCGCGATCCATCGACGTGAGCAGGATCTCACCCGCACCGAGCAACGTCGCCTGCTCGACCCACGCGAGGGCATCGATGCCCGTCGGCGTGCGCCCTCCGTGGAGGAACACCTCGAAGCCAGACCCGTCGGCGCGACGCTTCGCATCGACCGCACACACCACGCACTGCGTTCCGAACTCGGCCGCGATCTCACGGATCAGCTCGGGCCGCTGTACCGCAGCGGTGTTGACGCTCACCTTGTCGGCCCCGGCCCGCAACATGGATCGGGCATCGGCGACCGATCGGATGCCCCCGCCGACGGTGAACGGGATGAACACCTGCTCGGCGGTGCGTGACACGACGTCGGTCATCGTTCGCCGATCGTCGCTCGACGCGGTGATGTCGAGGAACACCAACTCGTCGGCACCCTCGCGGTCGTAGAACTCGGCCATCTCCACCGGGTCGCCGGCATCACGGAGGTCGACGAAGTTGACCCCCTTGACCACGCGACCATCGGTGACGTCGAGACACGGGATCACCCGAGACACCCTCATCGCGTCACTCCTCCACCGAGACGTCGAAGACACGCCACGCCTTCGGCAACCGTGAACCGGCCTTCGTACAGCGCCTTGCCGGTGATCACACCTGAGATGCCTGGCACCATGCCGAGCGCGATCACATCGTCGAGCGTCGCAACCCCACCGCTGGCGATGACGGGGATGCTCGTGGCGAGCGCAGCGGCGCGAAGTCCTTCTGTGTCTGGCCCCTGCAACATGCCGTCGCGACCGATGTCGGTGATCACGAACGCCGACGCGGACGGGAACCAACCAAGAGCGTCGAACAGCTCCACCCCGCTCGCCTGTGTCCATCCGTGCACAGCGAGCTCGCCCGCGCGGTGGTCGAGCCCGACGGCCACCGCGACGATCTGCGAGGCCTCGGCCACCAGCTCTGGATCGCGGACGGCGGCCGACCCCATCACCACGCGGGACACGCCTGCGTCGGCGAGCACCTCCGCATCGGCGATCGTGCGCACACCGCCACCGGTCTGTACACGTGCCCGACCGCGAACAGCATGGGCGATCGCCGCCACCACATGGCGGTTCTCGGGCGAACCCGAACGTGCGGCGTCGAGATCGACCACGTGGATCCAGGTCGCACCCTGATCGGCGAACGACGTCGCGACCGCCACCGGGTCGTCGCCGTACGCGGTCTCCTGGTCGTAGTCGCCCTGCAGCAGACGAACCACGCGGCCGCCACGCAGATCGATCGCCGGGTACAGCTCTGCGCTCATGCAGGCACGCACTCGGCCAGGCGAACGAAGTTGGCGAGGAGAGCAAGACCCGACTCCCCCGACTTCTCGGGATGGAACTGGGTGGCGAACACGTTGCCCGATCGGAACGCGGCGTTGACCGTGCCGGCGTAGTCGCAGGTTGCGGCGACCACGGCGGGGTCGGCGGGCACCCCGTGCAACGAGTGCACGAAGTACATCCATGGCCGATCGGTGAGGCCCGCGAACATCGGATCGTCTCGGTGCGCCCGGGTCGCGACGAGTTGGTTCCACTGCATCTGCGGTCGCGGCAACTCGTCGCTCAGCCAGTGGATCGTTCCGCTGATGACTCCCAGGCCACGAGCCCCGGGATCCTCGTCGCTGCCATCGAACAGCATCTGCATGCCGACGCAGATCCCGAGAAACGGGCGACCCGACTGGACGGCCTGGTGCACCTCGGTCTCGAGCTCGGCAGCCCGCAGGGCATCCATGCACGCACCAAACGCGCCCACGCCAGGCAGCACCACGGCGTGAGCGGCGGCGATCACGTCGTGGTCGGCCGTCAACACGGCATCGGCACCACAGTGCTCGAGCGCCTTCTGCGCCGACCTGAGGTTCCCGATGCCATAGTCGAGCACGGCGATGCGCGGACCACGCGATTGCGGCGTCACAACATGCCTTTCGTGCTGGGCAACGACGTGCCCTCGACGCGCACCGCGTCGCGCAAGCACCGACCGAGTCCTTTGAACGTCGCCTCGATGATGTGGTGCACGTTGCGCCCGCGCACCAACGAGACGTGCAGCGTGATGCCTGCCGCAGTGGCGAACGACGACACCGCGTGTTCGGCGAGCTGCGGGTCGAACGCCGGAGTGCCCAATGGCAGGCACTCGGGCATCTGCACCTCCCACACCACGAACGGGCGACCCGACAGGTCGAGCGCGACATCGATCAACGCCTCGTCGAGCGGGTACCGGCCGCTGGCGAAACGACGCACGCCCACCTTGTCACCGACCGCTTCACGGAACGCTTCTCCCAGCGCGATCGCGACGTCTTCGACGGTGTGGTGCGTATCGATCTGCAGGTCGCCCGTCGCGGCGATGCGGAGGTCGAAGCCGCCGTGCTTGCCCACCTGCTCGAGCATGTGGTCGTAGAACGGGATGCCGGTCGAGGCGTGCGCTTCACCGGTGCCGTCGAGGTCGAGGTGCAGCTCGATCGACGTCTCCTTGGTCACTCGGGCGCGGGTGGCCGTGCGATGCGGCCGAGGATCGTTGCTCACGAGAGGACCTCCTGGAGGGCGGTGATGAAGGCATCGTTCTCGCCGGGGGTGCCGACGGTGACGCGCAGACAGTTGTCGAGGCGCGCCCAGCTGCTGCAGTCGCGGATGAGGATGCTGCGGTCGAGCAACCCCTGCCACACCTGCCGGCCGGGCAGTGATCGAGGGCGGAACAGCACGAAGTTGGCCCCGCTCGGGAACTGATCGACGGCCATGTCGGCGAGCGCGCGTTGGATGCGCTCGCGCTCATCGACGATCAGCTTCACCCGTTCGTTCATCTCGCCCACGAAACGCAGCGCCAGGCGCCCGGCGATCTGCTTGGCCGCATCGAGGTGGTACGGCAGCACCACCTTGTCGAGTTCGGCCACCAGCCACCTCGGACCGACGAGGTAGCCGAGGCGCGCTCCGGCCATGGACCAGGTCTTCGAGAACGTGCGCGTGACCGCGAGCGGAATCTCTTCTTCGACGAGATCGATCGCGCTCCAGTCGGCGAACTGCCCGTATGCCTCGTCGACGACGAGGAGGCCGGGCGTGTCGAGCGCCGTCACTGCATCGAGCACGGCGCGAACGTTGTGGGCGGGCTCGACGAGACCCGTGGGGTTGTTCGGCGAGCACAGGAACGTCACCGTCGGCCGATCGCGGGCGATCGCGGCCAACGCGGCCTCGAGGTCGAGCGTGAAGTCGGCCGATCGCTCGGTCTCCGACACCGTCGCTCCGGTGAGCCTCGCGATGTGGGCGTGCAGCTGATACGTCGGTTCGAACGTGGCGACCGTGCGCCCGGGCCCGGCGAAGGTGAGCAAGAGCGTCTGCAGCACCTCGTTCGATCCGTTGGCGGCGAACACCTGCTGGGCCGACACGCCGTGGAGGTCGGCGATCTCGGCGCGCAGTGCGCTCGCCGCCCGATCGGGATAGCGGTGCCACTCGACCCTGGACAGCTCGGCCGCGAACGCATCGCGCCAGGCGGCAGGCGGCTCGACGGGCGACTCGTTGGTGTTCAGCCGCACCCGGACGTCCACCTGTGGCGAGTGATACCCCTCGAGGGCGCGGAGGTCGTCTCGAACGGGCACTCGGGTCACGAGGTGCAACGCTACCGATCGGGTGTCGCCGCGCCCGGTGCCATTCGCTCATCGCCGTGCCAGACTCGGAAGATGAGCGCTTCCACCGGCAGCACAGCCGCCGAACTGTCGGTGGCCGCCGACCACGTCGATCGCTACCGCGAACGCGTGGCCGGTCTCGTCACGCCCCTCCTCGGCGGCAGCCACGACGATGCGGTTGCGGCGATGTACGAAGCCGAGCGGGCGCTTCGCAGCGCCAGCCGCGCGCTCGAACGCGCAGTGCGAGCGCTCCGGTAGCTCGTCGAACCACCGACCGACTTCGACCCATTCCTCCGGCCACTCAGCGCGGCTGCGGCCACCGTTTCAGCGTTCGCGCGAGGCGCGCGTTTCGCGCTCTGGGTGAAAACGAAGCAACGGCCCCCGAGGGGGCCGTTGCTGTGCGAAGTCAGACGGCGGATTCCGACTTTCGCCCACAATCCAGGTGGCGGGAACCTGGTTGGTGACATCATCTTACGACGAGATGGGCGAGAACGCAAGACGCGGCCAGGCAAACGCTGTCCGTCTCGCTCCACCACCGTACGTGACCATGTTCATCAAGGCTTCGTCAAGCCCACGGCGACCGACATCAAGATCTGGTCCGGTTGGCAGCGTCGCGTCGCCGGGGCAGCAACGACGACGGGCACAGATCTTCGAGCACACACTCACCACATTGCGGCTTCTTCGCGTCGCACACCCGACGGCCGTGGAGGATCGTGCGGAGACTGAACGGCCCCCACTCGATCGGGGGGAGGAACGAGCCCAGCTCGTGCTCCACCTTCACAGGGTCGTCGTGCTGCGTGAGACCGAGTCGCCGGCTCAGTCGTCCGACGTGGGTGTCGACGGGCAGGCCCGGCAACCCGAACACCACGACGCGAACGACGTTGCCTGTCTTGCGGCCCACCCCTGGCAGCGTGACGAGATCGTCGAGGTCGGTCGGCACCTCGCCGCCGAAGCGGTCGAGCACGGCATGAGCCATCGCGATCAGGTTCTTCGCCTTGGTCTGGTAGAAGCCCGTGGAGCGGATGATGTCTTCGAGCTCCGCAGGGTCGGCCCCGGCCAAGGTCTGCGGATCGGGGTAACGGGCGTACAGCGCGGGAGTCACCATGTTGACCCGAGCGTCGGTGCACTGGGCGGACAGGATCGTGGCACCGAGCAACTCGAACGCATTGGAGTGATCGAGTTCGCACAGCGCCTCGGGGTACGCCACGGCGAGTCGCTCCGCGACCGCGTTCGTGCGCCCCTTCGGAGTTCTCGGCTTGGCCACGTCGCTGAGGCTACGGGCTGCCGCCGGTGGATATCCTCGACGACGATGCTCCGGTTCGAAGTGCGCCATCTGCTCGACGAGCCCGGACGGGATGCCGGCCGCGACCACATCGCCGAATTCATCACGACGATCCAGGTCCGCCTCGGACGCCGGCCCGTCTCGGATCGGGCCTGGCTCGAGTTGATGCACGGCGGGGCTGAGTGGGGCGGCGCCGTGCTGTGCCACCGCGACTCGGCGCAGCTGGCCGGCGTCTGCCTCATCGGCCGCGGTTCCACGTGGACCGTGGAACTGGTGGTCGATCACGGCGAGGTCGATCACGGCGAGGTCGAACACGGCGACATCGATCACCGCGACTCGGATCACCGCGAGATCGAGATCGGTCTCCTGGCTGCGGCCCGCCACGAGATCGGCCGCCACGGTGGCGGCGAACTGAGGTGGTGGGACTTCGACGTGTGTGGTGACGCCGACGATGTCGCGGCGGCGATCGGCCTCCGGGCCGAACGCTCGTTGCTGCAGATGCAGATCGACCTGCCACTGCCCTCGACGATCTCCCGGGGACCGGACCTGCATGCCCTCGTCACCCGCCCGTTCGAGGTGGGGCGCGACGAGGCCGCATGGCTCGAGGTCAACAGCGCAGCGTTCGCCTGGCACCCCGAACAAGGGCACTGGGATCTGGCCACGATCCGTCTGCGCGAAGGCGAGGACTGGTTCGACCCGAAGGGCTTCCTGATGCACGAGCGCGACGGGCGGCTCGCCGGGTTCTGTTGGACCAAGCTGCACCACGACGCCGTGCCGGTCGAAGGCGAGATCTACGTCGTCGCAGTCCATCCCGATTTCCACGGCCTGGGCCTCGGCAAAGCGCTCACGGTCGCGGGCCTCGAGAGCATCGCCGCGCGAGGGGTCTCGACGGGCATGCTCTTCGTCGACCAGGACAACGCTCCAGCGGTCGGGCTGTACCGATCGCTCGGTTTTCACATCCGTCGCATCGACCGCGCCTACACCGGCGCGGTCAGCGGCGCCACCTCCCGTTCGCCCGCAGCACAACCGCCCATCGAAGAGGATGCGCCATGACCGACCCAGATCTGCCTCGATGGAGCGCCGCCGATGTTCACGAGTCGTTCACCGCACGCTCGTTCACGGATGCGATGGAGCACATGGTCAGCAGCGTCGATCGCCTGGTCGCGCTGTTCGACGAGCACGAGATCCGCGCGACCCCGTCCCGCCCGCCGATCGCGACGGACGGCGATGCGACCGCTGCGGCGATCGACGCATACAACGCCACCTCGCGACAGGTGTCGGAGCTGCGCGCCTACACCTACGCAACGGTGTCGACCGACACCCGCCACGATCGGGCGCAGGCGCTCCTGGCCGAGATCGACGCGACCGACGCGAAGGTGACGCCGCTGCTCGCTCGTCTGGCGGACTGGGTGGCATCTCTCGGCGCACCCGAGTTGGCTGCGCTTCACCCGACGGTGGCCGAACACATCGGCCCGCTGCAACGACTCGCCACGAGGGCCGAGCACCAGATGATTGAAGCCGAGGAACACCTCCATGCCGAGCTCGCTACCACCGGTTCATCGGCATGGGCACGGCTGCATCGCGAAGTCACCTCGCAACTCAGTGCCGAGGTGGCGCTGCCCGACGGGCCGCAGACTCTGCCGATCACGGCGGTCCGAGGCTTGGCCTCACATGCCGATCCAGCCGTTCGACAGGCGGCGTACGACGCCGAGCTCGCCGCGTGGCCACGGGTCGCCACGGTCAGCGCAGCGGCGATGAACGCGATCAAGGGCGAAGCCAACGCGGTCAATCGACGACGCCAGTGGAAGTCGCCGCTCGACGCGTCGCTGTTCGCGAACAGCGTGTCACGACCCACCTACGACGCAATGAACTCGGCGATTTCGACATCGCTCCCCCAGTTCAGGAAGTGGCTGCGCACCAAGGCCCGCATGCACGGCCACGAGGGTGCCCTGCCGTGGCCCGACCTGTACGCGCCGTTGCCCACGGCCCCCGCCGGTATCAGCTGGCCCGAAGGGGTCGGCCTCGTGCGCAACGCGTTCGAGAGCTACAGCAGCCCTCTCGCCGCGCTGGTCGACCGTGCGATCGACGAACGTTGGATCGATGCCGAGCCGCGGGACGGCAAGGTGGGTGGAGCATTCTGCATGTCGCTCGTCGACGATCGCTCGCTCGTGCTGTTGAACTGGAGCGGTTCGGTCGACTCGGCCCAGACCACGGCTCACGAGCTCGGCCACGCGTATCACAACACGCAGCTGGCTCATCGAACGTCCTTGCAGCGCAGGCTGCCGATGGCGCTGGCCGAGACCGCGAGCATCTTCTGCGAGACCCTGGTCGTCGAGGCCGGCCTGCGCCATCTGCATGGCGCCGACCGGTTGGCGCTGCTCGACGTCGACCTGCAGGGCTCCACCCAGGTGGTCGTCGACATCCGCTCTCGTGTGCTGTTCGAGACCGAGTTGTTCGCCCGCAGACAGCGACGCATCCTCAGCGCCACCGAGATGCACGAGCTGATGCTCCAGTCGCAGGACGACGCCTACGGCGACGGTCTCGATCAGACGACGGCACATCCGTACATGTGGATCCTCAAGCCGCACTACTACAGCTCGCACTTCTACAACTGGCCCTACACCTATGGCCTGCTCTTCGGCCTCGGGCTGTTCGCCCGCTACCAGAACGACCCCGAGCGCTTCCAGGCCGGCTACGACGACCTGCTGTCACGGGCAGGCATGGACACTGCCGAACAGCTGGGCAACGCCTTCGGCATCGATGTCACCGACGAAGCGTTCTGGACGGCGAGCCTCGAGGTGATCGCCGACCGGATGCGCCACTACGACGCTCTCGCCGCGGAGCTCGGCCTCCTGCCATGACCGGTGGCGTCCTCACGCGCTACGACGTCGATCGAGACCAACTCGCCGAGCAACTCGCAGGAGAGCCGCGCTATCGACTCGACCAGGTGTGGAACGGCCTCTACTCGCAACTCGCCACGGTCGACGAACTCACCGCGTTGCCGAAGGCACTTCGCGCCCGCCTCGACGACGAACTGCCCCTGGCGCTCCACCAGGAGATCCGGCGGATGAGCGACGGTGGCGACACCGTGAAGTACCTGTGGCAGCTCGACGATGGCAACCGGATCGAAACGGTGCTGATGCTCTACCCCGACCGCGTCACGGTGTGCGTCAGCAGCCAGGCCGGCTGCGCCATGGACTGCGGCTTCTGCGCGACTGGCCAGGCCGGGTTCAAGCGCCACCTCTCCACCGGCGAGATCGTGGAACAGGTTGCCCGCGCGGCACGCGACGCCCGCGACATGGGCCGGCGTCTGGGCAACGTCGTGTTCATGGGCATGGGCGAGCCGCTGGCGAACGAAGGCGCGGTGTGGGGGGCGATCGAGCGCATCCACGGTGACCTCGGCTTGTCGGCCCGACACCTCACCGTCAGCACGATCGGGATCGTGCCGGGCATTCGCAGCCTCGCCGCCCGTCCCCTACCGGTCAACCTGGCCGTCTCGCTGCATGCGGCCAACGACCAACTGCGCAACACCCTCGTGCCGATGAACAAGCGCTACCCGCTCGAGCAGCTGATGGCCGCGTGTGCCGACTACCTCGCGGTGAAGGGCCGCCGGATCAGCTTCGAATGGGCCTTGATCGAGGGCGTCAACGACCGCGACAGCGACGCGTTCGAGCTCGCCGCCCTGTGTCGGCGCTTCCACCTGGCCGCCCATGTGAACCTGATCCCGCTCAACCCGACCCCAGGTTGGCCCACGATCGGCAGCAGCGGCAAGCGCGTGCAGCAGTTCCGCGATCTGCTGGAGGCACGCGGTGTCAACGCGACCGTTCGACGCAATCGCGGCACCGACATCGACGCCGCGTGCGGCCAGCTGGCTGCGGGTCAGCCGGTCGAGATCAGAACTCGAGGTACTTCGGGTTCGCCACGCTGAGCTTGTCGCGCACGCTTGCCCACACGAGCTCGCGAACCTCGGGCAGACGATCGTCGAGATCGCCACGGCGAATGCGAGCGGCCAGATCGGCGTCGTCCGTGCTGCCGAGCTTGTCGAGTCGCGCCCGGTGTGCCATCGCCTGACCGGCGCCCGCTGCCAGCTCACGCTCCACCATGGCCAAGACGTTCACCGCGACTCGAGCGTGGAACTGCAGGCGGCCGGTCGTGCCGGGC
>JANNQK010000271.1:0-25379 GCA_031400715.1 Actinomycetes bacterium | reverse complement strand
CCGTCGTTGTCGGCAGCGTCGCCGGCCTGCGGTCTGGCCACCTGCGTGTCGGTGTCGTCACCCATCAGACGCACTGCCAGCCCGGCACGCGGTCGGTGCGCCAGAAGAGGTCGAGCCCGGATGCAGCATCGCGGATGGTCTCTTTCTTCTGCCACCCGTCAGGCACCGGGAGCTCGTCGGCCGCAAGCTTCGCGGCCTCGACGCTCGGGAAGTGACGTGTCGGAAGCTCCGTCCCTGCGACGTGGGACAACTCCCCTTCGTGCGGCACCGTATGAATCACCAGTTCGACTTCGGGCATGCCCCCAAGGATGTGCTCTCCGTCCGGGTACCAGTAGGGCCGATGGTCACGACCGCCCGGGTACCAACGTCGTCAGTGAGCACCCTGACGGAGCTCCGCCCGTGCGGGGGAGGCGTACGCTCTCGGTCGTGAGCTTCACCGTCTCCGCTGATGCCTATGACCGGTTCATGGGCAGGTACTCGATTCCTCTCGCTGCGGTGTTCGCCGACTTCGCCGGCGTGGCTCCGGGGAATCGGATTCTCGATGTCGGCTGCGGCCCCGGCGCATTGACCGGCGAACTGGTCCGCCGGCTCGGCGATCAGCATGTCAGTGCGGTTGACCCCTCGGTTCCCTTCGTCGAGGTCATGAGGCAACGTCATCCAGGTGTCGAACTGCACTGCGCTGACGCAGAGCACCTTCCGTTGGCGGATGACACGTTCGATGCCGCTCTGGCCCAGCTGGTGGTCCACTTCATGAACGATCCGGTGGGCGGCCTACGCCAGATGGGACGCGTCACCAAACCTGGTGGGGTCGTGACGGCGTGTGTGTGGGACTTCGACGAAGGCGGCAGTCCGCTGAGCCTGTTCTGGGAGGCCGCACGCGATCTCGATCCGGATGCTCCCGGTGAGGCCACCCTTGCGGGAACGCGCCGTGGACACTTGGCGTTGCTGCTGCGGGAAGCCGGTCTGATCGACATCGACGAGTCCGTCCTGTCCGTCACGGTCGAGCACCACAGCTTCGAGGACTGGTCGGATCCGTTCGAGCTCGGCGTCGGCCCTGCGGGTTCGTATCTCTCGATGCTCGGGTCACCTGCCGGCCAGCGGTTGATGGAGCACTGCTACGAGCTCCTTCCGCCGGCGCCATTCGTCGTCACCGCCGTCGCCTGGGCAGCGCGCGGCGTGGTCTCGGTTCGGTCACGGTCGGCATCTGAGAGCATCTCCGGATCATGAGCTGTCGTCCAGCCGAGGCACAGATCACTGCATCTGTCAGTTGCCGAAGTCCCAGCCCTCACCCTTCGCGTACTGGCCGAGCACGTTCTTGGCGATGAGGATCTTGTGCACCTCGTCGGGGCCGTCGGCGATGCGCAGCGTGCGCGCCCCCAGGTACATGCCCCACAACGGCAGGTCGTTCGAGACGCCGGCGGCACCCCAGATCTGGATCGCCCGATCGACCACCCGCGTGTACGCGGCCGGCACGTAGACCTTGATCGCACTGATGTCGGTGCGAGCCGCCTGCAGGCCCTGGTCGATCTTCTCCGCGGCGTGGATCGTGAACAGCCGAGCCGTCTGGATGTCGATGTAGCTGTCGGCGATCGCCCCCTGGGTGAACTGCTTGTCCGCCAACAAGCCACCGTGCACCTCGCGGCGCGCCGCCCGTTCCACCATCAGGTCGAACGCTCGCCACATCTGGCCGATCGAGTTCATGCAGTGGAAGATGCGGCCGGCGCCCAGGCGGTCCTGCGCCGCCTGATGGCCCTCGCCCACGCGGCCGAGTGCGTTCGTCACGGGCACGCGCACGTCCTCGTACTTCACCTCGCAGTGATCGCTCTCCGTGCGACCCCACACACCGATGCCGCGCACGATGTTCACGCCCTTGGCCGCCGCGGGCACGATGATCTGCACCATCGGGCCGGACTTCTTGTCGACCGCGTCCTTCTCGGTCACGCGACACATGACGATGAAGAAGTCGGCATCGATGCCGTTCGAGGTGAACCACTTGTGGCCGTTGATCACGAAGTGGTCGCCGTCGACGACGGCGCTCGTGTCGAGCGACCGCGGGTCGGAGCCCGGGTTGTGCGGCTCGGTCATCGAGAAACCCGACTCCATCGTCCCGTCGATCAGCGGCATCAACCACTGCTGCTTCTGCTCCTCGGTGCCGTACTTCACGAGGATCGACTGGTTGCCCGAGTTCGGTGCCACCACACCGAACAACGACGCCGCGCCGATCGCATACGCGAGCACCTCGTTCATGTAGGCGTGCGCCAGGAAGTCGAGGCCCATGCCGCCGTACTCCGTCGGCAGGTGCGGCGCCCACAGGCCGGCCTTCTTGACCTTCTCCTTGATCTCGGCGCGCAGCTCGAGCACGGCCGTGCGCTCGTGGAACGACTCGCGATCGCGCCGCTCGGCCCACAGCCGGCCCTCGTTCGGGATGATGTCGCCGTTGACGATCTCGGCCGTGCGCATGCGGATGTCGTTGATCCGCTCGTCGAGCGTGGGAACGGGCTTGCAGTTCATGACCATGCGGGCGACCGTACCCACGAACGTCCTGCCCGACCAGAGCCGAAGGACCCGCCCGGGGCCGGCAGGCAGGGTGGCTCAGCCGAGCAACGCGCGCAAGCCGGACTCGGCTGCGCCGAGATCCGTGCGTGCCCGCTCCTCGAGACGCGTGAGGTAGCTCACCGCCACCGTGCCTGCTTCGACCAGACCACCGTCGGTATCGGCCGGCAACTCCACGGCGTCACCCCAGGCCATCTTCACCGTGAAGGCGCCTTCGTGGCCCTCCTTGGGCACCAGGTGAGCGTTCGACATCCGCCGCGGCGGCTCGACGCCCACCCGCGCATGCGCCCATCCCTTGATCTCGTCGAGCTCACAGTTCGGCACGTTGATGTTCACGACCGCTGCATCCGTCAGGGTGCCCGCATCGACCGACCGCACCATGCCACCCACGAATGCGCTGGCGACGGTGGCTGCTGTGTGCCACTTCTGGCCGATCAGCATCTCGTCCCAGCCTTGACCCTCGATGCCGAAACCCGTGACTGCCTGGCTGACGGCAACCCCGGGGATGCCACCGTTGCGCCCGCTCAGGCACGCTCCGATCGTTCCGGAGTGGTACACCGAACGACCGACGTTCGCCCCGGGGTTGATGCCAGAGACGATGAGGTCGAACGATCCGCCGAAGGCGCCGAGTCGAGCGAACATCACGCACAACGCCGGTGGCCCCGACACCGACCACGCCTCGTCGATGCCTTCGATGTGGTGCTTGCACACATCGGGCACCATCAGGTGCAGCGCGCCCAGCGCTGCGCCGGCACCGGAGAACTCGCGGTCGGGGGCGATGATGACCACCTCGCCGTGTTCGCGCATCGCCCGGGCCAGCACGTGGAGGCCCGTCGAGTCGATGCCGTCGTCGTTGGTCAGCAGGATTCTCATCGAGCGACATCGTCGCGCAGGTCGACCACGATCGCGATGATCCGGCCACCAACGGAAGCTGAACGACCGATGAACGATCGCTGCTGGTCGATCACGACCGCCGTGAAGCCACCGCCCCCGGTGTCGGTCACCTGCACGTCGTGGTGGTTCAGGAACCTGCCGCCCGATGAACTCCACGCCTTGTAGACCGCCTCCTTCGCGACGAACACGAACGTGGGATCGAGGTGGCGTTCCTCGAGTCGCCGCACCACATCGGCAACGTCGCCGTCGACTGCTCCGATCGGTTCGATGTCGACCCCGAGCGAGCGGACCGACGGATCGCGACTGGTCGCGGCGATCACGATGTCGTCGTCGTGGGCGAGGCTGGCGACCACACCAGCGGGGAGGAGCGGCGCCCGCGACGCGAGCACCGTCACCGGTTGATCGGTGTCGAGGAGGAACCTCAGCAGGGCGCGGCCCGACGCGAACTCGCGACGGCGCTTGCCGACCGCGGTGGCGATGATCTCGGCCTCCACGGGGTGCAGACGGGCCTCGTCGGTCGGGTCGATGGCAGCCGCGCCCACGCGAACCGTCGCCCGCGCTCCCGATGCTCCGGTTCGGTCGGCGGTGGCCATTGCGACCAGGGCTTCCAACACGGCCGAGATCTCGGTCGCGGCGGCTCGGGTCACCCGCAACGCGGTCGCAGGGACCGCATCGCTCGCCGGATCATCGGTCGCCGGATCATCGCTCGCCGGATCACCGCTCACCGGGTGCCCGTTCGTCGGGGGGTCACGGTGCGGTGGCGCGACCGGACAGCGACATCGCGGCACGCTCGGCGGCCACGATCTGCTCGCGCATCCTGGCGGCCAGCACGCGCACGTTGGGTTCCAACACCATCGAGTCGTGATCGCCGGGCATCTCGTGCACCTCGACCCGGTCGCAGTACGGCGTCCACCCGTTGTCGTCGTAGATGAAGCGCTTGTCGCGATTGATCATCCGTCCTGGGCCGAACACGTGGGTCGGGTTGAGCTTCGGGCGGAACAGGCTCACCGTGCCGGGGTGGTGACGCACCTGGTAGCGAGCGATCGCCCGATAGAACGCCGCCTCGATCTCACTGGAGTGCAGTTCGCCCTCGGTCGAGGAGTCGATGATCCCGAGCTTGCGCCGGCGCGCCACCTCGCGCCAGACAAGACGACCTCTCACCCAATCGATCGGATAGCGGATCCCCTCGCGGCGGAGGTTCATCAGGTGCATCTTCGCCTTGTCGCCCTTGGTGAGCTCGGGGCCCTGCGGTAACGGGGTGTCGAGCATCACCAACAGGATCGTCTCCTCCCCCGCCTCACGCAGTTGACGAGCCATCTCGAGTGCAGCGATGCCACCACCCGAGAACCCGCCCAACAGATACGGCCCATGCGGCTGCACGGTGCGGATCTCGCGCAGGTAGTCGGTGGCCATCTCCTCGAAGGTCTCGTGGGGTTGGTCGCCGCCGAACAGTCCACGTGCCTGGACGCCGTAGAACGGGCGCGCGCCACCGATCTGATTGGCCAGGTGGCGCAGGTTGAGCACATTTCCGAACATGCCGGCCACGAGGAAGAACGGAAGGTTGGGTCCGCCGCTGCCGGTGTGCATGGGCACGAGGTAGGTGAACCGTGGACGATCGGTGACCGTCACCTCGCCGGCGCTCCCGTCGGTCGCATGTGCGTCGGCGGGGCCGATCGCGGCCCGGATGAGGTTCGCGCAGGCCTCCACCGTCGGTGCCTCGAACAGCACGGAGATCGGGAAGTCGACGCTGAACTGCTTGCGCACCTTCGAGAACAACCTCACCGCGATCAGGCTGTGACCGCCGAGGTCGAAGAAGCCGTCGTGCACACCCACCGACGTGACCCCGAGCAGCTCCTGCCACATCTCGACGAGCGCCTCTTCGATGCCGTCGCGAGGAGCCACGTACTCGTTGTCGAGATCGGGTCGGGCGAACGACGCGCCATCCTCCCCGCCGGCCGGGCCGGCCTGGGCGGCAGCAGCGGAGACGGTCTGCGACACGAGTGCCGGCAGGTCGACCGAGCTGACGATCACCTGGGCCCGGTGATAGCCCGACAGCACGCGCTCGAACGCGTCGGCTCCCTCCTCCGGCAGGATGCCCTGGCGCAAGGTGTGCTGGAACACGAGCTCGCTCCTGGACAGGTGACGGTCGCTGTGGGCGTCGTGGTCGAACTCCACATCGGCCGTCGACCCGACACCGCCGGGCTGCAGATCGAGTTCGCCGTCGAGACGCTTGATCGAGAACTCGCGCACCTCCACCAGCACGCGACCGCTCGCGTCGGCCAGGGTGACGTCGAACCGAGCGAACCCACTCGCCTCGGTGGGCGAACCGTGTACTCGCACGTGAGCCACCACATCGGCGGGCAGGTATCCGAGCACCTCGATCGTCTCGTAGTCGATCGGCACCCACAGACGGTCGCCCGTGTAGCCGTCGATGAGGTCCATCGCGAAACCGGTGCCGAGGTCGACCAGCGCGGGGTGCAGGCCGATGGTGACGAGATCGCCGTGGTACTGATCGGGCAGGTGCAATCGAGCGAGCGCCTCACCGGCACCGAAGCGCGACTGACTGACGACCTGCCACCGAGGTCCGAAGCGGAGGTGCTCCTCCTGCTTGCTGTGGCGAGGCCCGCGCACGGCACAGCGCGCCTCGATCGCCTCGATGTCGATCCGCCGCGTCTCGGGCAGTCCGAGCAACAGGATCGTCGCCGATCCGGTGCGCCGCCAACCTCGGCGCGAGCCGCCGGCACCTTCAGTGGGCGGTCCGTCGATCTCCACGCGTTCGGCGAGCTCGAACGAGTAGCCGTTGTCGATCGGCGTGAGTCGGGTCCGCACCTCGCGCGCCTGACCATCGGCAATCGCGAGCGGACGGAAGAACACCAGTTCGCGAAGTTCGAATGCGCGATCGATGCCGATCTCGGCAAGCGCGGCGCGGACCACCTCGAGATAGCCGGCGCCCGGCACGAGGGCGTCACCGTTGGCTGTGCGGTGATCGTCGAGCAGCCACTCGGTGTCGGGGCTCCAGGACGAGAACAGCTCGTGGGCGCCTCGTTGCGCCTGCCGGCGCCTGCTGAACCATGGATGGGCGCACGGAACCGTCTCGTCCGACTCCGCGGCAACCATCCTGTGCGCCGCCTCGGCCGCCATCCCGACCTCGTTCCAGATGCCCCAGTCGAGCGCGAGGAACTTGGTGCGGCGGCGTCCCTGCCGCGACTGGGCAAAGGCGTTCAGGAACGCGTTCGCAGCCACGTAGTCGACCTGACCCATCGGGGCCGTAACGGTGCTGGTGGACGAGAACACCACGAACATGTCGAGGTCGTCGTCGGCGGTCACCTGCTCGAGCACGAGCGTGCCCGCCACCTTGGGCGACAGCACGTCTTCGACGTCGGCCTGCCGCTTGGTGACCATCAGCCCGTCGTTCACCACACCGGCGGCGTGCACCACGCCGTGCACGCCCCCGAAGCGACGGCGCGTCTCGGCCACGATCTCGCGCATGCGCACCACATCGGTGACGTCGCCGGCCATCACCTCCACCTGCCCGCCCAGCGTCTCGATGGCGCGCACCGCAGCGATGCGTTGCGACATGGCGTGGGCGTCGCCCACCTTGGCGATCACGTCGTCCCACTGGTCCCTGGGCGGCAGGCCCGATCGCGAGATCAGCACGAGCTTGGCGCCACGTCGCTCTGCCAACCGGCCGGCGATGGTGAGCGAGATCCCGCCGAGACCGCCGGTGACAAGCACGGCGCCACCCTGACGAAGCGGCAGTTCGCCCGCAGCCGGAACGTTCGCCCGCCGCACGTCGGCGATCCACCGCTGCCCACTGCGAACCGCGACGACCGCTGCAGACGCCACCGCGCGCGATTCGACCTCGATCGCGTCGATGACGCTGCCGACGTCGATCGGCAGCGCGGCGGTCGCGGCCTTCGCGGCGGCGGTGCGCGCCAGCCGCCTCACCGGCGAACCGCGGCGCACCCCGACTGCGGCGGCCACCTCGTCGGGCGACAGGTCGAGCACCGACACCGTCACATCCGACAACTCGCGAGGCATCACCATCGCCGGGCCGAGGACGGTGGCCTGATCGGGCCAGCGAGCCTCGTCGCCTTCGTCGACCCGCTGGCTCCCTGAAGTGGCCACCAGGATGTGCAGCGGGCGCTTCACTCCGTCGGCCGACCACGCCTGGGCGAAGAACAACAGGCTGTAGAACCCGAGCTCCTGGTTCCGGTGGAAGAAGCTCGAGCCGTCGCGATGGGCCTCGTCGTGGGCGAGCAACGACAGGTGCAGCACCCGGTCGGGGATGCGGTCGTGTTGGGTGAGGTCGCGCAGCAACTGGTCGTAGCCGTCGCGCCCCTGTTCGGGCGAGAGGCGATACTCGTCCGGCGACACGCATGCGTAGCTGTCGCCGGATCGAACGACGACCACGCGATGCCCTGTCGCGCGCAGGCGCGGCACCAGCCGATCAGCGACACCGGCCGCGTCGGCGAACACGAGATGGGTCATGTGCTGGTCGATCGGATCCTCGACATCGCGGCGGCGCCACACCGGCTCCCAGAACCAGCGCGAGGCATCGCTCTCCTTGTCGACCAGCGCATCGGCCGCATCGGCCGCTGCATCGTGGCGTGTGCCCGGCTCGATGAAGTACTTCTGCCCCTGGAACGCGTACGTGGGCAGCGACACCCGCATTCGTTGCTCGCCCTCGAACAGCTTCGCCACGTCGAGTTGTCCTCCGGCGGCCCACAGGCGGCCCGTGACACCGAGCAGGAAGGCGTCGTCGGGCACCACCTCGTCGGCGTGACGCAACACGTTGATCGATGCCTGCGACGAGGAGACAGCAGGGTTCATGCGCGCGAGCGACGACAGGGTCTTGCCGGGGCCGACCTCGAGGAACACACGTCCCGACTCGGCGGCGAGGGTCGCGATGCCCTCGGCGAAGCGGACGGTGCCGCGGAGGTGGGCGACCCAGTACTCCGGGTCGGTCGCCTGCGCGTCGGTCACCCACGTGCCCGTGCGATTCGACACCCAGGGGATGGTCGGCTTCGACAGCGTGATCGAGCGCAGGTAGGCACCGAACTCGTCGAGGACCGGATCGAGCATCCGGCTGTGCGCGGCGATGTTGATCTTCACCCGATGGGCCTCGACACCGATCGACGCGAGGTGCTCCTGCAGTCGTGCGAGGGTGGCGTCGTCACCCGAGGCGACACACAGGTCGGGGGCGTTCACGGCGGCGAGGTCGAGGCCGTACTCCTCGAGCAGCGGCGCCAGTTCGTCGGCGGCGAGCGGCACAGCGAGCATGCCGCCGGCGGTGCGGTCCATCAGCCGGCCGCGCAGCACGACGAGGCCGAGGCAGTCCTCGAACGTCATCGTGCCTGCGACACACGCAGCGGTGTTCTCGCCCACGCTGTGGCCGATCAGCGCAGTGGGCTGCAGCCCTGTGCTGATCAGCAGACGTGCGAGGGCGTGCTCGACGATGAAGATCGCCGGCAGCTGCAGCGAGGGCCGCTCGAGGGCGACGAGCGCGTCGGCCAGCCGATCGGGCGCACAGAACAGATCGGGTGCGAGATCGATGCCGTGGTTGTCGCGGAGCAGCCCCAGCCCGGCATCGACGTCGGCGGCGAAGGAAGGCTCGCCGGCGTACAGATCGATCGCCATGCGCGGGTACTGCGCTCCGCCGCCGGGGAACATGAACGCGAGCCGGTGGGTCTCGCTCGACGCCGTGTGCGAGAACACTCGCCGCGGCTCGCTGCCCTCCAGGAGCGCGATCGCTTCGTCGCGGTCGGCGGCCACCAGCACGCGGCGCTCGGTGAAGTGCCGACGGCCTTCGAGCAACGTGTACGCGACGTCGCCGAGGTCGAGCTCGGGATGCGCCCTCAGGTGTGCGGCCAGCCGAGCGGCATTGCCGTCGAGCGCGCCTCGGTTCCGTCCCGACAGTGCGATCAGGTGCCACGGCTCGGTGCTCGGCCGGCTGGGACGGGCCGGCGGCTCCTCCAAGATCGCAAAGGCGTTGGTGCCACCCACGCCGAGCGAGTTGACCCCCGCTCGACGGACGCCACCGCCCTCGGGCTTCCACTCGCGCAGGGTGTCGTTCACGTAGAAGGGGCTGTCGTCGAGCTCGATGCGCGGGTTGGGTGCTTCGTAGTTCAACGTGGGAGGGATCTCGGCGTGCTGGAGGGCCAGCGACGCCTTCACCAGACTGGCCACGCCGGCAGCCGTGTCGAGGTGACCGATGTTGGTCTTCACACTGCCCAGACCGCAGAAGCCCACTCTGTCGGTGCCTTCGCGGAACGCCTGGGTGAGTGCGGCGACCTCGATCGGATCGCCCATCGCCGTTCCGGTGCCGTGGCACTCGACGTAGCTCACCGTGTCGGCATCGACGTCGGCGACAGCGAGCGCCTCGGCGATGCAGGCCGCTTGACCGTCGACGGACGGAGCGAGGTACCCGACCTTCTGCGATCCGTCGTTGTTCACCGCAGTGCCCTTGATGACCGAGTAGATCTGGTCACCGTCGTCGATCGCGTCCTGCAGTCGGCGCAGCACGATCACCCCGGTGCCACTCCCGAACACGGTGCCCTGGGCGCGATGGTCGAAGGCACGACAGTGACCGTCGGGCGACAGGATCTCACCGTCTTCGTAGTGGTAGCCGCGCCGATGCGGGATCTCGATCGTGACGCCTCCTGCGAGCGCCATGTCGCATTCGCCCGACAGCAGGTGCTGCACCGCCAGATGTGCGGCCACCAGCGACGTGGAGCACGCCGTCTGCACGTTGATCGCCGGCCCGCGCAGGTCGAGCAGGTAGCTCACCCGGGTAGCGAGGAAGTCCTTGTCGTTGCCCGTGTGGCGCAGCAGGAACATGCCGACGCTGCGCACGAGCTCGGGGTTGGTGATCAGGTTCTGCGCGAAGTACGCCGCCATGCCCGAACCGGCGAAGATGCCGACAGCGCCGTCGAACCGCTCGGGCATGTGACCCGAGTCTTCGAGCGCCTCCCAACAGGCCTCGAGGAACTGACGGTGCTGCGGATCCATGATCGCAGCTTCCTTCGGCGAGAAGCCGAAGAACTCGGCGTCGAAGTGCTCCATCTGGTCGAGCGGGGCGCCCGCCTTCACGTAGTTCGGGCGCAGCAAGGCGTCTCGCTTCACCCCCGCGGCGATCAACTCGTCATCGGTGTAGAAGCGCACGCTCTCGACGCCGTTGCGCAGGTTGTACCAGTACTCCTCCGGCGACTGCGCCCCAGGCAGGCGCACCGCCATGCCGACGATCGCGATGTCGTTGTCACTGGCCACGTGGGAACTCCGATGGAGAGACGAGTCGGGTGGTGCGTCTGGTGGTGCGTCTGGTGGTGCGTCTGGTGGTGCGTCTGGGGGTGCGTCTGGGGGTGCGTCTGGGGGTGGGAGGTCGGGTCATCGAACGCGGGCGCGGCGGCGCTCCATGTGCTCGCGTCGGCGCGAGGCGCGATCGGCGCTCTGCTGCAGCGAGGCCGACGCGCTGTCGGAGGTGAGCGAGTTGGCGAAGGTGCGGATCGTGGGGAACCGATACAGCTCGGTCAGCGGGATCTGTCGCTCGAGCACCTCCTTCAGACGGCGATGCATGCGCACCACGAGCAGCGAATGGCCGCCGATGTCGAAGAAGTTGTCGTCGACGCCGATGGCCTGCATGCCGAGAGTCTCGCGCCAGACGTCGAGCACGGTCCGTTCCAGGTCGTTCTCGGCGTCGGCGACCACGACGTCTCGGACTCGCTGGCCGAGCACTGAGGCCAGCGACGGCAGACCGTTGCGGTCGATCTTGCCGTTGGGCGTGTGCGGCAGATCGTCGAGCACCACGATGTGGCCAGGGATCATCGGATCCGGAAGGTTCACCCTCAGGTGATCCTTCAGCTCCGATGGTTGCAGATGCGCCCCGTCCTTGGCCGAGACGAACCCGACGAGCTGCTGGTCGCCCGGGGTGTCCTCGCGGACGACGACGACGCACTCGCGGACGTCCGGGTGCTGGCCGAGCCGAGCCTCGATCTCACCCAGTTCGATGCGATAGCCACGGATCTTCACCTGGTGATCGATCCGACCGAGGAAGTCGATGATGCCTGAACCGTCGGTTCGCCACTTCGCCAGGTCGCCGGTCGCGTACATACGACCACCGGCGACGAACGGGTCGGCAACGAATCGTTCCGCCGTGAGCTCGGGCCGCTGGTGGTATCCGCGCACCACGCCCTCGCCGCCGATCCACAGGTCGCCCGGCACACCGGCGGGCAGGGGCTGCAGGTTCTTGTCGAGGATGTAGATGCGGGTGTTCGCGATCGGCGTGCCGATCGGGATCGTGGCGAGCGATCCGTGCAGCTTCCACGTGGTCGACCAGATGGTGGTCTCGGTCGGGCCGTACATGTTGGTGACGTTGCCCGTGCGCGAGTTGTCGACGAGGTCCTTGGCGAGTTGCACCGGGAACGCCTCACCACCGACGTACAGGTGGGCGACATCGGCCAGAGCGGCACGGGTGTCGTCTTCCAAGGTGAACATCCGCGCCATCGACGGGGTGCACTGCAGGTGGGTGACCTGATGGCGACGCAGCTGCGCGGCCGGCGACAGGTCGAGGGTTGCCGACGGGTGGGCGACGGCGGCCAGCGCCGGCGCAGGCGCATTGGCGACGTCCTTCGCCCGGTCGAGATGAGGCAGGCTCGCGAGCACGACACCGGTGGGCACACCGAAGTCGATCAGGCATCCGATCTCGTCGACGCCCATCCCCTTCAGCGTGTCGATCATCGGCTGCACGCTCTCGGGCGTGCCGAACAGACCGCTCGTCTCGTAGTAGCGCAGGAAGGCGAACTCGAGTACCGCATCGGTGTCTTCGGGGCTGAGGCTGGCGATCAGGTCGTCGTCGTTGGAGACGTCATACCCCACGGGCCGCTGGAAGGCCGGGAACGCCCAGGCGTACTCCTTCACCAACGACACCGACGTGCCGAGGTAGTCCTTCATCGGCTGGCGCACCAACTCACGGACCTGATCATCGTCGTCGCCGACGAAGGTGTGCAGCATCAGCGACACGATCCCGGTGGCGGGGTCGAACCCGGCGTCGGCACGCGCCTGACGATACGCCTGCAGCTTGGGGGCCAACTGTTCGACCGACTGGCCGAGGAGGTGGGTCAGGACGTTGGCGCCGATGCGGCCGGCTTCGATGAACGTCTCGGGGTTGCCCGCCGTGGTGACCCACACCGGCAGCTCGGCCTGGACCGGTCGGGGCAGCGTGGTGATGTGCTCCTCGGCTCCGTCGACACCGATGAAGGTGACGGTCTCGCCACGCCACAGGGCCTTCACCTTCTCGATGTCGCGGAACATGTTCTTCTTGGCTTCGGCGTAGTTCTGAGGCATCAGCACGAAGTCGCGCGGCCACCAGCCCGAGGCGATCGACAGACCGACGCGGCCGTTCGACAGGTTGTCGACCATGCTCCACTGTTCGGCCACGCGGATCGGGTGGTGCAGCGGCAGCACGACCGACCCGGACCTGATCTGAACGTTCTCGGTGATCGCTGCGAGCGCGGCGCCTGCCACGGCAGGGTGCGGGTACAGGCCACCGAACGCATGGAAGTGCCGCTCGGGCGTCCACACCGCCGTGAAGCCGTGGGTGTCTGCGAACTTCGCGCCCTCGAGCATCAGCCGGTACTTGCCCTTGCCGTGGCCGTCAGCCTCGTCGCCGGAGAAGTAGAAGAGCGAGAAGTCCATCGGCACGCCGCCGTGCTCGGGAACGAACTCGTCTGCGGTCGTCGAATCATCGCGAGGATCGCCGTCGAGCTTGTCGTGGTCGAGGTACACCACGACGGTGAAGCCACGGGTGAGCGTGTACAGCAACTCGAGCACGGAGATGTCGAACGACAGGCTGGTGACCGCGAACCAGGTGGCCGGCAGGTCGTGGGCGACCACCGCGTCCATACCGGTGAAGAAGTTCACGGCGTTTCGATGCTCGATGAGCACGCCCTTCGGCAGGCCGGTGCTCCCCGAGGTGTAGATGCAGTACGCGAGGTTGCTCGGACCGCTCTCGGCGCGCACCCGTTCGGTGGGCTGCTGCGCGATGGTGGACCAGTCGGCATCGATCCTGACCACGTGGGCCGAGCTGCCCTCGGGCAGCGGCAGGATCCGTTCCAGCCGGCCGAGGGTGATGATCACCCCACAACCGCTGTCGCGGATCATGTGCTCGAGGCGGTCGGCCGGATACGTGGGGTCGAGCGGCACGTACGCCCCGCCGGCCTTCTGCACGCCGAGGACTGCGACCATCAGGTCGATGCCGCGCTCGACGTGGACCCCGACCAGGGAATCGGGTCCGATGCCGAGGGTGCGCAGATGGGCTGCGACCTGGTTGGCGCGGGCGTCGAGCTGGCGATAGGTGATCCGTTGATCCTCGAACACCAACGCGTCGACATCGGGAGCGCGGTCGGCCTGATCTTCGAACAGATGGTGGATGCAGGCGTGCGCGGGGAAGTCGACCGCGGTCTGGTTCCACGACTCGAGCACCTGTGTGCGCAGGCCGGCGCCCAACAGGTCGACGTGCGACAACGGTGTGTCGGGCTGGGTGGCCACCGCATGGAGGACGGCCTGGAAGCACGCCACGAACAGATCGGCATCGCCGCGAGACACGAGTGCCTCGTCGATCACGACCGACGTGACGTGGTCGTTCACCACCAACTCGACCACCGTGCCGGGTGCCATCGATGACACGGCGGCGCCGAAGCGCACCGCGATCGGGGCGATCGTGCCCGCCGCGAGCTCGCGACGTCTGCGCAGGTCGGGGTCACGGCCCACCAGGTCGAGCAGGAACGATCCACGGGCGTCGATGCCGGCGAGTTCGGCCGCGATTGCGGCGACGGCCGGCGCCGCTGGCTGGTCGATCGCCAGGTCGACTGCCATCGGCACCTGGTGGGACACCAGCGGTGCGCCGGCGACGGCCGCTGCCGATGTTCCACCGGTGGCGAGAGCGAGGTGGAACTGCTGCTTGCCCGACAGGCGGGCGAGCACGGTGGCGAACGCAGCGACGATGGCAACGTCGGCGTCGGCACCGAAGCGCTCGATCAGGGCCGCTGGCACCGACACCGGCAACGTCGCGTAGCGCGCCGCGTGTTCGGCTGTGGCAGTGGATGCCCACGGCAGCTCCACCGGTTCGATCGCACCGAGGCGACCCTCGTAGAAGCGCTCGGCCTTGGCCAGGCGCCGGCCGAGCTCGCTCACCTGGTCGACACCTTCGTCGTCGATCGACGCCAGGAGCGCACCGGCCGCCACGCCGAGCTTGGTCACGACATCGGCGACGGAGATCTCGTCGCCCGACAGGGTCTCGAACGACGTGAGTGCGATCGCACCGTCACCCGTGGCGATCACCAACTCGCCGCCATCTGCTTCGAGCACCTCGCCTGGCTCGCCATTGGACGGATCACCATCACGAGCCTCCGCTCGCTTCACCACGACGGCGGTGCCCGCACCGACCAGCGTGGGTGAGCCCAACGGGTTGGCGTAGCGACCGAAGTCGAGGGCGCGCACCAGCCGTTCCAGCTCGACCGCCGACCGCCGCCAGTCGAGCCGGCACAGGGCCGCAGGCCGATCGTTGCGCTTGTAGGTCGTGCGCGAGGTCGACAGGTCCTGCGGGGTGCGCTGCACCGTGCCCGACGCCAGCTCGTCGACCAGTTCGGCGAAGCTGTCGATCGCTGCTTCGAAGTTGCGCGTGTTGATCGACAACGACGTCTCGGCCGGCGACACCTCGAACATCTGCTGCTTGAGCAGGTCGCCTTCGTCGATTCCGCTGGTGATCTCGTGCCACGAGATGCCATAGGTGATCTCACCGTTGATCAGCGCCCACGCTGGAGCGTTCAACCCTGCGTACCTGGGCAGTGGACCGTCGTGGAAGTTGATCGAGCTGCGCGTCGCCAGCCCCAACGCCTCGTCGGGCAGGATCGCCAGGTGGGTGATCGCGAACAGATGGTCGAAGGGCACGCCTCGCAACTCGTCCACCCACGCCGAGCCGCTCGCATCGAGCACCTGGAGACCCAGCCGACGACCCCAGTCGGCCACCTTCGCGGCGCCCGCCACGACCGCCACCACCTCATGACCGCGTGAACGCAGCAGCTCGCCACACTCGATGAGCAGGCTGTCGGCACCGATCAGCACGCAACGCAGCGATGCCGTCTGGTCTGGGTGAAGGGTCATCTGTTCGTGCCCGTCTGTGCAGGGGTGGGGGACCCCATCCGGTCAATGGTCGAGTCTACGGATGCCGCCTGGTCGATGCTGGTCGACACGAGGTCGATGGCAGGTCGATGACATGAGGCACGCGTGACCGAGGAGGTATCGGCACTCTCCGCACTCGCCTTGACGGTTTTCCACAGCTTGGGTCGCAGCGAGATCGTTCTGGTCGCGCACTTCCGCGGCCGCCGCAGGGAGACGCGACCAGAACGTCGCAACCGTCAGCATCCCGATCGATCCGCATCAGGTTCTGCCTGGTTCGGGACCTGCCGTGGCACGATGGAGCCCATGGCTCCCCGTTCCGTGCTGTCGTCGTTGCCCACACCGGGTGAGCGCCGCCTCGCCGTGAAGACGACCCCCGATGCGATCCGCCGCCTGCGTGGCGGACACCCGTGGTTGTTCGATGGTTCGATCACCTCGATCAGCCACGAGGGCGCCTCCGGCGATCTCGCGGTCGTGTTCGACGACGACCGCCAGTTCGTGGCCGTGGGACTGTTCGATCCGTCGTCGCCCATTCGCGTGAAGGTGCTCCACCAGGGCAGGCCGACCACCATCGATGCGGCCTTCTTCCGGGCCGCCATCGCCCGGGCGGTGGAACGCCGCCAGCCGCTGATCACCCCCGACCCGACCCGACCGAGCACCACCGCGTACCGGGTCATCCACGGCGAGAACGACGGACTGCCCGGCCTGGTGCTCGACCGATATGGCCACGTCGCCGTGCTCAAGCTCTACAGCGGCGCATGGGTGCCGCATCTGCAGGCGCTCGTCCCCGTCATCCGCGAGCTCGTGCCGGTCGCGTCGATCGTGCTCCGCCTCGCACGCTCCATACCGACCACCGAGCTGCACGGCCTGGTGGAGGGCATGTCGTTGATCGGGCCCGACGTCGTCGCACCCGTGCCGTTCCTCGAGCACGGTCTGCGCTTCGAAGCCGACGTCGTCCACGGGCAGAAGACCGGCTCCTTCCTCGACCAGCGCGACAACCGCGCCGAGGTCGGATCCCGCGCATCAGGGGCCCGGGTGCTCGATCTGTTCTCGTGCACCGGCGGCTTCTCGGTTCACGCCGCGGCCGGCGGCGCTCGATCGGTGCTCAGCGTCGACTCCAGCCCGCAGGCCATCGCCGGCGCCGAACGCAACATGCAGCTCAACATGGATCGACCTCTCGTCGCCGCCTGCCGCCACGAGACCATCGTCGGCGAAGCGTTCGCCGTCCTCGAGCGGCTGATCGCCGAGCGGAAGCGATTCGACATCGTGGTGGTCGATCCGCCATCGTTCGCTCGCAATGCGCTGTCGGTGTCGAGCGCGATCAAGGCCTACGAGCGCCTGGCCGAGCTGTCGGCACCCCTGGTCGAGATCGGTGGCCTGCTGGTGTCTGCATCGTGTTCAGCGCGCGTGCCGATGGCCGACTTCTTGCGCGCCGTGCACGCAGGCGCTGCGCACGCGGGCTACGAACTCGATGAGGAACGCAGATCCGAACACGCGCTCGACCATCCGATCGGGTTCCCCGAAGGCGCCTACCTGAAGGCGCTCTACTCCCGACCGCGCCGATCGCGAGCGGCAGCGGTTCCCCCGTTCGCCGCAACCGCGAAGCGACCGCCTCGCGACACACCTCGCGACACACCCCGCGACACACCTCGCGACACACCCCGCGACGCACCCCGCGACACACCTCGGGATCCCGGTCGCGCTGCAGGTCGCATCGACCCGCGCAGAGACTCCCGCGATGCTCCGGGAGAATCGCCTCGTGACACGCCTCGCGGCCCGCGACGGCCGCGCGTCGACAAACCCCGCCCCACGGGCCGCCCGCGCTGATGCCCGTCCCCACGGTCGATCTCTGCTCGGCAGCAGCCGCGGACGAGATCGCCCGCGCCGGCGAATCGGTCGGTTTCTTCCAGATCGTCGGCCACGGCGTCGATCCCGACGTGATCGACCGTGCGTGGAGTGAAGCCTGCCGATTCTTCGACCTCCCGCTGCCCGATCGAATGGCGGCTGCGCAGCGCACCGCTGCCGACGCGTACGGATACCTGCCGTTCGAGTTCGAGGCGCTCGAGCGTTCGCTCGGCGCCGACACCGGACTCGCCGACCTGAAGCAGACGTTCAACGTCGGCCCGCGACCCGACGCTGTGCTCGATCGGCAGGTTCCGGTTGCGGCGTGGGCATTCGGAGACACACCGTGGCCGCCCGCCCTGCCCACGCTCGAACCCGCACTGCGCGCCTACTTCGATGCGATGGATGCTCTCGCGCGCCGACTGCTGTCGCTGATCTCCACATCGCTGACGCTGTCGGCCGACTTCTTCGAACCGTTCGTCGATCGAGCGCCAGGGGCACTGCGCGCGCTGGACTACCCCGACCTCACCGGGCGCGCGCCGGCGCCGGGCCAGCTGCGCGCCGGTCCGCACACCGACTACGGCACGCTCACCGTGCTGCGGCAAGACGACGCGCCAGGCGGGTTGGAGGTGCTCGACCCATCCACGAATCGGTGGACGGCGGTGCCTGCCATGCCCGACGCGTTCGTGGTGAACCTCGGCGACCTGATGCAGCGATGGACGAACGATCGGTGGCGATCGACCCTGCACCGCGTGGTGACACCCGAGCCCGGTGCCGGGCCGTCGCGCCGCCAGAGCATGGCCTTTTTCCACAACGCCAACGTCGACGCTCGCATCGAGGTGATCGCGACGTGCGTCGCCCCGGGTGACACGCCCCGGTACCCCCCGGTCGTCGCCGGCCCCCACCTGATGAGCAAGTTCCAGCGCGCCACCGACTCCGCCTGAACGGTCCGTGAGCCGGACGACGGGTGACGCGTGGTTTCGCTCACGGACCGGCTTGGTGGTGGGGGTACGGTCGCGGCATGTTCACGGTGATCGAGGCGGCTCGGCGGATCAGGGCGGGAGACCTCGGGGCGCGCGAGTTGCTCGAGGACTGCTTGGCGCGCATCGATCGTGCGAACCCGGCCCTGAACGCGTGGGTGCACCTCGATCCCCAGTCGTCGCGTGCTGCGGCCGCGGCGGTGGACGCTGCGGTGGCGAACGGGCGCAGCGACGAACTGGGCCCACTGGCCGGCGTGCCGTTCGGCGTGAAGGACCTCGAGGACTGCGCAGGCATGCCCACCACACGCGGGTCGCGATGGTTCCAGGGTCGACCGCCGGTGCAGACCGACGACCTGCACGTCGCCCGGTTGCGCGCCGCCGGAGCGATCCCCATCGGCAAGACGGCGGCGCCCGAGTTCGGTGCCTGGGCGTACACGGCCAGTCCCGCTCTGGGGGTGACCCGCAACCCTTGGAACACGGCGCGCACACCGGGAGGATCGAGCGGCGGCTCGAGCGCCTCGGTCGCGGGAGGGCTCGTGCCGTTCTGCACGGCCAGCGACGGCGGCGGATCCATCCGCACGCCGGCTGGGTTCACGGGCGTGCCGGGGTTGAAGCCCTCGTATGGCCGCGTGCCCACCTTCGGCGTCACCCACCAGGCCCAGAACGCCGTGAACTTCGCGCTCGCGACCACCGTGGCCGATACGGCGTTGCTGCTCGACGCGACCGCCGGGCACCACCCGCTCGACCGGACGAGCCTTCCCGCACCGGGCCTGAGCTACCTCGACGCCGTCTCGTCGGCCGGACAGCGGGATACCACCACGTTGCGCATCGGCTGGTCGCTCGACCTGGGCTTCGCGATCGTCGAGCCGGAGGTGCGCACCATCTGTGAACGAGCCGCTCAGCGCTTCGCCACCGCCGCGGGTACCCACCTGATCGACGCCGCGGTGCACCTGCGCGACTACATCGGCACGTACGTCCGCTTCGAGGTGGTCGACATGTTCGTCGGGATCGACCCCGATCTGTGGCAGCACCACACCGATCGACTCGACCCGCTCGTCGCACCGGGTTGGCGAAGCGCGCCCCGTGTGACCGCTCCCGAGATCGGCCGCACCGAGGAGCACCGCCGCGCACTGGTGCACCAGATGGCCGAGGTCTTCGATCGCGTCGACCTGCTGCTCACACCGATGACCTGTGTGCCCGCGTTCGCCGCGGAGGGACCGATGCCCACGACCGTCGCCGGGCACGCGGTGCACGGAGGCATGTCGGTGATCCACGGCATGCTGGCCAACTTGGTGAACCTGCCCGCGATGAGCGTGCCGGCAGGCATCACCGCAGAGGGCTTGCCGATCGGCCTCCAGGTGATCGGACCGCGCCACCGTGAGGATCTCGTGCTCGCCGCTGCGGCCCGATTCGAGGCGGCCCATCCGTGGGAGCGGCACGCTCCGGGCGAGGGCGGTACGTTCGCGCCATGAGCACTCCGTTCGAGCTGGCTGCCCAACGAGTCGCCGTCGGCACCACCGACGCCGCAGGCGAGGCGGCTGCCCTGGTCGCCGACATGACGATCGACGAGAAGCTGTGGTGCCTCGACGGCGATCTGGAGGCCTGGCCCGGGCTGTTCGACATGATGCAGGGCGGCTATCACGCCCACACGTTCCCGGCTGCGGTGGTGGAGCGGCTGGGCATTCCCGGGCTGCACTTCAGCGACGGGCCACGCGGCTGTGTGATCGGTCCCAAGACGTGCTTCCCGGTGAGCATGGCCCGGGCGGCCTCGTGGGACGTCGATCTGGAACGTCGCATCGGCGAGGCGATCGGCGCGGAGCTGCGAACGGTGGGCGCCACCTACTACGGCGGCGTGTGCGTGAACCTGCTCCGGCATCCAGGCTGGGGACGCGCACAGGAGGGGTATGGAGAAGAGCCGTACCTCGTCGGCGAGATGGGCCATGCGCTCGCCTCGGGTGCCCAACAGCACGTGATGGCATGCGTCAAGCACTTCGCGCTCAACTCGATGGAGAACGCCCGGTTCAAGGTGGACGTGCAGGCCGATGATCGAGCGCTGCACGAGGTGTACCTCCCCCACTTCCGACGCATCGTCGAAGGCGGCGTTGCCAGCGTGATGAGCGCGTACAACAGCGTGAACGGCTCGTTCTGCGGTGAGAACTCCGAGCTGCTGACCGACGTGTTGCGCGGTGAATGGGGTTTCGACGGCTTCGTCACGAGCGACTTCATCTTCGGCCTGCGCGACGCAGTGGCCAGCGTGAGCGCCGGCCTCGACGTGGAGATGCCGTTCCGACAGCAGCGGGCGATGGTGCTGGCAGACGCGGTGGCCGACGGACGGCTGCCCGAATCGCACGTCGACGCGGCGGTCGAACGGATCGTGGCGACCTTGTTGCGCTTCCACCCGGTCACCGCTCGCTCGGTCGACCCGGCGATCGCTGCATGTCCGGCACATCGGGCGCTCGCCCGCGAGGCGTCCGAGCGTTCGATCGTGCTCCTGCGCAACACCGGTGTCCTCCCCCTCGACGCGACGGCGCTCCGACGCGTGGCCGTGATCGGCCGCCTGGCCGCGACGAAGAACCTCGGCGATCGAGGGTCGAGCGACGTCGTGGTGACCGACGTGGTGACACCGTTGATCGGACTGCGTGCCGCGCTGCCCAGCTGCATCGTGGAGCACAGCGATCGCGACACCTCGATCGCCGAGCATGCCGACGTCGCGATCGTCGTTGTCGGCTTCACCCACGCCGACGAGGGCGAGTACATCGACGCGGCCGGAACGGCTGGGTTGATGGGCACCCTCTTCCCGCCGATGAGCGACGACGACCGTGTGGCCATCGCCGCGCTCGCACCGGCGCCTGCCACCGAGCCGCTCCCGGCCGACGCGGAGCCGCTCCCGGCCGCCGCCGACACGGATCAGATCACCGGGCTCGACGACAGCGGGTTCGCCCCCGGCGGCGATCGCCGCCATCTGGCGCTGTCGAGCAACGACGAGGCGCTCATCCTCGGCACCGTGGCCACGAACCCGAACACGATCGTCGTCGTGATGAGCGGCAGTGCGACGGTGATGGAGGGATGGCGGCACGACGTGCCGGCGATCGTGATGCTCTGGTACCCCGGCATGGAGGGCGGCCATGCGCTCGCCGATGTGCTGCTCGGGAACGTGGTGCCGAGCGGTCACCTTCCGTTCAGCATTCCCAACGACGAAGCGCATCTGCCGCACTGGGACCCCGACGCCGAGACCGAGGTGTACGACCTGTGGCACGGCCACTGGAAGCTCACCCGTGATGGCCATCAGGCTGCCTACCCGTTCGGATTCGGCCTGTCGTACACCACCTTCACGCTCGGGTTGCTCGCAGTGGAGGCCGATGGCGCGAGCGCTCAGATCACGGTGACCAACACCGGCGATGTCGATGCCGACGCCGTCGTGCAGTTCTATGCCGGGGTGCCCGATTCGCGCCACGAACGGCCGGCCGAACGGCTCGTCGGCTTCACCCGGGTGCACGTGCCGGCACGCACCGCCCTGATCGCGACGGCAGCGCTCGACCTGCGCCAGCTCGATGTCCGCATCGGCTCCACGTGGCTCACCGAGGGCGGCACCTACCGGATCACCGCCGCCCAGTACGCCGGCGATCCTCACGCGGTCCACGCCGACCTGCATCGCCACGAGACGGTGACCCCGGCCCGCTGAACGTCATTCGGCGAACTGCGAACAGCTCCGCCGACTGACCGGCGCCACGCGCTCGCGGCTTACGCTGATCCGATGGCACTGCATCCGAACGGCATCAACCACCTGGCCATCGCGACGCGCGACATGAAGGGCCAGATCGAGTTCTTCACCGACGTGCTCGGAGGTGAACTGAAGGCGCTGTACTGGATGCACGGAGTCGCCAACACGTTCCATGCGTTCGTCGAACTCAGCCCGGCGTGCTACATCGCCTTCCAGCAGCACCCCGACAACCCCGACGAGCAGATCATCGGCGTCACCCACGCGGGCAACGCAGGCGGGCAGGTCACCGCCGGCACGATGCAGCATCTGGCGTTCAACGTCGACACGCTCGACGACCTGTACGCGATGCGTGACCGCATCCGCAGCCGCGGGGTTCCCGTGATCGGCCCGATGAACCACGGCATGTGTCAGAGCATGTACTTCGCCGGCCCCGAGGGTCTCGCGCTCGAAGTGGCCACCGGTGGAGCGATCGACGAGCGCGCCTGGATCGATCCCGAGGTGCAAGCCCTGGTCGACATCTCGGGCGGCGAGCTCGCTCGCTTCACGTCGCCCGCAGCGTTCGAGCGCCCGTCCGAGGCCGTGCCACAACCTGCCATCGACCCCGCCAAACCGCACCTCGTGTATCCCGAGCCGGTGTACCGGGCGATGATCGGCGCGCCGGACGAAGCGATGTGGAACGCCGTGACCTCGGTGCCTCCCGTCCAGGTACCGTGACCCTCCGTATGGAGACACTGCCCTTCGAGCACTACGACCTGATCATCCTCGGCGCCGGGAGCGGCAACTCGATCGTCTCGCCCGCGATCGACCACTGGAAGATCGCGATGGTGGAGGAATGGGTGTTCGGCGGCACGTGCCTGAACCGTGGCTGCATCCCGACGAAGATGTTCGTGCACGCCGCCGACATCGTCCAGACCGTCGAGCACTCGGCCAGGCTCGGTGTCGACGCCCACGTCGACGGCGTTCGTTGGCTCGACATCCGCAACCGGGTGTTCGGTCGAATCGACCCCATCGCCGAGGGCGGCGCGCACTACCGCACACACGAGTGCCCGAACATCACCGTGCATGCGGGCCGTGGCCGGTTCGTCGGCGAACGGCAGATGGAGATCACCACGCCCACCGGTGTCCGCCGCATCGAAGCACGCCAATTCGTGATCGCGGCGGGCGCACGACCGATGGTGCCTGACATCGCCGGTCTGGCCGAGGTCGGCTACTTCACCAGCGACGACATCATGCGGGTCGAGTCGGTGCCCGAGCACCTGATCGTGCTCGGCGGCGGGTTCGTCGCCTGCGAGCTGGCCCACGTGTTCGGCTCGTTCGGTTCACGCGTGACGATCGTGCAGCGCGGACCGCAGTTGCTCCGCGCCGAAGACCACGACATCAGCCGGGCCATCACGGCCGCGTTCGCGACGCGATTCGACCTCCGGCTGGGCACCTCGGTCGACAGGGTCGAGCGCCACGGCGAGATGGTGCATCTCACGTTGCGCGACGGCAGCGTGCTCGAGGGCACGCACATCTTGGTGGCCACGGGGCGCGTGCCCAACAGCGACACCGTCGATGCTGCCGCCGGAGGGCTGGCGCTGCACCCCGACGGCCGGATCGTGGTCGACGAGACGGGTGCGACATCGGTGCCCGGCGTGTGGTCGCTCGGCGACATCAGCTCACCCTTCCAGCTCAAGCACGTGGCCAACCACGAGGCCCGGACGGTCGCACACAACATCGTCGGTCCCGATGTCCTGCGCGTCAACGACTACCGCGCGGTGCCTCATGCGGTGTTCACCAACCCCCAGATCGCCAGCGTCGGGATGACCGAGCACGAGGCACGCAATGCCGGTATCGATGTGATGGTGGCCGTGCAGAACTACAGCGACGTCGCCTATGGGTGGGCGCTCGAGGACACCACGAGCTTCTGCAAGCTGATCGCCGACCGTGCGACCCGTTGCCTCGTGGGAGCACACATCATCGGACCCCATGCGTCGAGTCTCATCCAGCAGTTGATCCAAGGCATCCGCTACGAGCGAACCATCGACGAGATGGCGAGAGGTCAGTACTACATCCATCCGGCGCTCGGGGAAGTCGTCGAAAACGCGCTCCTCAACTTCGAAGGCGTCTGACTCAGCCGCCGCTCTCCTCGGTCCAGACGCTCTCGGCGCCGGTGAGTGCTCCGTCAGGCGCGACGGACCGTGAGTCGCGACCATGCTCCCAGGAAGATCTGGTCGCCGTCGGCGAGCGCTGTGGAAACACCCGACGCCAGAGGAGTCGTGTCAGCGTCGGGTGCCTGACCGGGATGGAGCACGTAGGTGCCATTGGTCGACGACAGGTCGACCACACTCAGTTGATCGCCTTCGACCAGCAACTGGGCATGCCGGCGCGACACGGCAGTGTCGACATCGAGCGCGACCTCGGGACGCAGCCCACGCGACTGACTCGTGCGGCCGATCAGCGAGGTGTGTTGGAACAACGGCACCGTGCTGGTGGACGGCGGCGGCAACGGGCGATCGGCGAGCTCGCCCTTGATCGCATGCCACATCGGGTCGACTTCGACGACGATGATCCACGCCGGCGTGTTCTGAGATGTGGTTCCCGCGCTGACGGGCGACCCGCTCGCCACGACATCCGGCGCCTCGGCATTCGGGCCTCCGGTCCCGGCGTGCGACCCGTCCTTTGTGTCACCGTCAGGGGCAGCACCGTCAAGGACAGCAGCGACCGGGACGGCGATCGCTCCCACCTGAGGCTCGGGCGCCTGGCCGGTGGTGAAGTCGTACCCGCACGACTCGCAGAACAGGTTGTCGGCAGCGTTGATCTCGCCGCAATGCGGGCACGGCACCGGGGTGGTCGTGGCCGCCGCCGACGATGCCGGTACGGCGGCGCTGGTCGATGCCGGCGCGGCAGCCGCGACGGCAGCCGCACTGGGCCCGGCCATCGGAGCACCGCAGGTGTCGCACCACTCGGGATCGCTCGACTGGTGGCCGTTCGGGCACGTGGACGACGCCGTGCCGCTCATGGCTCGCGACGGATCCGGGTGGTCTTGGTGCTGCGCGTGTCGAGGGCCATCTCGTCGCTCTTGGCCACCTGCTGTTTCAGCCGAACGGTGCCCGCCTCGACGTCGACGACGTCGACCACCTTGTTCAAAAGCCGGGTGGTGTCTTCGTTGCCGGTGTCGTGAGCTAGCTTGGCCGCCTCGCCGAGCAAGACGGTGGCGGTTCGTTCGTCGCCCG
>JANNQK010000270.1:0-3729 GCA_031400715.1 Actinomycetes bacterium | reverse complement strand
CGCGATGGTGGCGGCTGCTCATCGAAGGAGCTGGCTCCGCCGTCGTCGCCATCGAAGCCCACGAAGTCGCCGGCATCGGCCGGGCCGAACGCGCCGGCACGGGGGACGAGGAACTCGATCACCCGTCGCCGCGCGATCCGGCTGCCGGCCGGCTGACCGGTTCGAGGTCCCACGGTGCGAATCGATGCACGACCGTTCCGTCGGCGGCGGTCACGTCGACGGTGAAGGCGAGCGTGATCTCGACCGTCGCATCGACCGTGATCTCCGGCGGCGTTCGTGGCGACGGCTCGTCTGCATGCGGGTCGGTGTGCAGGCTCCTCTCGGCCGCGGCCCAGTCCTCGGCCGACGCCAGTTTCACGTGGGGGAGCATCTCCAGAAGATCGCCGAGGTCTCCGGTGGTGAGCAGCGACAGTTCCGTCTCGCCGTCGCGCCAACGGGCGACGGTCAGGTCGAAATCGTCGATCGTCCGGTAGCCCACGACGAGGTTGTTGCCTGCAAAGTCGCCCTTCGGCCCCCATCCGTCGGCCAACGGCACCGACGTGAACGCCAGCGCGATCAGGGCCGCGACATCGCCGCCTGCGGCAGCGACATGCAGGGTCTGCTCCTGAACAAGCGTGACATCGAACTGGCCAGGACCGCTGTACAACGCTCTCGTGCGCTGGGTCCCACCGAGGATCGCGCTCGTGGTCAGGTCCATGTCGGTGCGCGCAGCGACGATCTGAACCAGCCCGTTGAGCAGTTCGGGTCGGGTGAAATCCGGACGATCGTCGACCATCTGCGGCCTGTCGTCCACGATCGCGATCGAGTCGGCCAGGTCGGTCATCTCCTCGAGTCCCATGCCGTATGCGTCGATGGTGACGAGCCGAGAACTGTCTGGCTGTCCTGCGTCGTAGCTGAGCGAGACGACGCTGTCCGTCGCCACGCGTGCGTGTCCGGGCCGGCCCGCGACGTCGACCGCAAACCACAGCTCCGGTCTGGTGGGACTGAACTCCACGAAGGGCTGCAACGTCAGTGAGAACCATCGACCGGAGGCGCGTGTCGCGCCCGGCGACGCCCAGACCTCTCCCCAGCCCGACTCGTCGGGCCGCAGGTCGACGGAACGAGCGAGGTATGTCGGGCGCACGCCGGTCGGGACCGGATCGAGTACCCACCCGGTGAGCGAGGGGTCGACCGGCGCATCCGGGATCGCAGCGAGCGTCGTCGGGTTCGAAGCGGTCTGCTCGGCCACCGTCGTCGGCGTTGCAGCAGCGTCGTCTGCCGACCATGGGGCCGCGGCGACCACGCCGCTCACCACCAGCCCGGTGACGGCGATGCCGGTGAGGATCGGCAGCCAGCGTGATCGGGGCGACCGTGCGGGCTGGTCATCCCACAGGTCACCGTCGAACCCGACGAACGTCGTGCCGGCGCCGCTGCCTCCGAGCGAATCACCCTCTGCTGGGCCGAACGCGCGCTCGTCGGGCACGAGGAACTCGATGAGGCCCGGCTCTGACGGCACCCGACCATTGTTCCACCCGCTTCGCCGCGAGGGAACCCGAGCCGAGCATTAGCACTCTCACCTCCCGGTTGCTAACGGGGGTATCGGGCGCGTAACCTTGGCACTCGCGATGGTCGAGTGCTAATCGGCCGTCCACCGATCCATATCAGCAACGTGTTCAGCCAATGGAGGCCTGCACCATGTCACTCAAGCCGCTTGACGATCGCATCGTCGTGAAGCCCAACGAGGCCGAGCAGACCACTGCGTCCGGTCTGGTGATCCCCGATACCGCCAAGGAAAAGCCCCAGCAGGGCTCCGTCATCGCCGTCGGCCCGGGCCGCTGGAGCGATGACAAGGGCACCCACACCCCGCTCACCGTCACGGTCGGCGACACCGTCCTGTACTCGAAGTACGGCGGCACGGAAGTCACGATCGATGGCCAGGACCTCCTGATCCTGACCAGCCGTGACGTCCTCGCGATCGTCGAGAAGTGAGCTGACACCACATGGCGAAGCAACTCAAGTTCGATGACGAGGCGCGTCGCGCCCTCGAAGCCGGCGTGAACAAGTTGGCCGACACGGTCAAGGTCACGCTCGGGCCGAAGGGCCGCAACGTCGTACTCGACAAGAAGTTCGGCGCCCCCACCATCACCAATGACGGCGTGTCCATCGCGAAAGAGATCGAACTCGACGATCCGTTCGAGAACATGGGCGCCCAGCTGGTGAAGGAAGTCGCCACCAAGACCAACGACGTCGCGGGCGACGGCACCACCACCGCCACCGTGCTCGCACAGGCGCTGGTGCACCTCGGCCTGCGCAACGTGGCCGCCGGCGCCAACCCGATGGGTCTCAAGAAGGGCATCGAGAAGGCCGTTGCGGTCGCCGTCGAGTCGATCAAGTCGCAGGCCCGCGAGGTCGACGACAAGAGCGACATCGCCGCCGTCGCGACCATCTCGGCCGCCGATGCGTCCGTCGGCGAGGTCATCGCCAACGCGATCGACAAGGTCGGCAAGGACGGCGTGGTCACCGTGGAGGAGAGCAACACCTTCGGGACCGAGCTCGAGTTCACCGAGGGCATGCAGTTCGACAAGGGCTACCTGTCGCCGTACTTCGTGACCGATGCCGAGCGCCAGGAAGTCGTGCTGGAAGACCCGTACATCTTGCTGCACGCCGGCTAGATCTCGACCGTCCAGGCGATGCTGCCCACGCTCGAAACCGTCATGAAGACCGGTCGCGCGCTCGTGATCGTCGCCGAGGACATCGAGGGCGAAGCCCTTGCCACACTCGTTGTGAACAAGATCCGCGGCACGTTCAACTCTGCAGCGGTCAAGGCGCCGGGCTTCGGTGATCGTCGCAAGGCGATGCTGCAGGACATGGCCGTGCTCACCGGTGGTCAGGTCATCAGCGAAGAGGTCGGTCTCAAGCTCGAGAACGTCACCCTCGATCTGATGGGCCGTGCCAAGCGCGTCATCATCACCAAGGACAACACCACCATCGTCGATGGTGCGGGTGAGCACGATGACGTCACCGGCCGCGTCAACCAGATCAAGGCCGAGATCGAGAACACCGACTCCGACTGGGATCGCGAGAAGCTCCAGGAGCGTCTGGCGAAGCTGGCCGGCGGCGTTGCCGTGATCAAGGTCGGCGCAGCCACCGAGGTCGAGCTCAAGGAGAAGAAGCACCGCATCGAAGATGCGGTGTCGGCCACTCGTGCAGCGATCGAAGAGGGCGTGGTCGCCGGTGGCGGCACCGCTCTCCTGCGTGCTCGCCCGGCGGTCGCCGAGCTGATCAAGACCCTCGAGGGTGACGAGGCAACCGGCGCCAAGACCGTGTGGGAAGCACTCGTTGCCCCTGCTCGTCTGATCGCCGACAATGCTGGCCTCGAAGGCGCCGTCACGGTGCAGCAGGTCGAGGCGGCGACCGGTTCCACCGGCCTCAATGCCGCGACCGGTGAGATGGTCGACCTGGTGAAGGCCGGCATCATCGATCCGGCCAAGGTCACCCGCGCGGCGCTGCAGAACGCAGCGTCGATCGCGGCCCTCGTGCTCACCACCGAGTGCCTCGTGGCCGACAAGCCCGAGAAGTCGGCACCGGCGATGCCCGGTGGCGGCGGCATGGGTGGCATGGGTGGCATGGGCGGCATGATGTGATCCCAGCTTCCTGACCGCGGTCCTCCGCACGGGAATGCAATGAACCAAGGGTGGGTTGTCACGTGCGATCCCCCCGCTCGACACCCCCGGTGCCCTCGTGGCACCG
>JANNQK010000269.1:0-49233 GCA_031400715.1 Actinomycetes bacterium | reverse complement strand
CGAGGGCGGACCCGTGTACGCCGTGTCCGCGGTGGCGCGCGACGCCATCGAGCAATCGGGTGGATGCACCATCAGCATCGACCTCCAACCTGATCTGTCGTCCGAACAGCTGGTCGAACGCTTGGCTCGCGCACGCGGCGGGCAGTCGACCAGCACCTTGTTGCGCCGTGCCATCGGCCTGTCGCCGGTCGCGGCGGCACTCGTGCGCGAGGTGGCTGGTCGACATCTGCCGACCGACCCGCTCGAGCTGGCCGCACTGCTGAAGGCACTGCCGTTCACCACGACTGCCACGATGCCGATCGAACGGGCGATCTCGAGCGCAGGCGGAGTTCGCCTCAGCGAGGTGGACGATCGATTCATGCTGCGACGCATGCCCGGCGTGTTCGTCGCCGGCGAGATGATCGACTGGGAAGCACCGACGGGTGGCTATCTGTTGCAGGCCTCGTTCAGCACCGGAGTCGCCGCTGCCCGCGGCGCGATCGACTGGTTCGACTCATGCCAAGCTGATCCTCGATGAGCCATGTGCCGACACCGTCGCCCGGTGACGACATCTATGTCGAGGTGGATGCCGGCGACACGCTGTGGCGGTTCGATCGTCGTTTCATCACCTCGACGTGGACGTGCATCTGGGGTCGCGGTTGCCATGGCATCGGCACGGAGAAGGCAGCACACCTCGGGCACGGCTGCTGCTCGTTGGGCGCGGAGCTCGACGGGCTCGACGAGGCACGGAACACTGCTGCGCTCGCGGCCACGCTCTCGCCCGACCGCTTCCAGTTCCACGCCGAGGCGGTCGACATGGCGGCTGGCGGAGTGTTCAGCGACTCGACGTTCACCAACACGCGCATCGTGGACGGAGCGTGCATCTTCCTCAATCGGCCGGGGTTCGCGGGCGGCGCCGGGTGTGCGCTCCACCTGGGAGCGGTCGATGCCGGAGAGTCCCCGATCGACTGGAAGCCGTCGGTGTGCTGGCAGTTGCCAGTGAAGGTGGACTGGCAGATGCGTGCCGACGACGTGGAGATCGCCACGGTGCGCGGATGGACACGCGACGACTGGGGCGACGACGGCGATGAGATGGCCTGGTGTTGCACCGAGGAGCCCGAGGCGTATGTCGGCACGCAGCCGGTGATCGATTCGCTGGCCGACGAGCTGACCGCGATCGTGGGGACCGAGGTGTTCGTCGAGCTGCGCAGCGCACTGGGCCGCAGACCGGGCTGATGCCGCTCGCGGGTCGAGAGCGGGCAGACTGATGACGTTTCCGGGTTGGCGACCCGGCGGTCGATCCCCCCGAGGAGCTCTCCATCGTGCAACCACGTCCCCGTCGCCGTCTGGGCCTTGCAGCGATCCTTCCCTTGCTGATCGCCGTCGGCCTCGCCGCCTGTAGCAGCGAAAGTGCCGATCCGTCGGTCGCAACCTCCAGCGTCGCCACTGCAGCGACCGCGACCACGACGGTCACCACGACCACCACGCTGACGCCCACCACCACGCTGACGCCCACCACGACCGAGGCGGCCACCACCACGACCGAGCCGCCGCCACCGGTGTATCCGTTGACCGGCTTGTCGGCCACCGACCCGTTCATCGCCGCCCTGCCCGCGCTGGTCGTGAAGATCGACAACGCGCCGGGCGCCCGTCCTCAGAGTGGGATGAACGAGGCCGACATCGTCGTGGAGGAGATCGTCAACGACAATCTCACTCGGTTCGCACTGGTCTTCCAGAGCCGCGGCGCCGAACCCGTCGGACCGATTCGTTCGGGGCGTCTGCAGGACATCGATCTCTTCGGTGCGTTCAACCACCCGCTGTTCGCGTGGAGTGGAGGCAATCGCACCGTGACCGATGCGATCCGATCGAGCGACCTCGTCGACATCGGGCCCAGCCGCGCTCCGGTGTACTTCCGGTCGAACGATCGCAAGGCGCCACACAACCTGTACTCCAACACCGGCGCGCTGTGGGGGCAGGCCCCTCAGGGTTCGCAACCACCGCCGCAGCAGTTCTCGTATCGCTCCGCCGGTGAGGCGGCGCAGGGGGTTCCCAGCCCTGGAGCGTTGATCACCCTCGACTCGATCGACGTCGAATGGACGTGGGACGAGACCGTCGGGTTGTATCGGCGCACGATGGAGCGTCGCGTCCATGAAGACGCCCTCAGTGGACCGGTCACCACCGACAACGTGGTGGTGCTCGAGATGAACTACGTGCCCGGGATCTCCGACAGCCCTGATGCACAGACGATCGGCAGCGGTCGAGCGTTCGTCTTCACCGGTGGCCGGTACGTCGCGGCCATGTGGACGCGTTCGGACAGGCTGGCGCCGTTCTCGCTGACGGCAGCCGACGGCACGATCGTCGAGCTCACCCCTGGTCGCACCTTCATCGAACTTCCCCGGGTCGACAAGACCATCCCGCGGCCGGCCGACTGAGGTTCTTCGCACGGGACCACCGGAGATCGCTCAGACCGACGTCACCGGTCAGACGCGGCGGAGCAACGAGCGCAGTTCCAACTCGACAGCGGCCCGGTGGTCAGCCGACGCGGATGAGGCCGTTGCGGAGTGCGTAGCTGACGGCCTCGAGACGGGAGTGCACGTTGAGCTTGCGGATGATGTTGTTCACGTGGTTGCGAACGGTGTTGACGCTCACGTACAGATCTGCGGCGATCTGTTCGGTCGTCAGCCCGTCGGCCAGACGGCGCAGCACCTCGGTCTCTCGGGCCGTGAGCGCTTCGGTGGTCACCGTGCCTGGTCGGAGCAGCTTGAGCACACGGCTCAGCACCGCCGGCGCGAACGTCGCCTCGCCGCGGGCGACGGCGCGGATGCCGTCGACGAGCTCCTCGAGGCCCTGCTCCTTCAACAGGTAGCCATGGCAACCCGCTTCCACGGCACGAGACACCGACCAGTCGTCACCCCACGCGCTCACGATCAACACCTTGGCGTCGGGAGCACCGGCGAGGATGTCGGGAACGAACGAGGTCGTGTCATCGCCGTCGGCCAGGCGCAGGTCGAGCACCACCACGTCGGGCGGGCGGGCCGTGATCGCGTGCATCGCCTCGGCGCGGGTGCGCATGCATCCGCACACGCGAAAGAGCCCCGTCGCTGTCAACGCCGCCGCGAGGGCCTGCGCCACCATGTCGTGGTCTTCGACGATCAACACGTCGATCAAGGGCTCATCCACCGTTGGCGATCCTAGGTCGGTCGGGGTGGTTGCACGCTGACGCCTCCGGACACCGGTCCGTCGAGATCGCGGCGATGCGTCACGGCACCTTCGACAGGAGCGTCGGACGGACCCGTGAGGATTGCCGCGCTGCGGGGGCTGCTGAGTGCTGGACTGTCATCATCCAACTGATCGATCACACCGTCACCGCTACGCCGCGCTCGCCCGGCGGACCCAACGCTGCCTCGTCACCGCAGGACGTCGGCCCGGGCGCGCTCGCCGCGCCGGGAACGCACGGTGATGAGGCCTCGGTGCTCGCCGCGCGGCCGGCGGGTGAGCCGGGATCGAACCCGACGCCATGGGCGCGGGTCGTGCTGGTGTACGCCGGGTGGGCCTCGCTCGGCGCCGTGCTCGCGACGGTGTGGGTGTGGCGTCAATGGATCACCGACCTGTTCGGGCCATGGTGGTTCCTCGCGGTCCCGCTGGCGGTGACCACACTGCTGCTGCGCGAACGGCCTCAGCGACCGAAGTCGGCCGCTCATCCCGCGCTGCAGGTGAAGCGCAGCCAACACTGGTCGTACCGTCCGGTGATGCGCCCGCTGGGCCGACGCAGCGAAGTGCCGAACGTGTTCGTCGATGGCGACAGCTTCTCGTCAGCAGCATGGCCTGGCGCCGATCTGGTCACCGCTCGACGCTGGACGGTCGACGCCAGCGAGCGCGTGGCGTCGCGCTTCGGTACTCGAGTCGCCGTGGTGGTCGGCGCCGATGCAGCGGACGCCCCTGGCCGCGATCACGTACAGGTGCTGCCCGTGCCGAGCGACGGCACGATGCGCGACGCGCTGTGGGAGCTGGTCGCTCCGGTCGATCCCGAGTTGCCGATGCTGTTCGTCACCGACGACGACGATGCTGCGGCTGCCGCACGAGCACACGGGGCACAGGTCATGCCCTGCCGCGGTTGGATGGCGCTGGCCGACCGGGTCACGGCCGACACCTGACCCAGCCGGTTCAGATCAGCCGGTTCATGGCGTTCGGTTCAGCTGGCGTGCTCGACCGATGCCCGAACCGATGACCGGAAGCGCAGGAGGGACAGCTCTCTGGACGGCGTCGGCTCGCACCGGACGATCACCGAGACCATGCTCTCGATCGGTCCCATCTCCGCCATCGAAGCCCGCCTGCTGGCCATCCGGCAGCGGCTCGCGCCGCAGAGCGCAGTGGCCACGTCTCAGGTGGGGCTCTCGCTGGAATCGATCACACCCGATCCGGTCGCGTCGGGCTTCGATCCGTTCGGTGCCGTGTACCAGGAGGCATTGGAAGCACGACAAAGCGCTCCGTCGAGCTCGTCGATGGCCGTTCCTGTCGGGGGGATCTACACCGAAGGGCTGCAGGGCACCAGCGGCGCGAGCGTGGGCCGCATCGGCGGCTTCGGACCCATGCCGGTGCCGAGTGAGCTGCAGGCCTATGGCAACGGCCGCATCCCGCCCGGCGTGCTGCAGCCGATCGGACAGGGCGGACATGCGCTGTATGCCCCCGCCGCCGAGGCGTGGAAGGCAGCCGTCGAGGCCGCCGCCGCCGACGGTGTCACGCTGCGCGTGACCGACACCTACCGCTCGTACGAGCAACAGGTGGATCTGGTCGAACGCAAGGGTCTGTACTCCGAGGGCGGGTATGGCGCCGTTCCGGGCACGTCCAACCACGGTTGGGGCATGGCGCTCGATGCCGATGTGAACGATCCGGCAACACTGCGATGGATGCGGTCGAACGGCCACCGCTTCGGGTTCGTCGAGGCCGTGCCCCGCGAACCGTGGCACTGGGAGTTCCGGCCCACGCAGGCGTGATCCGAGCCTGACCAGGCTCGACTCGCACGTTGACCGGCGCACGTTCGGAGGGATGCCGGGGGAACGGCGGGGGATTCAGCCCCGAAACCCCTGCGGGTGCCGTGCCGATCCGAACAGTGATGAGGGCCCAACCAGGGCAGGGTCCCAACGGATTGGAACCCACACAGACACACCCCACACACGGAGGTAGGGAAAAATGCGTATCAATCAGAACGTGATGGCCAACAACGCTTCACGTAACTTGGCCGGAACCAGTGTCATGCTCGGCAAGAGCCTCGAGAAGCTCTCGTCGGGTTTCCGTATCAACCGCGCTGCGGACGATGCGGCCGGCCTCGTCATCAGCCAGGGCCTGCGTGCCCAGACCAGCGGTCTTCGCCAGGCAACCCGCAACGCCCAGGACGGCATCAGCGTCGTCCAGACGGCGGAAGGTGCGCTCAACGAAGTCCACACGATGCTGAACCGCATGCGTGACCTGTCCGTCCAGAGCGCCAACACCGGTGCGAACGACTCGGCAGCTCGCTCGGCGGCCCAGGCCGAGATCACGGCCCTCAGCACCGAGATCACCCGTATCTCGACCACCACGAAGTTCGGATCGACGCAGTTGCTCGATGGTTCGTACGGCGTGACCCCGGCTCGCGCCGGCGGCTTCGATGCGGACAACGCGATCACCCACACCGCAGGCGACGACTTCGCGATCAACATCAATGCTCTGGGCGCCGTCACCGTCGACCTGAACGCGATGGCTGGTGTCTCGGGCGCTGCTGCCGCGTCGTCGATGGAAGGCTCCATCAACGCCGCTCTTGCTGCGAACGGCTCGGCTGCCATCCAGGCATTCGCCGGCAAGGTGAAGGTCAGCGCCACGACCCAGGGCGCCGGCACGGCGCTCACCATCGAGGTCGCGGGGCTCACCTCGGGTCAGTCGTTCACCCTCGCCGACGGCACTGGCACTCCCCTTGCCGACATGAACCTCACCGGCACGATCACCGCCGCTGCTGGCTCGGGTGGCACCTTCCAGGTGGGCGCCAACTCCGGCGAGACGGTTGCGCTGAGCATCGCCAGCGTGTCCGCAACGACGTTGTCGATCAGTGCCCTCAACGTCACGACGGATTCCGGCGCTGCTTCGGCCATCACGGCGCTCGACTCGGCCATCGCGTCCGTGTCGACCACCCGTGGCAACCTCGGTGCGCTCCAGAACCGTTTCGAGTCGATGATCAACAACCTGCAGGTCTCCACCGAGAACATCTCGGCTTCGGAGTCCCGCATCCGTGACACCGACATGGCGATGGAGATGGTGTCGTTCACCAAGAACCAGGTTCTCCAGCAAGCCGGCACCGCGATGCTGGCCCAGGCGAACCAGATCCCGCAGTCGATCCTGTCGCTCCTGCGCTGATCGGTAGCTGATCGGTTTGTTGTACGGCGGAGAAAGGGGGCTCGGCGTCGCCGGGCCCCCTTTCTTCCATCTCGCCCTCGTTCTCACACCTTCCGACGCCCCGACGTCGATGAACCCCGACCCCGAACCTGACGAACTGCGCCCACCGAGGAGGACCCGATGTCCAACAGCATCAGCTTCACGGCAGCCGGCATCGACGTGCAGTCGATCGTCAGCGGTCTGATCGCGGTCGACCGCCAGCCGATCGACCGCCTCACCACCCGCCAATCGGCGGTCAAGCTGCAGAGCGACGCAGTGGGTCGCCTGCGCAACAACTTCGAATCGCTCAAGAGCATGGCGTCGGGTCTCGTCGCCAACGGCATCAGCAAGTTCTCCTCCACCGTGTCGTCATCGAGCGCGGTCTCGGTCTCGCTGTCCTCCACGGCCGCAGCAGGTTCGATCGGTTTCACCGTCGATCGGCTGGCGCGAGCCCATGGCATCCGCACGGCTCAGACGGTGGCCAGCAACACCTCGGTGGTCACCACGGCTGCAGCGCTGGCCGTGTCGACGAACAGCACGAAGCTCGGACTCGGCGCTGCATCGGTGGGCGCCGGCGTGGCCAACGGCAAGTACACCGTGACCGTCACGCAGGCAACGGTCGGCGCGGTCAAGTCGGCGACGACCGCACTTGCACCATCCACGGTGATCTCTCCGGCGAACGACACCATCGCCCTGGAGATCGACGGCGTGGCGCGAACGCTCACCCTCGCCGCGGGCACGTACTCCGCCTCGTCGCTCGTCGACGCGGTGCAGACCGCGATCGACGGAACGGGTGGCGGCGCGACGGCCGCGCTCGACGGCACCGGTCGCCTGCGTCTCACCACCACCCACGAGGGATCCGCAGCCACGGTGCAGGTCACCGGTGGGTCGGCGCTCGTCGACCTCGGGATGTCGGTCGACGCAACGGCCATCGCCGGGACGGACGGCAAGGTGCAGATCGGCACGAACCCTGTCGCCACGGTCACCTCCGCGGGAATCGGTGGCACGGTCGCGGTGTCGACCGGCACCGGCGACCTCACGTTCGACGTCAGCGGTGGACTCCGGGCCGGCAGTTCCACCGTCGCCGTGGTGTCCACCGGCGACCGCAGCCTGTCGTCGGTGGCCGCGGCGATCAACGGCGCCAACGTCGGCGCGACCGCTTCTGCAGTGAAGGTGTCCGACGGCAACTGGTTGCTGCAGGTGAACTCGAAGTCGACCGGTGTCAACGGCACCGTGGCGCTCGATGAGGGCATCTTCTCCGGACTCGGTGGGATGATCCAGACGTCGGCCGCACAGGACGCTCAGATCACGATCGGCAGTGGGCCTGGCGCCTACTCGGTCACGTCGGGCAGCAACACCTTCAGCGAGGTGATGCCCGGCGTCAGCCTGTCGGTGCTGGCGGAGTCGGCCTCGCAGGTGAACGTGAGCGTCGGCCTGAACGAAGGTGCGACGGCCGACGCGGTGAACAGCCTGGTGAGCTCGATCAACTCGGTGCTCGCCGAACTCAACCTGCAGACGAAGTACGACCCGAAGACGAAGCGCGCATCGCCACTGTCCGCTGATGCCGGCATCCGCCGACTCGCCGAAGAGGTGCGAGGTGCGGTCACTGCGCTGGTCGGCACCGCCACGACCGGTCTTGCGTCGACGGTCGGCATCAACGTGCAGCGCGATGGCCTGCTGAAGTTCGACCGCGCGGTGTTCACCGCTGCGCTGGCGAACGATCCAGCCGCCGTCGAGCGGGTCTTTGCTCGGGGCGGGAGCTCCACGAATGGGGCCACCTTCGCCGGCGCGGCCGACAAGACGATCGCCGGCAGCTACTCGGTCGAGGTGACCACTGCGGCCACGCGCGCCACCACGGGTGACGTGCTGGTGGGAGGATCGCCGCTCGGTCAACGGGTGGGTGTGCGCGTGGGCAGCGTGACGGCCACCTATGACGCGGCCCCAGGAGCATCGACAGCCGACATCGTGAGCGGCCTCAACGCAGCGATGTCGAGCGCCGGGCTGAAGGTCAACGCCGAAGAGAGCGGCGGCGGCGTGCGTCTGACCGCCGTCGGCTACGGCGGTGCCGGTGCCTTCGAGGCCAACCTCGACGTTCTCGGTGCCGGCAGCTGGGGCACCCTGACCGGTACCGACGTCGTCGGCACCATCGACGGCAAGACGGCGATCGGCGTCGGACAACGGCTGCGTTTGTTGGACTCCGACGCGTCACCGGCACGTGGCCTCGAGCTCGACGTGGCAGAAGGTCAGACCGGCACCCTCGGCCCGCTCGTGTACTCGCCGGGAGTGGCCGCGCGCCTGGTGAACCTCGTCGCGCTCACCACGAGCGACGGGGGTTCGTTGAACAGTTCCGCCAAGACCTACGAGAGCCGCTCGACCGCGTACAACGAACAGATCGCCCGCTACGAGGATCGGCTGACGGTCAGGGAAGCCGCGTACCGGCGGCAGTGGACCCAGGTCCAAGGATTGCTCAACTCGATGCAGAACCAGCAGAGCTGGTTGACCAGTCAGATCTCGAGCCTCAACGGCGGCAGCCGCTGAGCATGCCCCTGGCGGAGCGCAACCCCGCCAGGACGGTCCGCACGGACCGCACCCGTCTTGTCCACCGACGACGAACCATGGAAGGTCAGTCATGTCCCCACAGTCACTTCGAGCCAGATTCACCGAGGGCGGTCTCGACACGGCGTCCCCTGCGAAGGTGGTCGTCATGGCGTACGACCGCCTCGACCGCGACATCGCAGGAGCGCTGGTCGCGCTGCAGGCGCGAGACGTCGAGCGGTCGCACGAGTTGCTCGTCCACGCCCAGGATCTGACGAACGAGCTGTTGTGCATGCTCGATCTCGATGCCTGGGAGCACGCGCCGGGATTGGCGTCGATCTACACCTACGTGATCGAGCTGCTCACGGCTGCCAACGTGCACAAGCGGGCGAAGGAAGCCAACGAGGCGCGCACGTTGCTCGCCGGACTCGGCGACGCGTTTCGCCAGGCGGCGATCTCCGCCGGTTCTGTCGCGACGCAACCGGTGTCCGGAGCACCGGCGGCGTCCCGTCCCGCGTCCGCGTCTCCTGCAAAGGGCTCGCCGGCGCTTGCCGCACCGGTGATCCGTCCCGTTCCCGTCTTCGCCGGAGCCGACTCGGCTCGGCGGCAGTTCTCGGCGCGTGCGTGATGGTTCGGCCTCCCGACGAATCCGAGGCAGCGGCCATCGCGGTCTGGGACGACCTCTTGCGGGCGTATGCCGAAGCGATCGAGCATCAGCGTGCGTATCTGCTGTCGGTGGGTGCGCTCGACCACGCGGACGAGTCGGTGGTCGCACCTCCGGCGTTCGAGATCCCGACCGACATCCCGCCGATGCCAACGAGCTTCGAGCCCTGGGCGATGTCGTTGCTCACCGAGACGGCTGGTCTCACCGAGCTGGCGCACGGAGTGCTGAGCGATCGCCCGCTCGTCCCGCGCGCCCATCGCGCGGCGGCGACTGCCAGCGGATCGACACTCGACCAGAAGATCTGACCCGACCATGCTCGCCACCGACCTGTTGACCCTGCTGCTGGTGGTGGGGACCGTGGTGCTGATCATCAGCACCACCATCATGGCGCTCGGGTTCAGCCCAGCCGTGCGGCGGCGCCGCCGCTCGAACCATCCCTTGTCGCCGTCGGCTGCGCACACACTGGCGATCGCGCGGTCCCGCGCCGCGACCAATGAGGCCGACCCGAGTCGGGCGGACGGATGGGTGGATGCGCGTCGTCCCACGTCGTTCGTGACGGGACAGATCATCGACATCTCGGACGGTCCTCCCCAGGGTCGGGACATGTCGGTGGAGTACGCATTGGCGCTCGCCGAGCATGTCGCAGAGACCGACCCACAGTTCGTTGCGGAGGTCATCAGCCAGTGGATCAGAGCAGACTCGACGATCGATCACGATCTGTTCCGCTGACCGTCGGTGGCCAACCGTCGCGGGTGGGTCACGTTCGCGGTGAGTCCTCTCGCTTCGAGCCCTCTCGCTTCGAGGCGCCTCGCTTCGAGCCGCCACGCCTCACGAGCACCAATGACGGACGCATCTCGCGAAACCTCGCCGACACCGCTGCGATCGCGCAGGCGCGGGATGCAGGTCGGCGAGAGGCAGAGGCGGTGTTGGCCTCGGCCATCGACGCACATCGGCGAGCGACCGAGCAGATGAACATGGCTGCCTCGGCCCTCGCCGATGCCCTCGATCAGATCGAACACGTCGACCTCGGCATCCTTCACGACTTCCAGCAGCAGGTGCTCGCGCTCGCCGTGGCGCTCGCCGAGGACATCGTCGGCCGCGAGTTGCGCACCTTCGACGACGTGACCGTGGCGGGGGTCGAGCGAGTGCTCAGCCTGATGCCCGACCGCGGCGACGTGGTGTTGCGGGTGAACCCCACCGACCTCGCCACCGTGCTCGAGTCGGCCGTGGTGATGGGGCATCGCGCCGGCGACGTGCAGATCGTCGCCGACGCCAGCGTGGTGCGCGGAGGGTGCACCGCGGCCTGTGGCGCGCTTCGAGTGGATGCTCAGTTGCCAGCTGTCTTCGAACGGCTACGCGAGGTGTTCGCTTCATGAGAATCTTGACGAACGACCTGGCGCAGGTTGCTTGCAATTCCCTGCCGCTCGACACAGTCGCAGCCATGGTGGATTCCAGGCGGATGGCGAGGTCGCAGCGATGAGCATCATGAGCGTGTCGGGCATCTCCGATGGCACCACGCACGCACTGCACATGGCGATCAACGGTCTCGACTCTCGTCAGCAGGCGATCGCAGCCAACGTGGCGAACCTCGAGACGCCGGGCTATCGCGCCCGCAACGTCAGCTTCGAAGACAGCCTTCGTGCGGCGCTCGGCGAGGGAGATCCGCTGGCCACCGATGTGTCGGTCGCGGAGTCGCTCGCAGCGACCCGAGCGAACGGCAACAACGTGAACATCGACTTCGAGCTCCTCGCCGAGAAGGAGAACGTGCTCCGACAACGACTCGTCGTGCAAGCACTGAACAGCAAGTACTCGCTCTTGAGAACAGCGATCACCGGTCAGTGACCGGTGGGGCCACGGATGGCCACCCACCACACCCACTCCATCCGCCCTCACCCGTTTCCCGCCCGCCAGTCACTGTTGCAAGGAGGTACTCATGTCAGAAGTCTTCTCGATACTCGGCGTCGCCACGTCGGGGATGGGCGTGTACAAGACATGGCTCAACGCCGTGGCCGACAACGTCGCCAACATGAACAACGTCGTGCGCACCGACGAGGCTGCGTTTCAGGAGCGCTTCGTCGAGGTCGAGCCGATCATCGGTGAAGACAGCCTCGGCGAAGGAGCGATGGTGTCGGGAGTTCAGTTCGGTGACCCGAACGGGATCGTCACCTACGAGCCGAACCATCCGCTTGCCGACGCCGAGGGCATGGTGCGCAGGCCCAGCCTCCAGCTCACCGACCAGATGGTGTACATGCAGCTCGCCCAGCGCGGGTACCAAGCCAACGTCCGTTCCTTCGAGGCCGCCAAAGAGGCCTACGAGACCATCCTGTCGATCGGGAAGTGATCATGGCCCTCCCCATCATGCCCATCTCCCCGGTCACCGTGGCCGGAGCGATCCAGCCCGGCAACCGAACGGCCGCCGTGGCCGGCGGTGCCGACGGCACATCGTTCGGCAACGTGCTCACCGACCAACTGAACAAGCTCTCGGCCGCGCAATCGAAGGCCGACGATCTGGCGTTGCAGGCGGCCACCGGCGACCTGCAGTCGATCCAGGACTACACCATCGCATCCACCGAGGCTCAGCTCCTCACACAACTCACCGTGCAGGTTCGGAACAGGGCCGTCGAGGCCTTCAACGACATCATGCGCATGCAGGTCTAAATGCCACCCACAGGAACAACCGAACAACCCAACGCGCTCGGCCGGGCGAAAGACCTCGCCGGCAAGCTGACCCCGATTCAGAAGATCACCCTCGGCGCAGTGCTGCTGACCGTGATCGCCGGGGGGCTGGTGCTGTCGCGAACGTCGTCGACGGTGCCGATGACGGCGCTCTACACCGACCTCGACGCGGCCGACGCGGCATCGGTGGTCGACTCACTCGCGGCGCGTGGCGTGCAGTACGACCTCACCGACGCGGGCAAGACGGTGCTCGTGCCCAAAGACGATGTGTACGACCTGCGCATCGCTCTCGCCGGAGAGGGCTTGCCGACGTCGAACGAGGGGTACGCATTGCTCGACAACCAAGGCATCACGACCTCGGAGTTCCGGCAGCGGATCGACTACCAGCGGGCGCTCGAAGGCGAGCTGGCCAAGACGCTCACCGCGCTCGACGGTGTGCAGAGCGCCTCGGTGCACTTGGCCCTTCCCGACGACTCGGTCTTCGTCGACGAGCCGGCGACGCCGACGGCATCGGTGCTGGTGGCCGGACAAGGGGTCAGTGGCATCGCCAGCAACGAGGTCGAGGCGATCGTCCATCTGGTCGCGTCGTCGGTGAAGGACATGAAGCCGGAAGACGTGACCGTGATCGACGCGAACGGCACCGTGCTGTCCGCCGGTGGCTCCGGGACGGGCGGGATCGGAGGCGGCGGGACGAATGAACGATCCAAGGCCACCGCCGAGTACGAGGCGCGGACGCAAGCGTCGATCGCCGCCATGCTCGGTCGGGTGCTCGGGCCGAACAAGGTCGGCGTCACGGTGACCGCACAGCTCGATCTCGACCAGACCCAGCAGACGTCGGAGAACTACGGAACGCTCGATCCTGACTCGGAGGAGGTGCCGTACGTCATCGCCAACAGCGCCTCTCGCGAGGAGTACGGCGCCGATGCCGAAGGCGCCAACGGTGCCGGCAACGATGAGACCGGCATCCTCGGTCCCGACGGCGCCCTCACCGCCGATGACATCACCGTCGACGACGGCACCGGCACCGCGGTCGCGGGATCGGGCTACGTGAAAGAAGAAGCCGACACCCAGTACGCCGTCGACCGTGTGGTCGAGCAGAGGACGATCGTGCCAGGCACGGTGGACCGGGTCAGTGTGGCGATCGTCGTCGATGAGGCGACCGTGCCACCCGAACAGGTCGCTCAGATCCAAGCCCTGGTCGAGGCCGCGATCGGGTACAACGAGAGCCGCGGCGACACGGTCGAGGTGACCGCGATGCCGTTCGACACCAGCGCCAGCACACAGGCCGACGAGCTCGCGAAGGCCGAGGAGGCTGCTGCCGCCAAGTCACAGATGATGGGCATGGCTCGTACGATCGCCGTGTTGCTGGTGATCCTGATCGCGCTCATCCTCGGCTACCGCAGCGCCAAGAACGCTCGCAAGGTGACCGTCACGCCGATCAACATCGGTGAGATCAGCACCGGCCCGCGACCGTCGCTCGGACCTGGCTCGGCCATCGACCCGTCGAACGGGGAGACACAGGTCGTGCCGATCGCGATCAGCCGGCCACCCGATCGAGACGCGATCGTGATGAACGAACTGTCCCAGATGGCCGATCGCCGTCCGCAGGAAGTGGCCAACGTGCTGCGAGCCTGGCTCGCTGAGAACAAGGCCGGGGCCCGTCGATGAGCGACTCGGTCCCCGCGATCCCACAGTCCGATCTCTCGGGCGCGCAGAAGGCAGCGATCCTGCTGCTCAAGCTCGGGCAGGAGCATTCGGCCAAGGTGCTCAAGCTGCTCGGTGACCAGGAGGTCACTCAGATCACCGCGGAGATCGTGAAGTCCTCGACGATCAAGAAAGAAGACAGCGACGTCGCGCTCACCGAGTTCGCCGCCCTGGTCGTGGCCGGTGACCACCTGCAGAGCGGTGGATTCCAGACAGCGCACGATCTGCTGCAGGCATCGCTGGGGCCCGTGCGCGCCACCGAGATCATCGAGAACCTCAAGGAAACGATGGTGAAGGCCCCCTTCGAGTTCCTGAAGAACGCCGACCCACGGCAGATCCTGAACTTCCTCTCGGCCGAGCATCCTCAGACCATCGCCCTCGTGCTGGCGCACGTGAACGCCGACATCGCCTCGATGGTAGTCGGTGGCCTGCCGGAAGAACTCCAGCGCGACGTGTCGATCCGCATCGCCACGCTCGACCAGAGCTCGCCCGAAGTGATCGCGATGCTCGAAGGGCAGCTCGAAAAGCGCCTCTCGTCGGTGGTGAAGAGCCAGACCAACCAGGTGGCCGCCGACGGTGTGCAAACGCTCATCGAGATCCTCAACCGCTCCGACCGAGCGACGGAACGCTCGATCTTCGAAGGCCTCGAGCACCACAACGAAGAGCTCGCCGACGAGGTGCGTTCGCGCATGTTCGTCTTCGAGGACATCGTCACCCTCGACGACCGGGCGGTGCAGTTGGTGCTGCGCCAGGTCGACGCCAAGGAGTTGGCCACCGCGCTCAAGGGCGTGCGCGCCGAGGTGAAGCAGAAGATCATGCGCAACATGTCGGAACGGGCCGCACAGAACCTCGACGAGGAGATCACCTTGCTCGGCGCGGTGAAGATGAAGACCGTCGAAGAAGCACAAGGATCGATCGTTCGGGTGATCCGGGCGCTCGAGGAGAGCGGCCAGGTCGTCGTCACCCGAGGCACCGACGAGTACGTGTCGTGACCGGTGCGCGCGAGTTGCGTGCACGATTCGGGTGACCCGGACGGTCACCAGAACAACCAGAACACCAGAACACCAGAACAACTTCGGCTCAGGGACGATGCCGTTGGAGGAACCCACGGATCGGGGACCGACATCACCAGGAGCCCGTGTGCCCACCGCTTTCGCCGATCTGAACGACGATCTCGCCATCCGGCTCGAACGCGCCCGTCACGCGATGCGGCCGGTTCGATCCGGAGCCATCAGCAAGGTGCTCGGTCTGCGGTTCGACGTCGAGGGCCTCGACCTGCCGATCGGCGCCACCGTGCGCATCGCCGAGCCAGGCTTCGATCTGGACGGCGAGGTGGTCGCCGTCGGCGACGGCGTGGTCACCTGCATGCCGTTCGGCGAGGTGAAAGGTCTGCGGGTCGGTGCGCGGGTGCAGGGCTTGGATCGGTCATCGTCGATCGGCGTCGGTCCGGCGCTGCTCGGCAGGGTGATCGATGCGATGGGGCGGCCGATCGACGACCGTGGTCCGATCGCCGATCTCGACGACGTCGAGCTCGACGGTGAACCGCCGCATCCGCTGCGTCGGGCGATGATCGACCAGAAGATGTCGCTCGGAGTTCGCGCCTGGGACACCTTGATCCCGGCAGGTCGCGGTCAGCGAGTCGGGATCTTCGCCGGCTCCGGCGTGGGCAAGTCGACGCTGTTGGGCATGATCGCCCGGAACACGGCGGCCGACGTGAACGTGGTGGCCTTGATCGGTGAGCGTGGTCGTGAAGTTCGCGAGTTCGTGGAGAACGACCTCGGCCCGGAGGGACTCGCTCGCTCTGTCCTGGTGGTCGCCACCTCCGATGCGCCGGCGCTGGTTCGGTTCCGCGCCGCGTTCGTCGCCACCCGCATCGCCGAGCACTTCCGCGACCAGGGAGCCGACGTGATGTTGATGATGGACTCGCTCACTCGTTTCTGCATGGCCCAGCGCGAGATCGGCCTCAGCGCCGGCGAGCCGCCCACCAGTCGCGGGTACCCGCCGAGCGTGTTCTCGTTGCTCCCTCGCCTGCTCGAACGGGCGGGCGCGGCCGAGGTGGGGTCGATCACCGGGCTGTACACGGTGCTCGTCGACGGCGATGATCACAACGAGCCGATCTCCGACGCAGCGCGCTCCATCCTCGACGGCCATGTGGTGCTGTCCCGCCGGCTCGCCCACGCGAACCACTATCCGGCCATCGACGTGCTGGCCTCGGTCTCTCGCGTCACGAATGCCGTGACCTCCGACGAGGAGCGGAACCTGCTGTACGAGCTGCGCCGCTTGATGGCCGCCGAGGCGGAAGCCAAGGACCTGATCGAGATCGGCGCGTACGTGCCGGGAACGAACCCGACCGTCGACCGCGCCGTCGCGATGCGCGACGTGATCAAGGGATTCCTGACGCAACGAACTCACGACGCGTGGGACGCACCGCGATCGTTCGCCCGGCTCCGCGAGATCCTCGGACCCGAGGGCGGCCGGTCATGAACCGCAGGCGGCTGGAGGCCGTGCTCCGAGTGCGCTCGCTCCAAGAGCGCGGCGCTCGCGGCGAGCTCGCACGGCGCACTCAGGTGCAGCAGCTGGCTGTCGCCGCGGAACAGCACACCTGGGAGCGTCTCGATCGAGAGGGCGGCGAGGCGCCGACCGGCGACGGGTTGTTCGCGATGCGAGCGGTCCGCGACGTGGGGCTACGAGCAGCGGAACGCCAACACCAGGCGACCGACGATGCCTGCGCCGAGGCCGGCGCCGCCCGCGATGGCTGGACGATCGCAGCGCGACGCGTGGAAGCTCTCGACCGCCTCGGCTCGCGTCTCCGCGAGGCCGATGACGCCGAGGCCGAGCGCAAGCAGATCCTCGAGATCGACGATCTCGTGCTCGCCCGTCGTGGACGCGGACCCGGGGGCGAGCACACATGAGCGGGATCATCGCTGCTCTCGATCGATTCGGATCGCTCGACCGGGCGATCGTTCCCTGCAACGTCGACCCAGGCGCGATCGCACGGGCCGTCGGTGTGCAGCCCGCCTCGCAGGCCGGGCGATACCTGACCCACGTTCTCGACGCAACAGGACGGATCTGATGGCGAACATCTCCACCCTCGGCGGCCACGGGCGCGGCGCACCCGTCGCCGATGTCTCGACCCTCGCGGCCGAGTCGGCGCGGCCGGGCGTCGATCGACCGACCGAACGGTTCGATGCCCACTTCGCACGCGCGCTGGGCGGTCAGGACCGACAGGAGGCGTCCCGCTCGAAGCGCGCCGACGACGGTTCACCGCTCGACAGGACTCACCGCGCGAGCGATGCCGGCATCGGGCAGCCTCCTGTGGAGCGCCGGGTCGGCACTCGGTCCGGCGACGGCCCGGTCTCGCCTTCCGACGAACGAGGCACGCGCTCCGATGTGCGCCTGCAGCAGCGCCGCGGCGGCCAGGAGCCGTCCGATCGAGGAACGGCCATCGATGACGTGTCCGTCGCGACCGACACCAGTTCCGGCAGTGACGTCGGCGCGCCGCCCGACGAGTGCGCGTCCGCGAGCACGTCGGATCCGGTCGACGCGTCGACGGTCGTGGCGACCGGCGTGCTCGCCACAGCGACGCTCGTGCTGCCACCGCCGGAGACCGTCGCCCCGCTCGGTGCGCCCGTGGCGACCTTCGTGGCCGTTGCGGTCGATGGACACGGTGCGGGCGAGGGACCCGGCGCGGGCGATCCGTCGCTGTCGACCTCGATGGCCGTTGCGGTCGAGGGGCTCGACGCGGTCGGAGGGCTCGGAGCGATCGAGGGACCACCTCCGGGTGGTGTCACGTCGCTCGTGGATGGCGCGCCCGACGGCGACGCCCTCGTCGAGTCCGGCGCGCCGGCAGCGGTCACCCCGCCAGCGCCGCACACGGACACGGCAACCGGTGGCCCCAGCGGAGCGACCTCGTCGGACCAGTCGCCGGTGGCCGGCACCACGGTGCCATCGATGGTTCAGGGTGCGCTCGAGGCACCATCCAGCGTTGGTCCTGCCGTTGCTCAGACCATCGGAACCTCCGACGTCACCACCACGCCACCGCAGTCCGACACGGGGGCCGAGCCGTCGGTGACGGCCGTTGGACTGCCCGCAGCCCGGGCGTCGCAGGTGCGAACGCACACGAACGATCCGGCGACCTTCTCCGGGGCGATGGCGAGCGTGGCCGCAGCAGCGGCGATGTCGGCCGCACCGGGCGGTGACGGCACCGCTGGGGATGCCGCTGCCTCCACAGATCCCGCCCCGACCGCGTCGAACCCCGGCGATCTCGCAGTGATCTCTGAGCCCGGGGTCGCGAGTCCGGGCGTTGGGCTCGACCATCGAGGCGGTCACTCGGGCTTCGCTGATTCGGTCCGCGCCGCGGCGACCGAGGCGACCCATGACGTGGGCCATGATGCGGGCCATGATGCGGGTTCGTCGGCCCCGGCGACGGCATCGCGTCCACAGCGTGAGGCCGATCTGCTCCGGACCCCTGGTCTCGATCGGATGTCGATCGACCTCTCCGATGAGGGCCTCGGCCCGCTGACGTTGCAGGCGAGCAATGGCATCGGTGGTCTGCAGCTCCGACTCACCGCCGGCGAACGCGCCATCGGGGATGCGTTGGCGGCCTCGGCGCATCTACTGCGTGAGGAGTTGGAGGCGTCGGGCACTCGGCTCGGCTCACTCGACGTCGGCCACCGCGACGCCCGGCGCGATGCACACGCCGGCACCGGCGGTGGTCGGCAACGTGATGCCATCGACCGCGTCGGCTCCGTCGGCGACGACCGTGCGCTCGCCCGGTCTCTGGCAGCAGCCACCCGCCCACGCCCCACCGTCGATGGGACCGGGGGTCTCGACCTCCTCATCTGAGCGGGCGACGTCGACCCTCCCGCCGCCCCCACCGCCCGCCTCTGCCGTTCTCACCCCGCACTTCTCACCCAGCACTTCTCACCCCGCCGTTCTCACCAGGAGCACCACACATGTCCATCACCGCCATCGGAGGCGTCCTCTCGACACCGAATCTCAACTCACGGACCGAAGCCGACTCGGCGAACTCCGGCGCCACGAACTCGAGCGCGGCCGGCGGGGCGGGTGCTCAGACGGCCACCGGATCGAGCTCTTCGTCGGCATCGGTGTCCGCAGCGGCGAATGCGTCGCTGCTCGATCGCGATGCCTTCCTCAAACTGCTCGTCGCCCAGTTGAAGTACCAGGATCCCAGCAAGCCGGCGGACGCCTCGGAGATGATCTCGCAGTCGGCCCAGCTCAGCGTCGTCGACAAGCTCGATCAGATCTCGAAGTCGATCAGCGAAGCGGGCGCCACCAACCGGCTCACGCTCGGCGGCTCGATCATCGGCAAGCAGATCACCTTCGCCGGCACCGACGGCGTGCCCGTCAACCAGGTGGTCACCTCGGTGTCGTTCACCGGTTCGACGATGGTCTTGCGCGCCGGCACGTGGGACGTGCCGATCGACTCGGTGCTGTCCATCTCCCAGGCTCCGGTTCCGACCACGACCGGCACCCCAACGACCGGCACCCCCACGACCGGCACCTGACCGCACCGACCTGCCCCAACCCGATCACAACACCCGATCACCACACCCGATCACCAACCGCTTCACTCTCGAACCAAAGGAACACATCATGATCCGCTCCATGTCCACCGCTCTGTCCGGTCTCCGCAACCACCAGGTGATGCTCGACGTCGTCGGCAACGACATCGCCAACGTCTCCACCGTGGGCTTCAAGAGCTCCACCACGGTGTTCTCCGACGTGCTCACCCAGACCCTCCAGGGTGCAGGCGCACCTGTCGCCGGCGCCCAGGGCGGAACGAACCCGGCGCAGATCGGTCTGGGCTCCCGCCTGGCCGGCACCGTGCAGTCGTTCACACAGGGTGCCCTGCAGCGCACGGGTCGCAGCACCGACCTCGCCATCCAAGGTGACGGCTTCTTCGTGGTGAAGGCGTCGAACGAGACGATGTACACCCGCGGCGGTGCGCTCACCCTCGACGCCGCCGGCAACTTGACGACGGCCGAGGGCTTCCTCGTCCAGGGCTGGCAAGCCGATGTCACCGGTGCGGTGAACACGAACTCGCCCATCGGCCCGGTGCAGATCCGGGTGGGCGACCTGCTCAACCCGAACCAGAGCCAGAACATCACCGTCGGCGGCAACCTCTCGGCCGAGGCGCCGATCGGCACCGCGACCACGCTCACACTCACCGGGTACGACGAGCAGGGCACGACCACGCCGATCAACCTGACCTACACCAAGACGGCCGCGAACTCCTGGACCGTGACCGGTACCTATGGCCCGTCCGCGACCGCGTTCGCGATCACCGACAACGTCGTCACGTTCAACGGCACCGGCGAACTGGTCACCCCGGCCGACCGGAACATGAACGTGGCCGGTGGCGTCATCCCCGGCTATCCAAATGCGCTCACGTTCGACCTCGGGGCTGCCGGAAGCCCGGGTCGGGTGACCCAGTTCGCCGGCTCGACCACCGTGTCGGTGATCCAGCAGGACGGTGCCGCGGCAGGCGTGTTGCAGGCGTTCAACGTCGGCCAGGACGGTGTGATCACCGGTAGCTACTCCAACGGTCGCACGAAGGCCATCGGTCAACTCGCCCTCGCCGTGTTCACCAACCCGCAGGGTCTCGAGCGAATCGCGGGCGCGTGGCGTGAGAGCGCCAACTCGGGGATCGCCCAGGTCGGTGTGAGCGGCGCAGGCGGCCGCGGCCTGTTGTCTGCGGGCACGCTCGAGATGTCGAACGTCGACCTGGCCGAGGAGTTCACGCGCCTGATCGTCGCCCAGCGTGGTTTCCAGGGCAACGCCCGAGTGATCACCACGTCGGACGAGGTGCTGCAGGAAGTCGTGAACCTGCGCCGCTGAGCGATCTGACCAGTGAGGCGTTGATCGACAGATCGACGCCTCACCCGACAGTCAACGCCGTCGCTGGACGACCTCGATCGCAGGAGCACCACGAGACACATGTCAGACACCGCAACCACACTCGCCAGCACCGGTCAGGCCAGAGGTGGCCGTCGCCCGAAGGGCGAGCCGAAGCTGTACGACTTCCGACGTCAGAGCACGCTGTCGAGGGAGCATGTGCGCACGATGCAGATCGTGCAGGAGACGTTCGCGCGCGGGTTCTCGACCATGCTCGCCTCGCAGTTGCGCAGCGTGACCCAGGTGACGATCCAGTCGGTCGAGCAACGTTCCTACGACGAGTACATCCGCGACCTCGCGAATCCCAACCTGATCACGATGCTCAGCCTCGAACCGCTGATCGGTGCTGCGATCTTCCAGCTACCGCTCGAGATCGCGTTCTGTGCGATCGAGCTGATGATGGGCGGTGCCGGACATCTCGAGCACCCGGGTCGACCCCTCACCGAGCTCGAGCTCCAACTCATCCGCGGCATCCTCGAACGCGCGCTCCCCGAGATGCGCTACGCCTTCGAACCGGTCGTCGCCACCGACCCGAAGATCATGAGCCAGGAGTCGAACCCTCAGTACGCGCAGATCGCTGCGCCGACCGACATGGTGATCGTGGTGTCGTTCGACATCCGGATCGAGAACATCGCCGGCACCGCCACGTTGTGCATCCCGTTCTCGAGCCTGCAACCCCATCTCGAGGCACTGTCGGCCACGTCCTTGTACGGCAGCCAGTCGCTGCACAACATGGCCGAGACCCGCGAGCGGCTGCAGGAACACCTCGGCGAGACGTCGGTGACGGTGTCGGCGCAGTTCCGCCAGATCGAGATGACGGCGAACGAGATCGTGCAATTGCGAATCGGTGACATCATCCCGCTCAGCCATGCACTCGACGAGCCGCTCACCTTGGTGGTCGGTGAGACGCCGACGCACCGCGCCCGCATCGGTCGCAAGAATCGACGGTTGGCCATGCTGATCGACAGCAAGGCCGACCCGTTGTCGACGGTTCAACCGACGAGACCACTGATGCTGACCAAGCACGCCAGCCACTGACCGGCCATGACCGGCCAGTGAGGCCGCGGCGACCTGCCTGACAGATCGCGGTCGCCTCGCACAGTCCTTCTCATCCAGACCTCATCCGGGCGAGATCCAGACGGGCACCGCAAGGTGCTCGGGACCTGTGACCCGGGCCTCACGGCGAAACAGGAGTTGACGTGACGGATACCGCTACCTCGCGGGCGAGTTTGATCGCCGGCATCGAAGCCGCTGCACTCGTGCTTGCGCAGAAACTCGGCCTCGGTGATGAGTCGCGATCGAGCGACGACTGGCCGATCGACGAGGGCGATGCCGTCCTCAGCATGCCGTTCGAGGGGGACCCGACCAGTTCGCTCGTGCTGGCCGTGAACGACGAAGTGGCCGAGCGACTGCTCGCCAACCCCTCGCTCCTGAACGACACGTTTGCCGAGGCCACCGAGGCGATCAACACCGCGGCCGGCACGGTGCTCCAGTCCACGGTCGTGGTGAAGGCCGAGGTGATGGCACCCTCGTTCATCGCCGAGATCCTCGACAACGGATCGCTCACCGCACTCGCCGGTGTCACCCTGCCCATGGAGCAGCCGGCCCGCGAGGCGGAACCGCAACCTGTCGCCGAGGCGTTCGAACCGGCACCTCTCGACGTCGGTCATGGGTTGAGTGGGTTGCTCGGCGGATCGGTGCCGGCCTCGTCGCTGAGCGTCCTCCACGATGTGGAGCTCATCGTGACCGCTGAGCTCGGCCGAACCACGATGCCCGTGCGCGACCTGCTCGGCCTCGCGCCCGGCATGGTGGTCGAGATCGATCGCGCCGCTGGATCCCCCATCGATCTGTTGGTGAACGGACGCAAGATCGCCGCTGGGGAGGTGGTGGTGATCGACGAAGAGTTCGGCATTCGGATCACCGAGATCGCTCCGACCGGCGAGCACTCGCGATGACCGACGTCAGCTTCGTGGACCTCGTGGTCCGAATGCTCGTGTCGCTCCTGGTGGTGCTCGGGCTGATGTTCGGCGCGTACTGGATCATCCGGAAGCGACAGGGCTTCGGTCCGATCGGTTCAGCGAGTCTGCGACGCGGTTCGGCCGGCGGTGGTTCGACGGGGCTGCGCGGCCTCGTCCGGCCCGGTGCACAGGGGCGTCGCGATGGCCGGGGTGGTCTGGGAGGTCTCGCCGGCGGCAGTCAGCGCGCCGCAGGGAATCGTCGCGGTCTGCGCGTGCTCGGTCGCGTCGGTGTGGGCCGCACCACACAGGTCGTGGCAGTGCAGTTCGCGGAGCGCGTCTTCCTGCTCGCTGCCTCCGATCAGGCGGCGCCCGCCGTGCTGGCCGAGTTGGATCTCGCCGACTGGCTCGCCGCAACGGACGCGAACGAGCCCGGCTTCGATTCGTCGACCACCGGTTCGGTGGTGCGCGAGCCGATCGATCGGACGACGGCTCGGCCCAGCAGTCTGATCGAGTCACTGCGGGAAGCGACGACGCGGCGTGGGTGATCGGGGCGTCAACACCTCTGGCTCCGCGGCGACGTCGCGGTGTCGGCTGCGTCAGCTGATCGTCGTTGCCCTCGTCGCGATGGTGACGTCCGGTCTGGCCATGTTCCTTGCACCCGCTTCTGCCTCGGCTGGACCCGTCGGCGCCGGGATGGTGTCGGCCGCGCCTTCGCCGCCGGAGGTCCCCGAACTGCCCGAAGTCTCCGATCCGTTCGACCGCCCGACCGGCACGACCGGCACGACGACTGGCGGTGGAGCCGACGCGGGCGATGCATCCGACGCCAGCATCGACGTGAACTTCCCGAACGTCACCGAGGAGTCCTCGAACTCCGTGGTGATCATCCTCTTGCTGACCGTCCTCTCGATCGCCCCGAGCCTGCTCGTGCTCTGCACGTCGTTCACCCGGATCGTGATCGTGCTGTCGCTCACCCGAAACGCACTCGGCATCCCGACGGTGCCGCCCCAGCAGGTGGTGGTCGGTCTCAGTCTGTTCCTCACCTTGTTCATCATGGGACCGACGCTGAGCGAGATGAAAGAGATCGCACTCGATCCGTTGCTGGCCGGCGAGATCACCACCGGTGAGGCGCTCGACCTGGCACAGGACCCTCTGCGCGTGTTCCTGTTGGCGAACACGCGGGAGGGCGAGCTCGAGATGTTCCTCGACGCATCCAATGCCGAGACGCCCGTCGCCCGCGACGAAGTGCCACTCAACGCGCTGATCCCGGCGTTCGTGCTGTCGGAGCTGAAGAGCGGATTCATCATCGGCTTCGTGATCTTCATCCCGTTCCTGATCATCGACCTGGTGGTCTCCGCCGTCCTGATGGGACTCGGGATGATGATGCTCCCGCCTTCGTTCGTGTCGCTTCCGTTCAAGCTCCTCCTCTTCGTGATGCTCGATGGATGGATGCTCGTCGTCGGCACCCTGCTCACCTCCTACGGATAGAACGAGGACACGTCCCATGACCAGTCAACAAGTGATCGACATCGGCACCCGTGCGCTGATCGTGACGGCCAAGATCGCCGGTCCATTCCTCGCCGTGGTGCTCGCCGTCGGCGTCGTCATCGGTCTCCTGCAGTCGGTGACGCAACTGCAGGAGCAGACACTGACGTTCGTGCCGAAGCTCATCGGCAGCGCCGTCGTCATCGCCGTCAGCGGTAACTGGATGCTGGCCACGCTCGTGTCGTTCGGCAACGAGCTCATGGCCGGCATCCCCGCGCTCTTGAACGGCTGACGGGACCACCTCTTCCATGCGTCTGTTCGTCGATCCCAAGACCCTCGTGGGGTTCTGTCTGGTGCTCGTCCGCGCCGGAGCTTGGGTGGCGATCTGTCCGCCGTTCAACACGCCGGCGATCCCAGCACGCATTCGCGTCGCGGTCGCGGTGTCGATCGCTCTGTTGCTCGGGAACCAGGTGGGCAAGGAGGTCGAGAGCATCGAGACGATCAATCTGGTCGGCATGCTCTTCACCCAGTTGCTCGCCGGCTTCACACTCGGCCTGTTCGTCTTCGTGATCTTCTCGGCGATCCAATCTGCCGGCGAGCTGATCGACCTCCAGGTCGGCTTCAGCCTGGGCGCGGTGATCGATCCGCTGTCGGGCAACAACTCCACCCCGGTCGGTCGCCTGCACCAGCTCCTCGGCGTGGCGATCCTGTTCGCGATCAACGGCCACGTGATGATCGTGCGCGCGTTCATCCGATCGGTCGAGATGGCGCCGATGGGCCACATCGACGGGGCGCGGGTCGCCGAGACACTCGCCAAGCTCGTCGCGACCTTGCTCGCTGCAGCGATCGAGATCGCCCTTCCGGTACTGACCGCGCTCTTCTGCACCGAGGTGGCGCTCGGGTTCCTCGGGAAGGCCGCACCACAGTTGAACATCCTCGTGATCGGCTTCGCCGTGAAGTCGATGCTCACCTTCGCCCTGCTCGGGGCCACCCTGGTGCTGCTGCCCGAAACCGTCGACTCGCTGATCGGCAAGGCGCTGCGTGCTGCGCTGGGGGTGTTCTCCGGATGAGCAAGCGCGAGGGGAAGACCGAGGCACCCACCGAGAAGAAGAAGAAGGATTCCAAGAAGAAGGGCGCCGTCTCGAAGTCGCAGGACCTCGGCCCCTGGATCACGCTGCTCATCGGTACGTACCTGCTTCCATCGCTGATCGGCGCGACCAGCTCGTCGGCCGTGCAGTCGCTCGCCTCGCTCAGATCGATCGCTGCGCAGCCAGAGTCGCAGAAGGCAGTCGACATCCTCGGGCAGGCCATGTACGGCGGGCTGATGGCGGTGTTGCCCTTCCTCGGCGTGTGCGCACTGGTGGTGATCGTGACCAACCTCGGTCAGACAGGGCTGGTGTTGTCGCTGCATCCCCTGAAGCCCGACTTCAAGAGGATCAACCCGATCGAGGGCACCAAACGCCTGTTGTCGCCGAAGTCGTTGTGGGAGACGGCCAAGCAGGTGGCCAAGAGCATCCTGATCGTCTGGCTCAGCTGGCCGTACGTCGACGACGTCGCCGCGAACCTCACCGGTCGCGGGCGCGTGGCGCTGATGGATGGCCTGGCAGAGAGCGCTCGCGCATTGATGGGCATGACCCGCGCCGTGTGCTACGCGATCATCGTCGTGGCTCTCGCCGACTTCATGTACCAACGCCGCAGCGGCAAGATGGACTTGAAGATGACCAAGCAGGAAGTCCGCGACGAGATGCGCAACAGCGAAGGTGACCCGCTGATGAAACAACGCATCCGCTCGATGCAGATGGCCTTGTCGCGCAGTCGGATGATGGGTGACGTGCCCACCGCGAGCGTGGTGATCACGAACCCGACGCACGTGGCGATCGCATTGCGCTACGACCCGGCCTCCGGCGGCGCGCCGAAGGTCGTCGCTGCGGGAATCGACAACATCGCCTTGCGCATCCGCGAGAAGGCGCTGGCGGCAGGCGTGCCGATCGTGGAGGCCAAACCGCTGGCGCGTGCACTCTGGCGGTCGTGCGAGGTGGGTGACGAGATCCCGTCTCAGCTGTACGAGGCCGTGGCCAAGGTGCTTGCGTTCGTGCGCCGGCTGCGCGGTGGCATCCTGTCGGCTTCGGTGCTGCCGCTGCCGCGGCAGTACCACGTGGACGACACCGTGCTCGAGGGCATCACCGGTCGCCGCCCGAAGCGTCAACCGGCTGCGTAGCCCCTCACCCAGTCGCCCCCTGAGGTGCGGGCAGGTCGCCCTTTCGGCCGTTCAGCGGCGGCGGGGAAGCTGGCTGAACGACGGAGAGGGGCCCACGACGGTGGCCACGAGATCGGCGTCGTCGGCCGCTGCGGCCTGGTTCGACAGCAGGATCTCCTGGTACACCTCTTCGCGGTGAACGCTCACAGATCGCGGCGCGCGGATGCCGATCCGCACTTGGTCGCGGTTGAGCTCCAACACGGTGACCACGATGTCGTCACCGATGAGGATGCTCTCCCCGACCCGTCGGGTGAGGACCAACATGTCAGCCCACCTCGCTCGCCGCGAGCACGCCGAACGATGCCCGGATGGGCCAGCGCGAGTCGGCGAGGATCACCTGCTGCATCCTGCGGTTCTGAACGTCGACGATCAACGGTGCACGAAGGTTCGCGGTCAGCTGCGGGACGTCATCCTTGCGATGCACCGTCACGAGCGACAACACCCGAACGTCGGCCTCGTCGGCGATGCCGAGCGATGTCTCGTCGATGTCGATCTCGTAGTCCTGGAAGATCTCCCAGGGCACGAGGCACATGAACGCGAGATCCCCGTCGTCGATGTCCTGCATCCAGAACAGCGACGATTCGTCGCCAGGATTCGCTCCGGGCGCAGGTCCGGCACCGAGCAGCGCAACGCGGCGCAGGTCGGGGAACCCCGGGATGCCGTTGGGAACGGCAAAGGCTTCGTCGTCGCCGATGGCGATCGTTCCGAACCGTCGTGTCTCGAACTGCATGTGACCTCCTGTCGTTCTCGCCGAGCGGGCTCGAGGGGCGCCTTCGCTGATTCCGTCCATGGAGGCCGGTGGCGGTGACGACTCCCAGGAACCTTCTCGACAAGGTCGGCTTCCTGCGAACAGTTGTGATGGTCCGGGACATGCGCAAGTGCGCAGGAAGGTTCCGGTCCTGAAGGAACGGCACACAGGGACACGCCAGGACCCTGAGGGACTCAGAAGGACGGAGGCGGAGGAGTGGTGGTGGAGAAGAGTCGACTGGGGCAGGTGATGCTGCCCGGCGCCGTCGTGCTCGTCGTCGCGGTCATGGTGATCCCGCTGCCATCGAGCGTGCTCGATGTCTTGCTGGTCGCCAACCTGTCCACATCGATCCTCATCCTGCTCGTGTCGATGAACGTGAAGCGGGCGCTCGAGTTCAGCTCGTTCCCTTCGCTGCTCCTGGTGGTGACGCTGTTCCGACTCGGGCTCAACGTCGCCACGTCGCGGGCCATCCTCTCGAACGGTCACGCCGGTGGTGTGATCGCCACGTTCGGCTCGGTCGTCGTGGGCGGCAGCCTGGTCGTGGGGCTGGTGATCTTCCTCATCCTGACGCTGGTGCAGTTCGTCGTCATCTCGAACGGTTCCGGCCGCGTGGCCGAGGTGACCGCGCGCTTCACCCTCGACGCGATGCCCGGCAAGCAGATGGCGATCGACGCCGATCTGAGCGCTGGAGCCATCGGTGAGGACGAAGCTCGTCGTCGACGCAAGGAGGTGGGCGACGAAGCGGACTTCTACGGTGCGATGGACGGTGCATCGAAGTTCGTGAAGGGCGATGCCATCGCCGGCCTCGTGATCACGATGGTGAACCTGATCGGTGGATTCCTCATCGGCGTCGTCCAGATGGGCATGCCCATCGGCGAAGCCGTCACCACCTTCTCGCTGCTGACCGTCGGCGATGGCCTGGTGTCGCAGATCCCGGCACTGCTCGTGTCGATCTCTGCCGGTCTGATCGTGACCCGCGCTGCCGGCGGCAGCGACCTCGGGTCCGATGTGTTCGCCCAGTTCCGTCGCCAACGCCCCGCAATGCGGTCGGCTGGGCTCGTGATCCTGCTGATGGCGCTCATCCCGGGTCTGCCGAAGTTGCCCTTCATCCTGATGGGTGGCGCTCTGGTGCTGGTGTCGACACGGTTGCCGCTCGAAGCCGAGATCGCGATCGAGGACCTGCCGCCGGTGGCACCCGGGTCGGCCGAGGCGGTCCCTCCGCCGTCACCTCAGCAGTTGGCCGTCGACGCCCGGGTGGAGCCGCTCGAGCTGAACATCGCATTCGATCTCATCCCGCTCGTCGACAACGCCAGCGGCGGCGACCTGCTCGACCGCGTCGGGGCGCTGCGCCGCAAGATCGCGTCGGAGTTGGGTTTCGTGATGCCATCGATCCGAACTCGTGATGCCGCCGACCTTCCCGGCGGCACCTACGTGATCAAGGTCCACGGTGTCGAGGTCGGTCGCGGCATTGCCCCGGCCGGGCGGGTGCTGGTGATCGGTGACGCCTTCGAGAGCCTGCCCGGCGATGATGTGCGCGAGCCGGTGTTCGGCCTTGCAGCCCGCTGGGTGCCCGCCGAGTTCCAGGCCCAGGCCGAGATCTTCGGGAACACGGTGGTCGACCGATCGACGTTGATCGTCACCCATCTCGCCGAGATCGTGCGCCGCAAGGCCGGCCGTCTGCTCGGTCGCACCGACGTGAAGGTGCTCATCGACGGCGTTCGAGCGACCGACCCGCAGGTGGTGGACGACATCAACAACATCGGTGTCACCATCGCGGAAGTGCAGCGGGTCTTGTCCGGCCTGCTCGACGACGGGGTACCGATCCGTGATCTCGTGCGCATCCTCGAAGCGGTCGGTGAGCGTGCTCGCACGCTTCGAACGGTGGAGGCGATGGTGGAGGCCACTCGCCACGAGCTCGGTCCCGCGATCACCACGAGCCTCGCCGTCGATGGCCGCCTCACGGCGGTGACCATGTCGGCAGCGTCGGAGAACCGTCTGATGCAGGGTCTGCGCGTCGCCGACGGAGCCAGCCAGCTCGAGCTGTTGCCGGACGAAGCCGACGCACTCATCCGCCAGCTCACCGAGCTGGTGGCGATGACCGCGAGCCTCGGCGTCACGCCCGTGCTCGTCTGCTCGGCACCGTTGCGCAGCGCACTCGCCCGCCTGGTGCGGGCGACGGTGCCCGGCGTCTCGGTGGTCGCCTACACCGAGATCGGAGATCACCTGCAGATCGATGTGATCGCGAACGTGGAGCTCAACCCCATCACCCAGCCATTCGGTTCCACCACGGAGGACTTCGATGCCTACGCCGTCCAGTGACGCGTCCACCATGCCCGCAGCTGCGCCGACCGTTTCGTCGGTCGACAGCTCCGACACGATGCGGTTCCGGGCACCCACGCTCGAAGCAGCGATCGCCCTCGCCGAGACGTCGCTCGGAGCACGCGTTCGCGTGGTGGCGGCGAACCGCATCCGGCGTGGTGGCATCGGCGGGTTCTTCGCCTCGGACCTCGGCGTCGAGGTGACCGTCGCCCTCGATGACGAGACGATGGAGCAGGCCTTGGAGCGACTGGTCGCCGATGCCCCAGCCGGCGACGATCCCTTCGGGTTGCGCGGTGCCCACCGACCCGCAGGCTCGTCGGCACCTTTGGCACCTTTGTCGGCACCGCTGTCGGCACCGCTGTCGGCATTCACCGGTGTGCGAGACGCCCAAGATGCGCCTGCCCCTCCCTCCATCGACGTGTCTCGCATCGGCAGTCGATTCGACCGACGCGACGACGACGACCAGCCCGCGGTGAACCCCGTGCTGTCGGAGGTGCTCGCGGCGCTCATCTCCGAGGCCGCCGATCACCACCAGGAGCGACAGTCCCGCCCGCATCCGGTGTCGACACCGACACCGACACCGGCGCCGACACTGATCATCGCACCGACGGTCGCCGAGGAGCCGAGGCATCGTCCCGTGTACGACACGCCTCCCACCATGGTCCGCGTCGATCAGATCATCGCGGAGCTGTCGGCCATCACCGCCGAACCGGTCTTCGGTCACGATCGAGGTCGTGGCCGGGTCGCTCGACCGACGTCGATCACCGCGGTGCGGCTTCTCCGCGATGCCCCGGATGGCTCGGGTGCCCCCGACGCCCCTGACGCCCCTGACGCCTCCGATGCCTTCACTGCCTCCACTGCCTCCACTGCCTCCACTGCCCCACGATCGATGTCGGCGCCCCGACCGAAGGTGCTCCCCACCCTGCCACCGCGTGCGAGCGATGTCGCTCGACGTGCGTCGGTGGCCGCGGCTGCCAATCACGCTCGGGCCCTCGCCTCGCCGGCGATGCTCGAGACCGTCGGACGTGCCGGCGCCGTGGCGTTCCGTGGGGCTGGCGCGAGGGGTGTGGCCTCGTCGGCATGGCCCGCCGCTGGCATCACCGGTGCGGGCTCCGACATCGCTGGCACCACCGCCGCCTGCACCACCGCCGCCGGCACCAACGAGATCACCACTCCACCGGTCGACGTGGCCGTCGATCGCCCTGCATCGGAACGTCTCGCCGAGTCGGTGCGCTCGATGATGAACACTGGGGACGGCGAGCACGACCCCTGTGTGGTGACCGCACATCAGCGCACCGCATCCGACGGCGCGGTCCACGCCAGTGTCGAGATCGACACGGGCGTGCTGGAGCCGGCGACGGAGGAGCGCGACGGCGAGCACGGTCGCGGGATCAGCTCGCCCCGCCATGGTGGTTCGTCGAATGCACCCTCGCGACGGCAGGTGGAGTTGGCCGTCGCGGCGACCGATCAGTTGATCGAATCGCTCACCCGCGACGACGGAGTGAAGCGTCTCTCGGTTCGGGTCGTGCTGCGCACTGCCGACCGACGCGAGGTCGAGGCCGAAGCCGAGTGGGAGTCGTCATGACCGACGCTGACAGGAGCCGGTGATGGGCAAGAAGGACAAAGAGAAGCTCGAGAGCCTCGAAGGTCTCGAGGGAGCCACCGTGGAGGCCCGGCCCGATCCCGGTCCGTTGGCGCCGTGGCGATTGAGCATCGCTGTCGCTGCGTCGGCAGGCCTGGTCGGCATGCCGCTGTACGACGCGGCGATGACGGGCGTCGGCGTCGACATGGCGCTGCTGCGGGCGTTCGGCGTTGCCTTCTTCGTCTGGGTCGCCGTCGGGTTCGTGAACAAGGTGTTGTGCCAGGCGCAAGCCGGGCACGCGACCCACGATGTCGGTTCACCCGAGCAACTCGCCGCGCCGCGGGCCTGGGTCGACGAGCGAGTCGGCGACAGCGGATCAGCCACAGCCTGAGCACCGCCGCCGCCGACCGATCGGAGGTTGGCGTCGGGACGTCGTGCCCTCGCGCTCGCGTCGCGTCAGCGCACGCCGTCTCGCCAGCGTTGGCGTCGGCCGGTGGGGCCCGAGCTCATCGCAGGTAGTCGAGCAGCGACGGGGGCAAGATCTTGGCTGCCACCTGGAGGCTGGCTTGATACGAGGACTCCTGCGCCTTCGCCGTGATCAGCGCGTCGACGATGTCGACGTCTTCCACCTCGCTGAGCTGCGTCGTCATCAGCAACCTGCTGTCCTCGGAGCGGGTCTTGGCATCGGCCAAGCGGGCCGATCTGGTGCCGATCTCCACCGTGGCGGCACCGACACCGGTGCGGAACGAGTCGAGGTTCGTATGCTCGGTGGCCATCGCGGTCACATCGCCTGCAGCGATCGCGTTCGCCAGCCGGTCGAGCGTCTCGAACACGTCACCGACCGCACCGCCCGCGGTGCCGAAGACCTGAGGGCCGGTGAGATTGACGGCGATCGAGGTCGAGGGGGCGACATCACGAACGATCGACGCATCGTTGCCCTGGTACACACCGGTCGCGTCGTATGCCGCTCCATCGGCGGTGCCGTTGAAGATCGACCGACTCCCGTAGGTGCTGTTCGCGAGCGCCAGCATCTCCGATCGGAGCGAGCGCACCTCGGTGGCGAGCGCTTGACGTGCGACGGGATCACCCAGCGCGCCCGTGTTGGTGGCCCGAACGGTGATCTCCTTGGCACGGCCGAGCGAGTCGAGCGCAGAGGTCAACGCGACGTCGGCCGTCTCGAGCCATCCTTGCGCATCGTTCAGCGATCTCGAACGCTGTTCGGCTCGGCGCAGATCCTGGCGCATGCCCATCGCGCTCGACGTGCCGCCGGGGTCGGCCGACGGTCGGGTGATCTGCTTGCCGGTGGCCAGCTTGGTCTGGGTCTCCTGCAGGCGGCTGAGGCCTTGGCTGAGGTCGCGCAACGTGGAGCGCAACATCATCGAACTGGTCACTCTCATCTGCCGACCACCCCGGTGCGCTCGATGAGGAACCCGAGCATCTCGTCGACGGCGGTGATCACCCGAGCATTGGCCTCGAAGGCTCGCTGAGCAGCGGTGAGGTTGGCCATCTCCTCGTCGAGGCTGACGGAGCCGACCGAATCGGCATCGCGGATCGCATTGTCGGCCACCTGCTCCTGGATCGATGCTCGCCCTTGTGCCGAGCGGGTTTCGACGGCCAGCGTGGTGATCATCGACTGGTACTTGGTGTCAGCGCCCGTCGCGGAGTCGGCCAGCGCAGCGAGGCGGCGAGCCATCTCGCCGTCGAGTGGACCAGGAGCGACAGGGCCGGGGAGCACCGGGGCACCCGCAGCGATGTTCGCCGGCTGTCCGGCGACATCAATCGACAGGCTGATGGTGGCTGCGGTCAGGTTCGCAGGGTCGAAGAAGTTCCGCCCCGTGGTGCCGCTCTGGTCGTAGCCGGTGGTGTGGAGAGCGTTCACCTGGGTGACGAGCGTGCTGGCGATGTCGTCGAGCCTCGCCCGGTATCTCGGGACGACGTCGTTGATCACCGCGGTGAGCGCCTGCGCCTCGCCTGCGGTGGGGTTCACCGCTGCGTTGTCGGACATCCAGACCAGCGGACCCGTCGTGCCGTCGACGCGCTGGACGATCGTGCCGCTGACGATGGCGCGCCCGTTGATGTACACATCGATGCCGTTGGCATCCGATGGCCGGGCGACCGCACCGGTGAGGTTGGCGAGCCTGCCCACCAGCACGTCGCGCTGGTCGAGCAGGTCGAGGTTCTCTCCGAACGATGAGCCGATCGTCCGGTTGAGGTTCCCGATCTGATCGGCAAGATCGTTCACCTGGGCGGCGATCGTGTTCATGCGCGCGGTCGCCCCGTCGCTGATGGCCTGCAGGTCGTTCGACGAGCGCCGCAGGTTGGTGACGAGCCCGTCGGCGTTCTCGAGCAACTGGGTACGCGAGGCGAGTCCTCCGGGGTCGTTGGCGAGATCGGTCCACGATCCCCAGAACACGTCGAGTTGGTGGGCGAGACCGAGGTCGGTCGGCTCGGGAAACACGCCCTCGACGGTGGCCATCGACGTCTTCATCATGTTGGCGGCGCTTCGGGACGCGTCCTCGCGAACGGCGCGGGTCGCAAGCAACACGTCGTAGGCGCGGGTGACGCCGCTGACATCGACGCCGTAGCTCTGCGAGACACCGCTGAACACACCGCTGGTGGCCGAGCGGCCGAGCGACTGGAGTTCGGCTCGCTGGCGGTGGTATCCCTCGGTGGTCGCGTTGGCGATGTTGTGAGCGATGACGTCGAGCACACGCTTCTGCGAGTTCAGGCCCGAGAACGAGGTGTTCAGCGAAGAGAGGCTGGCCATCTCAGACCGTCCGATCCAACCTGAGCGACCCGACCGCGAGCGGGGTGGTCATGCCGCGGGGGTCGTACACGTCGACCGATTGCTCGCCGAGCGATGCGATGATCTCGCGGGATCGCATCAGGCTGCGCTTTGCCATCTCGTGGTTCGCCCGTGAGATCTCCTCGATCTCGGCCTGGAGCGACAGCAGGTGCAGACGGTGCTGCGCGAGCAGCGCGGCCCATGGTTCGCCCGTGTGCTCGAGGAGCTCTGCGAGGCTGGCCGACTGCGGTTGACGATGCTGACGGGCGAGACGGCCCGAGGCCTCGGAGCGGAGCGCTTCGATCTCGCCGATGGCTTCGATGATCGCCTCGAGCTCAGCCGTGACGTAGGGGATCCACCGAGCGCGCCCGGATGCAAGGAGCAGACCTTGTACCTCGAGCTTGAACACGAGCTGCTCGAGCAACTCGCGCATCGTCCAGAGTTGATGGGAGAGATCCTCGGCAGGTTCCACGGAGATGACCGTCCGGAAGAACGGCTGGGATGCAACCCTTTCTGCAGGTGCCGCATACGGCGCTCGACGGGCGCCCGGATGCGTGACAGACGCAACGTTCCAGAAACGCCCGGAGGCGTCTCGGCTCATGGCGCGAAGTCGCTGGATCGGCACAGTCGACGGCATGATCCGCCTCACGAGGTTGCGGCAGAGCGATCCGCTGTACATCAATCCCGACCACATCGAACGCCTCGAGGGACACCACGACACCGTCGTCCACCTGCTGAACGGCACGGAGTACGTGGTGGTCGAGTCGCCCGAAGAAATCGTCCAACAGGTCATCCATCTGCGGGCCCGGTCGATCGCGCTCGCAGCCCGCCTTGCGGTCGACGGCATCGACGTCGACGGCCCAGGACGAATGGGTGGTCTCGGCCAGGTCGACACGATGCACGTGAATCCTGTTCATGCCGCTGCGGCCGTCTTGCCCATGCCGATCGTTCAATACGACGACGAGCCGGCGGGCGCTCGACCCGACGAACGTTCGACGGAGGGCTGAGGCATGCCCGCAACACTCGTCGGTCTGATCCTGGCGCTCGTCCTCACCCTGTTCGGCGCACAGACGCACCATGTGAGCCCCGTCTTCCTGATCGTCAACGTCACCGCACTGCTCATCGTGCCGGGAGGTGCCCTCGGCGCCACCATGGCCAGCTACGAGTTCACCGCCACGACCGGCGTGTTCAAGGCGATCATGAAAGCGGTGCTCGGCAAGGACCAGCCGATCGATGCCGAGAAGACGATCAAGACGCTCGTCGAGTTCGCACGCAAGGCTCGCGGCGAGGGATTGCTGGCCTTGGAATCGGAGATGGCCACCCTGGACGACCCGTTCATGAAGCGCGGGCTACAGCTCGCGATCGACGGCAGCGATCCCGATGCGGTGGGCCAGGTGATGAAGACCGACATCAAGGCCATGAAGGTGCGCCACAAGGTGGCGTCCGACTGGTGTCAGTCGTACGGCGTGTTCGCGCCGACCTTCGGCATCATCGGCGCCGTGGTCGGTCTGATCGCCACCCTGGGCGAGCTCGACAAGCCGGAGAAGCTCGGTGCAGGCATCGCCGGTGCCTTCGTGGCCACCTTCCTCGGCGTGTTCCTCGCCAACGGCGTGATGTTGCCGCTCTCGGCTCGCATGAAGCGCATGTCGGCGCAGGAGGCGCAGGCCAGAGAGATGGTGATGGAGGGCGTCCTCGCCATCCAAGGTGGTCAGAACCCGAGAGTGATCGAAGAGACGATGATGAGCTACCTGTCACCGAAGCAGGCGGAAGCGCTACGCCAGGCCTCGACGTGAGCGGCGGCGGGCACGGTGGCAAGAAGGGCCACAAGCACGAGGAGCACGAGGAGCACGAAGAGCACGTGAACCACGAGGCCTGGGTGATCCCGTACGCCGACATGCTCACGTTGCTGATGGCCCTGTTCCTGGTGCTGTTCGCGATCGGTCGAACCGACCTCGAGAAGTTCAAGAAGCTCGCCGAGAGCTTCCGCTCGGAGTTCGGCGGTGGTGAGAGCTCGCAGGTGGTGACCATCAGCGAAGGCCAGACTGGACCGTCGCCGCTCGACGGTGGTGAAGGGGTGCTCGATTCGAACGTGATGCCGGCCAATGCCGAAGGCACCGGCAACGGCGACGGAACGGGGATGGCCACGCCGACCGAGTTGCAGATCGAACAAGCCCGACAGGACGCCGAGAAGGAAGCTGCGCAAGAGGCTCTCGACACGCTGGAGACGGTGGAGGACTCGATCCTCGGTGCAGCCGAAGCCAAGGGGTTCGGAGACAAGGTCGCCTTTCGATTCGATGGAGAGGGACTCGTGCTCAGCATCCTGAACGAGGCCGTGCTGTTCGACAGCGGCCAGGCATCGCTGAGACCTGAAGGCCTGGCGGTCCTCGACAGCGTGCTCGACCCGTTGCGCGACATCCCGAACGATCTCTCGATCGAGGGTCATACCGACTCGCGCCCGGTGAACAATGCCCGGTACTCGTCGAACTGGGAGCTCTCGACCGCGCGAGCCGTCTCGGTGTTGCGGTACATGGAGCTCCGTGGCTTCGACGTCTCCCGGTTGTCGGCGTCGGGATATGGCGACACCCAACCGATCGCGGACAACACGACGACGGCCGGCCAGGCAGCGAACCGGCGGGTCGAGATCCTCATCAAGTCGGACATCTCGCTCGACCCGGCGCTGGCCATCGACGGCTGATCTCGTCCGACCACCTGGCCTCGGACGAACTGTCTCCGGACAGTCAAGAACGCACGATTCCTCCACGCGAACTTCCTGGTCGTGGAGCCCAAGGACACGGACGGTCACCAATGGGTAAGAAGAAAGAAGACACAGCCGCTGAGGACGGCGAGAAGAAGAAGAGCCCCGTCAAGCTCATCGGCATGTGCGTCGCCCTCGCGGGCGCCGGCTACATGTTGGGCGGTCGGGGCGCTTCGGCCACCCCCGGAAGCGCGACGACCACGACGATCGTGCAGCTCGAAGGGTGTGCACCCGGAACCGATGCGACGACCGCCCAGCACAACACCCTCGATCTCGAGTCGATGAGCATCAACCTCAACGACGGTCACTTCCTGAGGGTCACCGTGTCGCTCGGACTGTGCCCCGGGGTCATCGGTGTCGCCACGGGCGAGGGAGCCGGAGAATCGTTGAACACCGCTCCCGCCAAGGACATCATCGTGTCCACGCTGTCGGGCAACTCGATGACCACGTTGCAGGAACCCGAAGGTCGCGAGAACATCAAGGAGCTGCTGACCCAGCGGCTCGCGAACGCCTATCCCGAGGAAGTCCACGAGATCTACTTCCTCGAGTTCGTGATGCAGTGAGGGTGCACGTTCGCTGACATCTCCGCCGGCGACACGCCGGAGCGCCGTTCGAATTCGACGAGATCAGGACCCAGGCAACACCTGGGGATGCCGGGAGCGTTCGCGCGTGAGCGTTCCGAGTGTGGATCTCAGGGTTGCGGGGCGAGTTCGCGGCGCAGCGTCTCGCCCCATTGGGCGCCGTCGCCGAACCACTCGCGCAACTGCGCGGCACCATCAGGCCGGAGCCGCTCGAGCGCGGCGGTGTCGGCGCGTTCGAACGCGTACACGGTCGCGAGGATCTCGCCCACCGGACCCGTGCCGTCGACAAGGGCGCGGCGGACGTCGTTCTGCAGGGGGAGGTCGGAGACCAGCTCGGCCATGGGGCATTGGAAGACAGCGTCGATCACCGAGAGCAGACCCGCGGTGAACGACATGTTGGCGAGGGCGTCGTCGTCGCCGGCCATCCCTGCAGCCATCCTGGCGCGGGTGGCTGCCAACACGATCAACTCCTCGCTGACAGCCTGGGCGGTCGTGGCCATCGTGAGCAGGACGGCGAGGTGGCGAACCTGAGCGAGGCCGAGCATCACGATCGCGTGCCGGATCGACTGCACGTGCACGGTGAGGCCGTACGAGCTCGAGTTCACCAGCCGCAGCAAGCCATAGGCCAGCGTCGGGTCGGTGGAGATGAGTTGCTCGACCCGGTCGAGGTCGACCTCCGGTCGATTCACCTCCGACATCAGCTGAATGGCGGCGGTGAGGTTCGCCGGCCTCTCGGTGCGACCCATCACCTCTGGTTTGGCGAAGAAGTAGCCCTGGAACAGATCGAAGCCGAGGTCGACCGCCTGACCGAACTGGGAGTGCTCTTCGACCTTCTGAGCGAGGCGAAGTGCGCCGGGGAAGCGCTGCCGCACGTCGTCGACGAGCGTTCCCAGCTGGCCCTCGGCCACACCCTGGAGGTCGATCTTGACGACGCTGATGAACGGGGCGACGTCGGCGAAGCCAGGCCGGTCGACCGAGGTCACGTCGTCGAGCGCGAACCGCAGACCCCGAGCGTGGCCGGCGCGGATCGCGTCGAGGACCGGAGCGTCGAACACCATCTCCTCCTCGAGCTCGATGACCGCACGGTCGGCCGGCAAGATGTCGAGGATCCCGCTGTGGAGGATTCCCGATGCCGCGTTGATGAAGCCGTATCGATCCCCGACCACCCGGTCGAAGCCCCATTCGAGCATGGCCACCTCGAGGACTCGTCGGGTGGCGTCGTCGGGATCACGGAAGAACGCGAGGTTCTCGGTGCCGTTGCGGTACAGCAACTCGTAGGCGTACGTACGCCGTTTGCGGTCGAAGATGGGTTGCCGACCCAGGAAGACGCTGGTGGACATCTGCATACCTCTCGTTCTGATCTGGTGGATCCCACTCGGGATCCGCGATCGGTTTCAGCTCGGCTGGAAGTAGATGGTTCGGTCGATGAGCACGTTCGTGACGATCGCGTGCCCGATGTCGTCGAGGGGAAGGGTCAGGTCTGCGAGCCCGGATTGGTGGACGGCGCCCGGCATGCCCCAGACCACGCTGGTCGCGTGGTCCTGCACGATCACGGTGGCGCCACACTGCTTCAGCGCGGCGCAACCGTCGCGGCCGTCGTGACCCATGCCGGTGAGCACCACGGCCAGGACGTCGCCACCGGAGATCGCCGCGGCCGATGTGAACAGCACGTCCACGGCCGGCCGGCAGTAGTTGACCGGAGGCGACTGGTCGAGCACGACGATGATGCCGCCGTCGCCGCGTCGCAGCGACATGTGATGATCGCCGGGAGCCACGAGTGCGAGCCCCGGCTCGAGCGTGTCGCCGTGAACCGCCTCGCGAACACGGATGTTCGAACTCGAATCGAGGCGCTCGGCGAGGTAGCGGGTGAACACCGCTGGCATGTGCTGGGCGATCACGATCGGCTTGTCGAACCCGTTCGGCAGCTGACCGATCACCGTGGTCAATGCGTTCGGCCCTCCGGTCGACGAGCCGATCGCGACCAACTCGCAACGACCGCTGGCCAACGCCGGAACGAACTTCGTCGGCGTCGGCGGAGCCGGGGGCTGTGGTGGTGGCGCTTGTCTGTGACAGAACGCCTTGATCTTCGGGATGAGATCCCGGCGGACCGCGTCCATGGCAGCCGTGACGCTTCCGACGTTGGCGGGCTTCGTGACGTAGTCGGATGCGCCGAGCGCCAACGCCTCCATGGTGGCCGACACGCCGCGCTCGGTGAGCGTGCTGAACATGATCACGGGGAGCGAAGGGTCGAGCTTGCGGATCTCCCGAAGGGTGGCGATGCCATCCATCTCCGGCATCTCCGGCATCTCGACATCGAGGGTCACGATGTCGGGCTTCAGCTGTTCGATCTTGCTCAGTGCGATCAGGCCGTTCGCCGCGAAGCCGACCACCTGGAGATCAGGATCCTCGTCGATCACGCTGGTGAGGAGCTCGCGGACCGCGACGGCGTCGTCGACCACCAGCACCCGAATGGGCTTCACGACAGGCCGAGGAGCATGAACGTCTCCTCGATGACGTCGCGCGTGATCGGCTTCATCGCGTCCTCGTCGGCCCCGGAGCCATCCCCGGCCTCTGCCACGTCGTCGTGCCCCACGTGGGCGATTGTCCGGCCACCCTCCAGATGCGCAATAGAGTTCGCTCGTGCCAGCGCAAGACGGTCGGCCCCGCGTGCTCGTGGCCGACGACCAAGTCGTCTTCGTGCGCGGCGCGATCGTCTATCTCGATGCCCTCGGCATCGAGGTGTGCGGTTCGATCGACGACCCGCGCCAGCTGCTGGCAAGGTACGACGAGCTCCGTCCCGATGTCGTTCTGATCGAGCCGTCGATGGGCCCGAAGGGCGCCACGTTCGGACACGTCGCGGAGCTGCTGTCGGCGCACCCCGCCGCCGCAGTCGTCGTGCTCTCCGGCGATCTGACGCCTGTGTTGGTCGACACGGCACTCGAACACGGCTGCCTCGGGGTCGTTCCCAAGACGTGCTCCGTCGATGCTCTGGGCGCTGCCGTTCGCGCGGTGGCGGCGGGCAATCGGCATCTGCACCCGCGGGCGATCGCCGCACTGCTGCACGGCCGTCAGGCCGCAGAGCCGGTGCGTTCCATGAAGGCGCTGAGCGCACGCGAGCTGACGGTGCTCGGTCGAGCGGCCGAAGGACTGACCAACGCCGAGATCGGCGTCGAACTCGGCATCTCGACCGACACGGTGAAGACCCACCTCGCCCGCACACTCGACAAGCTCGGTGCTCGTGACCGCACGCAGGCGGTGGCGCGAGCGCTGCGACTGGGCCTGTTCGTCTAGCGATCGCTCGGGTGGCTGTTCGGGGGCCTCCGGAACGTCGCGTGTTCGTTGGCGAACCGCTGGATCAGCGACTGTCGCGGCTGATCTCGACGACGGCCTCGGCGTGACTGAGGACGCGACGCCGGCCGGGGGACACCCCGCCGAAGTAGCCACTGACGATCTCGTGCTGATAGGCGTGATCGAGACACTGGCGACGCACCGGGCACCTGCGGCACAGTGCCACGGTCGACGCGGCGATCGTGCGGCCGGCTTCCACGAAGAACAGGTCGAGTTGTTCGGTGTCGAGCTCGCCGCACGCGGCGTCGTCGAGCCAGGGCAGCTCGGGTGTGTGTTCGATCAGTTCATCCAGGGGACGGGCCACAGCCATCGCGGGTTCTCCTCGTGCGATTCGGCGAGCTGTTGGCTCGCCGGTCGCGGTCGTGACGCCGACCGCTGCAACTGATCGTCCGGCTTCGGAGTGGGTGCGCAACCGAAATCTTCGAACCCGTCCAGAACCCGTCCAGAACCCGTCGAGGAGCGGCGGAACGCGAGCGGATCAGGCGACGGGCTCGACCGATGCGGCGAGGCACAGATCGGCGATCGCCTTGTGGGTCGTACGACCGGATCGATCCGCCCAGACGTTCACGGTCGCGGCCATCAGTGCGACCGCGCCACACACGAGGTCGGCGTCCGAGGCGACCGTGCGGGCATGCATCACTTCGGCTGTGACGAACTCATGATCGTGGCGTCGCACGGCATCGAGCCGGCGAGCCGCCGCCTGCACGGGGATCGCATCGACCAGGGCGAAACGATGAGCCTCGGTCAGCAGGTGCTGGGCGAGGCCACGGGTCTCTCGCGGTGAGAGTGTGCAACCGCTGGTGAGCGCAGCGTCGAGGCGGTCGAGCGTGGCGAACGCGATGGTGGCGAGGAGCTCCGTGAAGTCGTCGAAGTTCTCGCGCAGGTCGCCGAGCAGCAACTCCATGCCGATCCGATCTTCGCGGATCAGTGCGGCGACGGCGCCGTACATGCTGCTGAGGGCGTCGCGGACGTGGTCGGTCGTGTCACTCATCACCACGGTGACAGTCCCGAGAGGATGCCTGGACGGCACGAACCTCCTCGGGTTGTCATCGGGCGATCGCAACGCCTGCTCAGACGACCCCGGCGTCCCCCGAGATCACCACCGGCTCCCCCGTCGAACGAGACTGCACGAGGGCTGCGTGCAGACCTTCGAACAGCAGCGCCCACACCGCGACGATGGGGACGGCACGAACGTGCCATCGCAGCGATCGCGGGACGAGCCACGACAGTGGCCGAGCTTCGTGGAGCTCGAGGCGCAACGACGTACCGCGCTCGTTCAAGACGAGCGCTGTCTCGCCACGCAGGTCGACTGCGGTCACCCCGACGAATGCGTGGTGAGGCGGACCACCGTGCAGCACCACCAGCCCCGAGGCGCCGGCGTCGGAGCGGAGCACCACGGCCGAGACCGGCGTGCCCGCCAGCATCACCTGATCGCGATCGGGGTCGATGTCTGAACCCGTCGACGCACCGCGAACCGGGGTCACCCAGGTGCGCGCCAATCCCGAGCCTCGGGTGATCGCGGGCATGTCGTCGACGATGCCGCACCCCGTTCGGTCATCGACCGACAGCGCCAGCCGCACCGTCTCGAGTTCGGCGGTCAGGGCCGGGACGTCGCGTGCCGCCACCGAGACCGGACGGCCCATCGCGGCCACGATGGAGTCGAGCAGCAGGTCGAGCGTTCGGTCGAGGTCGTGGTCGATGTCGACGATCAGGTCGCGCAGGCTCGCGATGTTGCTGATCGGACCGATCGGCCAGTGACCGCGCCAGGAGGCGCGCCAGCTCAGGAAGTCGGACACCGCTTCATGACGGTCGAACCCTGATGCGACGAGCTCCCAGTCGATCAGGCGACCCTGCGCGTCGTGCAGCGGGCGCAGCAGGTCGCGTATCGATGCCCGGGGGATGTCGGGCGTGGGCTGCAGCTGTACCGCGGCCACGAGTTCAGCAGGAGGCAGATGTACCCATGCGTCGGCCTGAGCGTGCGCCGTCGGGCCGGTCGGGCCCTCTGGACCGGACGAACTCATCGTGCTCGCCGCGCCGCAGCCATGCGTGGATCGTAGGTCAGGAGTGCCCCGCCTCGCCCGTGCGCTCGGGTCAGGATGTCGGCAAGGTGCCGGAAAGCCACCCGATCCAGCGAGCGTCGATTCAGCTGGCGCGTCGGTTGGCGGTGATGTCGTCGCCGAGCAGCGCACCGACTCGCAGGGGGACGAGCGAACCGACGCGCGGTGGCAGGAACGTCGGCAGGCTCCAGGCGCCTTGGCCGTACACGTCGTACAGCAGCGTCCCGAGCTCGCGCGCCTTGTCCGGTTCGGACACTGCCTCCCCCAGCCGTTGCTCGAGCATCGCCACCCGACGCGTCGTCCGGCTCACCTGATCGGTGGCGTCCTCGATCGTCGCGTGCAGCCGAACCTGATCGTTCAAGCACGGTGCCACCTGACTCATGATGGCCGGCAACAGCTCGGCGGCACAGGGCGCGAAGGTCTCGAACGTCAGTGGGGTGGGGTCGACGCTGATCGTGCGCCACGCGTGTTCGGCGAGGAGTCGCCGCCCTTCGAGTTCGCGGTGGGCGGCGAGGAGCCGGTGAGGCCGAACGCCAGGCGCCTGAGCGAGCAGCTGGTCGGGGTTGAGACCGCAGCGCAGCGCGGTGATGAGCACGGTGACGTCGCGGCGTTCGAATTCGTCGACCTCGTGGTCGCCGCTCAGCACTTCGAGCTCCTCGACGAAGAGGAGCTCCTCGGCCGCGGTGCACGGGGATTGACGGCCCGCCCAAGGATTGGCGACCTCCACCGGCACGGTGTGCGCAGAACGACCGGCGTTCTTTGGTGACGCAGGCCGACGATGCGTCGACTCGATGGTCCGGGTGGACATGTCGCTTCCTCCATGAGTTGATCCGAGCCACGATCCGTGTGGCTCCGTGGATCAAGACCGTCCCTGGACTGGCGCTGCTCGAAAGGATGATTGAGCGGGATTGACGGGTGACTTCTCCCGAACCCGCCGATCACCCGTCATCCCCCGGCGTTCCGCCGCCTCTCCGGTGTGGAGGGATGGAGGGATGGAGGGACGGAGGTGAAGGGTCCGCTCGTTCAGCCGCGGCCGTGCCGCTGCACTTTGCGCAGCACCATCGGATGCTGGATCTTGGCAACGGCCTTGGCCTCGATCTGGCGGATGGCTTCACGCGACAGGCCGAGGGTCTCTCCGATCCCAGCCAACTTCTCGGGCGGCTCACCGTCGAGGCCGAAGCGACGCACGATCACGAACAACTCGCGAGCGTCGAGGGCGGTGAGACCGTGAGTGCGCAGCGCGGAGAGCATCATGCTCGACACCACCACCGACTCCGGCCCTGGTGTCGCACTCTCGATCGTGTCGCCGAGCGTCGCGTCGTTCTGTTCGGAGGCGGCCTGGTCGACCGATTCGAGCTTGGGCGGGTTGAGTACCCGGCGGACTTGGTCGATGGTCGCGCCGACGACGATGGCGACCTCGGCATGCGACGGGTTGTAACGATCGTCCTCACCCTGGAGGTGACGGAACGCCCGGAGGATCTCCGGGCGACGCTCGAAGTCACCGAGGTTCACGTTGGGATGGTCGGCGTCACGGACGGCCCGCAGCACCTCGCGCTGGATCGGCTTGAACGCCCATTGACCGAAGCGGCCCTGGGCAGGGTCGAAGCTGTCGATCGCCCGCATCAGCCCGAGCAGGCCGGCTGCCTCGAAGTCCGCCGAATCGTCGCGGCTGGAGTTCGCGGTGAACCGCTTGCAGTACGAACGAACGAGTCCGAGGTTGAACTGCACGATCTCGGAGGTCACGTCCTCGATCTGCCGGCGAAGCCGGGTCACCGTCCGAGTGTCGGTGATCTCTTCGTCCAGTTCGGCCAACTGCCGCTGCAGCTCTCGCCGCCGCTGGAACAGTGCCGAGTTCCCGTCGACGAAGTCGTCCGGGGCCATTGCCATTGAGCTGTCCGCGCCCGCCATTTTCATGATCTCCCTGTCACTCCTGTGATCGCTCGAAATTCGAGCACCCGGGCTCCGCCGGGGGCATGTACAGACTGACGTGTGGGTGACCCGCCCGGAAGTACCGGGTGACTCATTTAGGGGGGCCGTAGATAGGGGGGTGCGTTGTCCCCCAAGTGGGGGACAACGACTAACGCAATCACCTACGTAGGGTGTTCATCTTTCTGCTTGTGGTGGTATTCGCTGCCGATCGCGACGGCAGCTGTCGTGCGCATCTACCTGGGCGTTTTCGAGGTTGTCCGCCGATTTCTCACCGGTTCTGACGACAATTCGGCGCGGAGGAGGCCAGCCTTGTTGCGGTTGGCGATCGGCGGTGGACAGTCAGTGCCATGACCGACTCGGCCCTCGACCACGTGCGCCCCGCCGGCTCGCCGTTCGGGATCCCGGTCGTCGTGGTGCAACAGCATCGTGTGTTGCGCGAGGCGGTGCAGCTCCGACTCGACGCGGAGCCCGACTTCCGAGTGGTGGCGTGCGTGGCGAGTGTGCACGAGGCGATCGAGGTGATCGCCGGTTGCGCCGGCACCGTCGTCGTGCTCGATGAACCCCCGGCCAACGAGTCGTGCCACACCGTGATGGCCGAGCTGCGGGCCGCGTCGGACACCGCTCGAGCCGTCATGCTGCTCAACTCGACCGACGTCGGCATCGTGTCGGCCGCAGTGAACGCGGGCATCGCAGGGGTGTTGTGCAGCGACACGCCCACCAGCTCGCTGGTCCACGCCGTGCGCACCGTCGCCGGTGGGGCGTGCGTGCTCGACGAGCACGCGCTGCGCCAGCTGGCCGGTACGTGGCAGCCGCTCGTGCAGCCGATGCTCTCGAGTCGCGAACGCGAAGTCCTCGGGCTGCTCGCGGTCGGGTCGAGCAACGCCGAGATCGCCAACCAGCTGTACGTGTCGACCGAGACCATCAAGACGCATGTGGCCCACGTGCTGCGCAAGCTCGACGTCGCCAACCGGAGCTCGGCCGTCGAGAAGGCCACCCGCCTGGGCATCCTCGTCTGACGCAGACCAGCTCGGCCCCGCGAGCTCCTGCCGATGATTCGGCTCGATGGGCCTCCTGGCAGACGTCCGAGCACTCTGAACGATCGAAAGCCACACGACGAGTCGCCAGCCGCCAGATCACTTTCCACGAACGCTCCCGGAGGAAGTCATGAAGGTCTTGATCGCAGATGACAGCAAGACGATGCGCATGATCGTGCTGCGCACGCTGCGCCAGAGCGGTCTGCCGATCGATGATGTCTTCGAGGCCGAGGACGGCGCGATCGCACTCGCCGCCGTTGCGACGTTCGCACCCGACCTGATCATGTCCGACTGGAACATGCCGAACATGACGGGCATCGAGTTCCTCACGAACCTGCGCGCGTCCGGCAACCAGACCACGTTCGGCTTCGTCACGTCCGAATCCAACCCGGCGATGAAGGAACAAGCGATCGCTGGCGGCGCGGCGTTCCTGATCACCAAGCCGTTCGATGCCGAGCGGGTCGCCGAAGTCGTCGGTGCAGTGGTGAGCTGATGGCCCTGGGCACTCCGGCGCGTCGGATGCCGATCCCCGAGGACGTTCGGGACTTCCTCGGCGACCTGCTCGGGAAAGCCGTGTCGGTCTCGAAGCAGCCGGTGCCCGACCTCGCGGAGATCGACCTCACCGACGAGAAGTGGGTGACCGGTCTGTACATGAACAAGAAGGACCTCCTGATCGGTGCCTGCATCGCCGAGCTGACGTTGGCAGCGAACGCAGGTGCTGCGCTGGCGATGATCAGCCAGCAAGTGGCCAAGGAGGCCGTCGAATCAGGCGAACTCGGCGAGAACCTCCGCGACAACTTCCACGAGGTCGTCGACATCGTGTCGGCGTTGTTGAACGGGCCGAGCGTTCCGCATCTCAGGCTGACAGAGCTGGTGGACGGCATCCCGGACGAGGTGATCGAGCTCTCCAGGTGCGCGAACGGCAACAAGCGCTACGGCGTGACCATCGTCGGCTACCAGGGCGGCACGCTCGGTCTCATCGGCCTCTGAACCTCGCTCGGCCCCCCGCCGGCCGGGTGCTCGGCCCATCGCGCGACACGGCGGTGTCGCTTGCCAGAATCGTCGACCATGACGACATCGACACCTCGCAGCTCTCGCCCTTTGCGCTACGGCATCATCGGCACGGGGATGATGGGCGGCGAGCACATCGCCAACCTGGTGCATCTGGGAAAGGCTGATCGGCTCGATGCCGTCGATGGTGGCGATGGTGGCGATGCCGTCGAGGTCGTCGCGCTGTGTGACCCCGTGCCGGCATCGCTCGAGTGGGGCGTGGCGTGTGCCGGTCGAGACGTGGCCGCCTACGACGATCACCGCCGGCTGCTGGAGCGCGACGATCTCGATGCGGTGGTGATCGCGACGCCGAATCACACGCACGCGAGCATCCTGCGCGACGCACTCGCCACCGACCTCGCGGTCATGGTCGAAAAGCCGATGTGCACCACCGTGGCCGACTGCCTCGATGTGCAGCGGCGAGCTGTCGATCGCGCCGCGATCACGTGGGTGGGTCTCGAATACCGATTCATGCCGACGATCGCCGAGTTGCTCGACCAACTCCGCAGTGGCGTGGTCGGTACGACGCGGATGGTGTCGATCCGCGAGCACCGGTTCCCCTTCCTCGTGAAGGTGGGGAACTGGAACCGCTTCACTGCCAACACCGGTGGAACGCTCGTCGAGAAGTGCTGTCACTTCTTCGATCTGATGCGGCTGGTGGCGGGCGCCGATCCGGTGCGGGTGATGGCATCGGGTGGCCAGGACGTCAACCACCTCGACGAGGTGTACGACGGTCGGGTTCCCGACATCGTCGACAACGCATTCGTGATCGTCGACTTCGCCAACGGCGTCCGCGGTGCGCTCGACCTGTCGATGTTCGCCGAGGGCGGGCGTCACGAGCAGGAGATCACGGTGGTCGGTGACCGCGCCAAGCTCGAGGCCACCGTGCCGGGCGATGTCGTCTCCGTTGGCCCTCGCGATCGATCAGGCGTGCTCGAGGTGATCGTCCCCGCCGATCCAGCTGTCACCTACGGCGGCTTCCATCATGGTTCGTCGTTCGTGGAGCACCGCCGGTTCGCGGCGTGTGTTCGTGAGGGCCGCCCCGCGGAAGTCACTGTCGATGACGGCCTCTGGTCGGTCCTGATGGGAGCCGCCGCCCATCGTTCGATCGACGAGGGTCGCATCGTTCATCTCGACGGGACCACGCTGCGTTGAAACGCCTCGAGCGATCCTGACGCGTGGTGGTCGGCACCCCGCAGGTGGGTGGCCCCGAGTTGGGGGGTTTGGGCCGCGTGGGCGAGATGGCGCTCAGGACCGAGTGCCGCTGTCCGATGACACACCCGTCGAACTGGCCCTCGCATCAGCGCGACGGATGCCAGCAGGACGCACGACCAACGGCAGAGCAACGCCAGTACGAAGCACGGGAGTCACCGCCATGAAATCGATCGACCGGACGAGCAGCAGTCGCAAGAAGAAGATCGGTGCCATCGCCGCCTTCACCGCGCTCACGGCCGGTGGTGGGGTTGCGTGGGGTCTGTGGTCGGCGACCGGCACAGGTTCGGGTCGCGCAACCGCGCTCACGGCGGTATCGGTCACCGTCACGGCTGCCGCTGGTCCAGCATCGCTGTTTCCGGGAGCGACCGACGGCGACATCACGTTCACGCTCACCAACCCGAACCCGTACCCGGTGCAGTTCAGCTCGATGACGCCTGGAACGATCACCTCGAGCAATGCCGGAGCGTGCCCCGTGTCGAACGTCAGCGTCGCAGGAGCCACCGGTCTCGTGATCACCGTCGCAGGTGGTGCAACGAGCGCAACCCAGACCATCTCCGACGTCGTCAGCATGATTGCGGCGGCTCCCGACGGCTGTCAGGGCGTGCAGTTCACGATCGCCCTCATGCTGAGCGGCGCCCAGGTCTGACCTCGGGCGGGGCACGCCGCCGAGGGGCGAGTACCCAGACATGAGCACCACCCGCCTCGACGTTGATCCTCGGCCACCGTGGGATCGATGGCTCGGGACGGGTGCGTGTCACCTCGCGGTGGTGATGGTGGTCGCGCTCGTGGTGGGAACCGGGGTCTTCCTGTCCGGCGGTGCGCTGCGCGCCGCCGCCGGATACGGAGCCTCGGCTGCGGGAGCCGGTTCGTCGATCGCACAGAGCATCCCCGTTCCCGCTGCTCCCGTTGCCGTCGCGGTGAGCAGCACCATCACCGTGTCGTGGACGCCGATCACCCTCAGCGGCGGCCAACCACCCAGCGGCTACGTCGTCGAGCGGCTGGACACGCTCGGGACACCCGTGGCGCCGTTGCCCGCATGCGATGCGGTCGTCGCGGTCGCGTCGTGCGTCGAGTCCGGGGTTCCCGTCGGTACCTGGTCGTACCGCGTGCGCGGCGTGCACGTGCTGGAGAAGAGCGCAGCCTGACCGGTTGCGAATCGACCGGCTTTCGACCGGTTGAGCTGGCTCCACGACAGCGCTGCCCGAGGTGTCACACGGTCGGCAGCCCGAACGTCGACATGGTGGAGGTTTCACCA
>JANNQK010000268.1:0-1719 GCA_031400715.1 Actinomycetes bacterium | reverse complement strand
GGCTTCGGAATGTGCACGTGCGCACCGTCGAGCCCAACGAGCGGGTGACCTTCGACTGGTGGACCGATGACGAACGCTCGACCGTCGAGCTGGAGATCGTCCACGTCGGGGGTCGAACCGGGCTCCGCGTCACCGAGACGTTCGTGTTCGCAGGCTCCGCCTCGATGTCGGTTTCGATGTCGGTTTCGATGACGTCGGCATCGAGCCGCTCAGCGGCCATGCGCGCCGGCATCGGATGGGATGTTCGGCTGTTGGTGCTGTGCCTCACCACAGCCGCGCTCGCGCGCACGTGAGCGCGTCACGGCCTGCCGCCGACGATCCTCGACTGCTCGACCAGTTGTTCGGCGTGCTGGCCGATCCGTCGCGCCGCCAGCTGATCGAGACGCTCGTGACGCATGGGCCCCGCACGGCGACCGAGCTGGCGGCCGACTACCCCATCACACGGCAGGCCATCGTGAAGCACCTGCAGGTGATGGCTGACGCGGGCATGGTGTCCGCCGAACGCAGCGGCCGGGATGTTCGCTACCGAGCGACGACCGAGTGCCTCGCCGAGGCGGTCGGTTGGTTGTTACGCACAGGGCCGGCATGGGATCGTCGCCTCGATCGTCTGGTCGCCTCGCCGCGCCGGCGGGCGGCACGCGAATGAACGCCGGCCGCGGACGCGTGACGCCGACGAGCCGGGTCCTCTGACCCTGGGTCAGCGACTCGGAATCAGCGACTCGGAATCAGCGACTCGGGATCAGGCGACTCGGGATCAGGCGCCGAGGCTGGCGAGCAGTGCGTCGGGAGCCGACCGGAGAGCGTCGGTCGCGACGCTCGACGGCAACGGGTCGCAGGCGGCGACCGCCTTGGCGGCCCACTCGCGGGCGGTGACGAGTGCGCTCTCCACACCGCCGCGGCTGCGCACGATCTCGAGCGCCTTCTCGCGCTCGCTGGGCTCGAGCGGCCGGCCGAGGATGTCGAGCAGCGATGCCGCCGCGATGCCACCGGCCTGCAGGGTGCGCAACACCGGCAACGTGTACACGCCTTCGACCATGTCATGGCCCGCCGGCTTGCCGAGGGCTTCGTCGGTGGCGGTGATGTCGAGCAGGTCGTCGACGATCTGGAAGACGATCCCGAAGGCCTCGCCGTACTCGGTGAGGGTGTCGACCGTGGGACGGTCGAAGCCGGCGACGATGCCGCCGATGCGCGCCGACGTGGCGTACAGCGACGCGGTCTTGCCCGCGATCGACGCGAGATACGACGACTCGGGTCGCGCCGCGTTGTACGTGTGGCGGAGCTCTTCGATCTGGCCCTCGCACAGCCGACCGATCGTGCGGGCGAGCAAGGCGGCCACCTCGGTGCCCAGCGAAGCGGCGATCTCCGACGCACGCGAGAGCAAGAAGTCACCGGCGAGGATCGCCTGGAGATTGCCCCACTTGGCGTTCACGGTCTCGACGCCGCGTCGCGTGGGAGCCTCGTCCATCACGTCGTCGTGGTACAGCGAGCCGGTCTGCACGAGTTCGCAGGCGATACCCCCCTGGACAGCATCGTCGCTGGACGGACCGTCAGCGACCTGTGCTGCCACCAACGTCAGCACCGGGCGCAGGCGCTTTCCGCCGGCGACGATGAGATGGGAGGCGATCTCGTTGAGATACGCATCGGGAGTGCGCACCGACTGCACGAGCGCGGCCTCGATGCGTTCGACGTCGCCCGGCATGCCCGGGAGCGTGAAGAACG
>JANNQK010000267.1:0-21818 GCA_031400715.1 Actinomycetes bacterium | reverse complement strand
GCCGACGCGATCCGCACCTCCTTGCGCAACGACTGATCACGGGCACCGTCGAACGCGTCGGAGTCCGAACTGGCGAGACGCGCGTCACTCGTTGCATTTGCAATGACGAGGGTGCTTGCTATTGCCCTGTGAAAGCTGTTCGATACGCGTGAGTAACGCTCCGTTACACCGGGAACAACCGATACGAAGAGGTATCAGCAGACATGACCAAAGCAGAGTTGATCGACGCACTGGCGACGAAGTCGGGCGTCACCAAGGCTGACGCAGAGCGCGTCGTTGGCGCGTTCTTCGACATCGTCACGACGGCTGCCAAGAAGGGCGACAAGGTCGCGTGGCCGGGCTTCGGCTCGTTCAGCACCTCGAAGTCGAAGGCCCGCACAGGCCGTAACCCACAGACCGGCGAAGCAGTGAAGATCGCTGCCTCCACCCGGATGAAGTTCACCTCGAGCAGCACGCTCAAGGATGTTCTGAACCCCAAGAAGAAGAAGTAACCCAGGACCAGAGAAGGAAAACACACTGATGGCTGCAAAGAAGGCTCCGGCCAAGAAGGCTGCACCCGCGAAGAAGGCTGCACCCGCGAAGAAGGCTGCACCGGCCAAGAAGGCTGCACCGGCCAAGAAGGCTGCACCGGCCAAGAAGGCTGCACCGGCCAAGAAGGCTGCACCCGCGAAGAAGGCTGCTGCCAAGAAGAAGTGATTGCCCCGAACAATTCGGAGCGTTCGCAGCGAGGGGCCTTCGGGCCCCTCGTTCGCGTTCCGACGCCTCGACTCGGCAACAATGCTCGGATGGAACTCATCTGCGACGACCTTGTCGACGAGCATTCACAGCTCGATGACGTGTTGGCCGAGCTGACCGAGTCGCAGTGGGGGCTTGCGACCGCATCGGCCGGCTGGGCCATCCGCGACCAGGTGAGCCATCTCTGGTTCTTCGACCAGAGAGCCCTCATGGCGCTCACCGATCCCGACGAGTTCGCGGACGACGCAAGGAAGCTGATGTCGTCGGGTGGCACCGAGGTCTCCGTGGGGCCCGGACGAACGATGAGCGGGTGGGAGTTGATCGAGGCGTGGCGGAGCGACCGCTCGCGGCTCGTCCAGGTTGCTCGTGGTGTCGATGCGTCGACTCGAGTTCCGTGGTACGGGCCGGCGATGGGGGCCCGATCGTTCATCACCGCTCGGCTGATGGAGACCTGGGCACATGGGCAGGACGTCCACGACGCGCTCGGCGTGACGAGAGAAGCGACGGAGCGGCTTCGCCACGTCGCTCACATCGGAGTGCGCGCTCGACCGTTCAGCTATGCGATTCGCCAGATGGAGTTGCCCGATGACGACGTCTACGTCGCGCTCACCACACCTTCGGGCGACACCGCGACGTGGGGTCTCCCGACAGCGGTCGATTCGGTACGAGGGCCGATGCTCGACTTCTGCCTCGTCGTCACACAGCGACGGCATCGCGCCGACACGGCACTCGACATCAGCGGCCCCGCAGCGGAGGAATGGATGGCGATCGCCCAGGCGTTTGCCGGTGCGCCAGGGCCGGGTCGCACTCCCGGGCAGTTCGGCTGATCTACAGGTCGGCGATCAGTTTGAAGATCTCTGCGGCGCCGACACCGTGGGCTGCGCCGAGACCCGACAGCCGCGCGCGGATCCGCGCTCGGAAGGCGTCGATCTGTGCACCGTCGGTTGCCTTCATCGTGCTCTCGAATTGCGATTCGTGGGCCTCGAGGGCATGGAGCTTCGCCTCGACGGTGTGCGTGACGTCTTCCACATGATCGGCCACGTCGGCCTCCCACAGCAGCAAGGCGCCGGGACGATGGTGGGCGATGCCGTGCTCTTTGAAGAAGTGCGGGTCCCGCGCAGCGACGATTGCATCGCACGCGAGGAGCCCTGCATGTCGATGGTCGGGATGGAGGCGATACCGCTTCCACGGATCGTGGCCGAGCACCACCTGCGGACGGAGCGTCCGGATCACGCGGGCGACCGCGCTGCGGAGCCCGAGGGTGCTCTCCAGCTCACCGTCGATCTGGTCGAGGAACACGACGTCGCCGGCGTTCGCGCCCGACAGGCGCCGTGCGGCCTCGCGCTGTTCGTCGCGGCGCCGGATCACGAGGGCATCGGTATCGGCATTCTCGTCCCACGTGCCCTTGGAACCGTCGGTGCACACGAGGTGGTGCACGATGCAGCCCGCCGACGCCCACTTGGCGAGTGTGCCCCCCGCCCCGAACTCGACGTCGTCGGGATGCGCGCCGATGGCGAGCGCCGATGAAGGTGTCGCGAGATCGCGTGTGAACGGCGTGATCAGCGGTTCGGGAGCCGGTTGTCCGGGTTCGTTTGCAGCCATGGTGGCAGCACGTCCTTCACGAGTGGGTGGATGAGGTCGGCCGGATGATCGATGTCGAGCGCGAGGTACGCGTCTCGCACCACCTCGACGGCGTATCGAGTGGCCAGCGCCAGTGCGAGATGTCGACGGAACGAGCCGCCGCCATACGCCGCCCGTAGCCCGTCGTCGGCCGCGTCGATCGGGAACGACATCACGTTCGTGCCGTCGCAGCGGTTGTCGGGCACGAGCATCACGGTGTCGGGCTGTGCGAACGAGGCGAGCCTGCCCGGCCGCGGCAGATCGCCGTGGGCCACGATCACGTGCTGGTGACCCGCTTCACGGAGCTGGTCGATGGCCCGATCGACGGCGCCGTTCAGGCCGAGACCCTCCTGCCACAGGACGATTGCACCGTGCTGACGAGCCCAGGCGGCAACGGCATGGTCGTCGCATGCGACGGCGACGGGGCCGTCGCCCGCGGCGGCGATGACGCGCTCGGCGGTCCATCGGGCCAGCCGCTCGCGGCGAGCTGAGTCGAGGACCGGTTCGAGGCGGCCCTTCGCCAGATGGAACGCCTTGATGGGAACCAGCACGACGGCATCCAACCTCGCAGTGGAACCATGCGCCACGGCGCCGGAGTGGGGGTGCGCCTCGGTCACAGGGCTCATGGTAGGCAGCTGGTCGTCGCCGGGTGTGGCCGAGGTCGTCCCTCGCTACGGTGGTGGCATGCCCAGCTTCGAGGCCGACAGATCGTGACCGCGGCGAAGACAGCCCTCGGCGCACCCGTGGCGCACCCGCCCACCATCGGCGTGCTCGGCGGCGCATGGCGCGCCACTGTGGCGCCGTGGGGAGCTGTGCAGGTGTGGGACGGCCTCGGCACCCTCGACTGGTTCATCGCCGCCGACGACCGCTGGTACGTGCCGGCCGATGAGCCGACCGTCCGCCAGTCGCTGGTGGAGGGAACGCCGGTCGTCGAGACGCGCGTACGCATCCCCAACGGCGACGCCGTTCACCGCGCGTACGTCGTCGCAGACCGTGGCGGCATTACGATCATCGAGGTCGAGAACGACTCGTCGATGCCGATCGCGATCGCCTTCGCCGGGGCGGCGCTGCTCTCCCAGCGGCCGCCGACCGACATGCCGCTCCAGGGCATCGAGCTCCCGGCAGGGGCCGTGGCGTTCCCGATCGGCCATCGTTCTTCCATCACTGTTGCGATCGCTCACGATCCCACCACCAACGAGGCTCGCAACCGGCAGTTGCCGGCAGGCCTTCCCCCTGCAACCCAGGTGGTGCGCGGTTGGCTCGCTGCGGCCGAACGCGCCAGTCGTCTGTTGGTGCCCGACGCCACGATGGCATCGTGCGTGGTGCGCGACCGTTGTCAGCTCATGCTCGATGGACCGGTAGCGGTCGCGAAGGACCCGATCGCGTTCCTGCTCGGCGTGGCTGATCTCGTGCGGATGGGCAGCATCGCCGAGCCCTGGATGCCCGAGGTCGTCGATGCGGTTGCAGCGCTCGCTGCCCACGCGGGCGATCCGCTCGTCGCCGCGGCGTTCGACGCTGCCGAACGGGTGTGTCTCGGCGCCGACGAGGCGCGGGCTGCGAAAGACCTCCGCAAGGTGCGCGGCCGCGTGCTCGGTGGAGCACGGGTCGCGACATCGATGCCCGCCGTCGTCGACGGCGTGCGCGGGATCGCCCAGCTCGAACGAGCGATCGCTGATGGTGGTGATCTGTTTCCGAATGGGATGCCCACCGCCTGGCTGGGCCAGAACTTCGAGTTCTACGGCGTTCCGACGGGCGCTGCCTCCGAGGTCTCGTGCGCGATTCGGTGGCACGGCGAACGCCCCGCCGTCCTGTGGGAGTGCACAGGCGAACCGGTGGTGCTGACGTCGACGGGCGCCGCGCCAGGTTGGAGCACCACGGAACGAACCGGCGAAACGCTCTGGCCCGTACCCGCCGGCACGCTGCCGATGCAGCCGACGGACGGCGTCTCCTTCAGCTGATGTGCGACACGCTCGTGGCGCTGCCGTCGGCGACGGGTACAGGTGCCACGCTCTTCGCCAAGAACAGCGATCGGCCACCCGATGAAGCACAGGACGTGCGCTGGTTCGCGCCGCGACTCGACGACGCGGTGACCAGGACCACACACATCGAGGTTCCCGCGCTCGAAGGCCCCACGCGCGGATGTCTGTTGTCGGTGCCGCGTTGGTGTTGGGGAGCAGAACACGGCGTGAACGACGCCGGCGTCGCGATCGGGAACGAAGCGATCTACACGACGCTCGATCCGCGGCCTGCGCCGCCCGCGCTGATGGGCATGGACCTGGTGCGGCTGGGCCTCGAGCGCGCCGACTCCGCTCGCGAGGCCCTCGATGTGGTGGTCGTGCTGCTCGAGCGACACGGACAGGGTGGTACGGGGCACGACCCGGCCGGCCCTCGTGGAGAGCTGGCGTACTGGAGCAGCTTCCTGATCGCCGACGCGACCGAGGCCTTCGTGTTGGAGACGTCGGCTCGGGAGTGGGCGAGCGAGCAGGTGGTGCAGGTCCGTGCGATCTCGAACCGGACGACGATCGCGTCGTTCGACGCCGCGCACCGGCATCCGCGGCAACCCGTCGAGCGGCTCGTCGATCCCCGCTGGCACGCCTCGACGGCAGTTCTGGAGCGGCGGCCGGTCACCTTCGATGCCCTGGCCGGCCATCTGCGCTCCCATGACTCGTGTGCGGTACCGGGCTGGGGGGTGTGCATGCACGCCACCGATGGCTCCGGCGATCCGTTCGAAGAGACGACCGCTTCGATGATCGCCGAGCTCCGTGCTGATGGTGGCTCGCGAGCCTGGGTGCTCGTCGGACACCCGTGCGAGCACGACTACATCGAGGTCCCGGTCGGCCACCCGTTCGAACTCACCGCCTGAACCAGGTCAGGGATCCACCCGGGTGGATCCCGCCTCGCGGACAGACCTCCCGGATCAGCGGGCGTCCAGGGCCGACATCATGTTGGCCAGCTTCAGGCGAACCAGCTCGGTGATCTCGTCGTCGGTGACGCCATCGGCGGTGATGCGGGTCTGTCCCATCTTCACGTTGATCGCCGGCTCGTCGACGACGGTGTTGCCGAGATAGCCGAGGATCAACGCGAGCGGAGGCTGCACCCGCGAGCCGCCACCCATGCCTCCGCTGGTCATCATTGCGATCACCTTGCCCGTGAGCGCGTGCGCGCCTGGTGGGCGGGTGAGCCAATCGATCGCGTTCTTCGCGACCGCCGATGGGCTGAAGTTGTGCTCGGGCATGCCGATCAACAGCGCGTCGGCCCGCACGACGAACTCGCGCCAGCGGATCACCGATGCCGGGGGATCGGACTCGAGGTCCTCGTTGTAGAACGGCAGGGCCTGGATGGCCGCCTGCGGTTCGTCGAACTCGATCATCAGGCCAACGGGCGCGATCTGCTGCGCGAGGCGGACGAGACCGGTGTTCGAGGAGCTCGAGCGAAGGCTTCCGGAGATGGCGATGGCGGAGTAGGTCATGGCTCGAGTGTCGCCGGATCGGCCACACCGATCGAGCCCGGCTCGATCACGGTGGCGTAGGCCCGGCTCACCGGTCCGCGTTCGTGGTGCATCCGATTGAAGTCACCGTCGCTGAACCAGGCCCGGTTGTGCGTGCAGGGAAGCGCCCAAGCGCTCACTTCGCACAGCACCGATCCGAGTTGCAGACGGACTCCCGGGCGGACCGCCGACCAATCGAGTCCGGTCACCGTGACGTTCTCGCCCGCCGAGCCGGCAGCGATGGGATGCCCATCGCGGGCGAACGCGTCGATGACCTCTGTCGACCAGATGCACAGTGCCTGCCACGGGCGCCCATGATGCTGCCGGCTGCGTTGACGATCGCCGAGCACGCCGCTCCAGCCCACCGCGACGCGGGGAACCGGTGTCTTGGGCACGCCGCCGTCACTTCGGTTCAGCTGGGCCACCACGCCGCTCGCCCGCCGCGGAAGCTGACCAGCGGCCCGCAGTGCCGGGCCGACGGCGAGCATCGCCTCCCATGCCCTGGGCAACACCTCGGCCACCGGGCCGTCCAGGTCGGGTCGGAGGTGGGCGACGACCGACGGGTCGCGTCCGAGCACCATTTCGTCCCAGATGCCCGGCAGGTTGGCGATGGTTCGGGCCGCGTCGGTCTCGGTGAACTCGTACGGGTCGAGACGGTACATGCGTCGGGATGGTAGGCGAGTCCGCGGTTGCCGGCAGGCGGCCGGGGTGGCGCACGCTGGTGTCGTCTGGTGTGGCCGGTCGTGGCCCCGTTGCGCCCGGTTGCGCCCGGTTGCGCCTGGTTGGCGTGTCGATCGGTGCTCCTAGGCTGTGCGCCATGACCGCCATCGACGCTGCGCAGGCCGGCGACACCGCCGACGTGCCCGATCCCTTCGCCGATCTGCGGCTCACCGAGTGGACGTCGTGCGGTGGATGCGCCGCCAAGTGGGGAGCGTCGCTGCTCACCGACCTGGTGCGCGACATGCCGATGGGCGCCGACCCGTCGTTGTTGGTCGGGCTCGCACCGTTCGACGATGCGGCCATCTACCAGGTGTCTGCCGACGTCGCGCTCGTGAGCACCACCGACTTCTTCCCGCCGCTCGTCGACAACCCGTACGACTTCGGTGCGATCGCCGCTGCGAATGCCTGTAGCGACGTCTTCGCGATGGGCGGGCGGGTGGTGATCGCCGTGAACGTGGCCGCGTTCCCCGAGCACTTCCCCCGCGAGGCGATCGTCGCGATCTTCGATGCTGCGGCCGCCGTGGTGGCCGAAGCGGGTGGCACCATCGCCGGTGGACACACCATCCGCAATCCGGAGCCGATCTTCGGCTTGGCGGTGCAAGGTGTGGTGCATCCCGATCGCGTGTTCCGAAAGGGTGGGGCGAAGCCGGGTGACGTGCTGGTGCTGTCGAAGCCGATCGGTACGGCGCTCGCTCTCGCGGGCGGTTCGAGCGACGACAAGGCCGCGGCGATCGCCGGGATGCGCCGCATCAACCGCGCCGCCAGCGAGGACTTGCAGGAACTCGGCGACGCGGTTCACGCCGTCACCGATGTCACGGGGTACGGCCTCGCCGGTCACGGCTGGGAGATGGCCGAGCGCGGCGGCGTGCAAGTCGTGGTCGACACCGAGTCGATCGTCGCGTATCCCGGCGCTCGCGAGGCGGCCGAGCGGGGCGTTCGTACGGGTGGCGATCCGCGCAATCGCGAGTACGTGCACGACGACCTGCTCAGTACGGCGAGCGACGCCGGAGAGGCCCTGTGCATGGATCCGCAGACCTCTGGCGGTCTGCTCGCAGCCGTCGATCCGGCGATGGTGGGTCGACTGCTCAGTGGCGATACCGGCACGTCGTGGTGGCGAGTCGGTGAGGTGGCCGAGGGCCCCGCTCGACTCGTGTTGCGTTGAGGTGCGTCCCGAGCTGAAGCAGGCACGGCATCCGGCACGGCAACACTCACGGCATCTCACGCAGCGCCGCTGAACGTCGCCGGCACGGCAGACTGCACATCGATGGCCGGACGCGCTCCCACTCGAACGATCGAAAAGGAGATGTGGGCGCGCGGGCACGAATGGGTGGTCGGCATCGACGAGGTGGGACGAGGGGCGTGGGCGGGACCGCTGATGGTGGGCGCCGCAGTCCTGCCGCGCGACCGGCGGGTCAACGGGGTGCGCGACTCGAAGATGCTCAGCGAGGCGAACCGGGAGTTCCTGTTCGACCGCATCGCCGAGTGGTGCGAGTCGTGGGCGGTCGGCTCGGCGAGCCAGGAGGAGTGCGACGAGCTCGGCATGGCGGCAGCGCAGAAGCTGGCTGCTCGCCGAGCGCTCGAACAGCTGTCGATTCGTCCCGACGTCGCTGTCGTCGACGGGAAGTGGAACTTCGTCGCACCGCACGTGCCGAACGTCGAGATGCGCGTGAAGGCCGATCTCCACTGCCTGTCGGTGGCGGCAGCGAGCATCCTTGCCAAGGTGACGCGCGACCGGCTGATGCGTGTCGAGTCGGTCAACTATCCGCAGTGGAGCTTCGACACGAACAAGGGCTATCCGTGCCCCGTGCACAAGGCAGCACTGCAGGGTTACGGGCCATCGGCGATCCACCGTCGGTCGTGGGTCTTCATGGACAACTACGTGCCGTGGACGGGAACGCCGCGCCTCGTGAAGCACGAGCAAGGAGTGCTCTTCCGATGAGATTCGATCTGGCCACGGTGCGCCGATGAGCCATCACGACGTGATCGTGGTCGGGGCAGGACTCGCCGGACTCCGCTGCGCTGCAGATCTCGTTGCCGGCGGGCGCGAACCGATCGTGCTCGAGGGGCGATCGCGAGTCGGTGGTCGTGTGTGGAGCCATCGTTTCTCGAACGGGCAGTGGGCCGATCGCGGTGCCGAGTTCGTGGATCACGCTCACCGGGAGGTGCTGGCGCTCGCGTCGTCGCTCGGTCTCGTGCTCAGCGACGTGTCGTGCGGTCGCGACGATGAGCGGCGGATGATCGACATGGGAGGGCGGTCGGCGCCGTATGCCCTCCATCACAGCCTCGCTCCCGACCTCGCTCGGTTCGAGGCAGCGATGAACGATCTGGCCGGGACCGTCGACATCGACGATCCGGCCGGGGCGCGTTCGGCGGCGCTGGACACGCTGCCGCTGAGCGCGGTGGTCGAGGCGCTCGGTCTGTCCCTGGTCGCGCGGGTGGTGATCGGTCGCGACATCCGCACCGAGTACATGCTTGCGCCCGACGAGATCAGTCAACTGATGGCGGCATGGATGACGGCCCTGCATCGGCGATCAGGGGATGGCTTCGAGGGTCATCGCATCGTGGGTGGCAACGACCAGCTCGCCACCGGCCTCGCTGACCGGCTGGGCGATCGGGTGCAGCTCGACTCCGCAGTGGCGATCGTTGAGCCCGACGCTGGTGCGGTGGTGCTGCGCTCCGGGCACCGCATGACGGCGGATCATCTCGTCGCCACCGTGCCGTTGCCGGTGCTGGGCCGGATGTGGCACGACATCCCACCCGAGCTCAGCCGACCGGACTATGGCGTGGGTGGCAAGGTGAGCGTGCAGTTCGGTCGACGAGTTTGGCTCGATGATGGGTGTGACGGATCGGTGCGCACCGAACGTGCGTGGGGTGAACTGTGGGAGACCACCGACGGTCAGTCGGGCGACGCAGGAGTGATGACGGCCCTCCTGTCGTCGCACGACGGCGCAGCCCTGATGTCGTTGCCCGACATCGGTGATCGTGTGGTTGCCGAGATCGACCGCATCTTCCCCGGTTCCAAGGGTTTGGCAGGGGAGCGGGTGATCACCGACTGGACCGATGACGAGTTCAGCCTGGGGGCATACGTCACCTTCGGCCTGGGACAACTGGTGCCGGCGTGGCCCTTGCTGCGGGCGGCGCATGGCCGGATGTTGCTCGCCGGCGAGCACACCGACGAGTGGTGCGGCTACATGGAAGGTGCGTTGCGGAGCGGAGCACGAGCAGCCCGTACGATCCTCGCCGGCTGACATGACAGTTCTGGTCGCGCATCACTGCGGCGAATGGGGAGATTCGCGACCAGAACGCGTGCCGCGACCGAGTGTGGAAAGGGACCACTGATGCTCGAGGAAGAACTGACCCGACCCGCACGGACGATCGGCGAGTTGCTGCGCGAGCGGGGCGAGACGGTCGCGGTGGCAGAAGGCTCTGCAGGCGGGTTGATCTCCGCCGCCTTGTTGTCGGTGCCAGGTGCATCGGCGTACTACCTGGGCGGCGCCGTGGTGTACACCCGACAGGCAAGCATGGCCTGGATGTTCGGGGCGATCGAGACGCCGCACAAGATGCGCGGCGCCACGGAGGTGTTCGCGCAGTACCTGGCTCGCTCGTGTCGGGTGAAGCTCGAATCCACGTGGGGGATCGGCGAGGCGGGGGCGGCCGGTCCGCCCAACCCGTACGGGGACCCTGCCGGCCACTGCTGGCTCGCCGTCGCGGGCCCCGCCGAGTCGACGCGACACATACTCACGGGGATCGACGACCGCGAACCCAACATGGTCGCCTTTGCCGCCGCCGCGCTCACCCTGTTCGTCGAGGTGCTGCAGCGTCGAGTCGCCTGATGTGGGCGAGCAGGAAGGCGGCGCCTCGCGAGCGAGGGTCGCGGTTTCCGTTTCGTTCTCCCGCCTGCGTCAGGCGGTGAGGATGTGGGCTCGGCCGTCGCGGACGATCACCGTGTGTTCGAACTGCGCGGTGGGCAGGAGATCGTTCGTCACCACGGTCCAGCCATCGTCCCACTCGTGGTGCTCGGCTGTCCCGGCGGTCAGCATCGGCTCGACGGTGAACGTGAGGCCGTCGACCGCAAGGTGGGTGACCGGTTGGATCACATGATCGATGTGCGGAGCTGCATGGAAGTGGCGGCCGATGCCGTGGCCTCCGTAGTCGGCCACGACACCGAGGCCGCGGGAGTAGGCGAACGGTTGGATCGCCCGACCGATGAGGGCCAGCGGCTCACCGGTGCGGATGGCCTCGATGCCGCGCATCATCGCCTCACGTGTGGTGTCGACGAGTGACGCCACAGGCATCGACACCTCGCCCACGGTGAAGGTTGCCGAACAGTCGCCGTGCATGCCGCCGATGTACGCGGTGATGTCGACGTTCACGATGTCGCCCTCGCGCAGTGGTCGGTCGTCGCCGATGCCGTGGCACACGACCTCGTTGACCGACGTGCAGATCGACTTCGCGAAGTGCTGGTAGCGCAGCGTGCTCGGGTAGGCGCCGCGCTCGATGTAGGCGTTGTGCGCGATCTCGTCGAGCTCGTCGGTCGTGATGCCCACACGCACCGCTGCACCGACTTCGTCGCGCACCTCAGCTGCGACACGGCAGGCGTGCTGCAGCCGTGCGAATTCGTCGGGGTCGGTGATGATCTGCACGGAGCCGCGGTCGGGGCGGGTGTCGCCCTCGCGCACGTACCACGGGCGCTCGATGTCGGCCGGCACGGTCCGCGGCGACGCCACCGCGCCGGGCCGCAACGGCTCGAGGGGCGCCCGGAACTCGCCGTGGCACTTCTTGAACTTCCGTTTCGACCCGCACCAGCACACGTCGTTGCCTCGCCGTCGGATCATGCTCCCACCCTAGGGCCGCGGTCCGCAGGAGCGACCGACGGTCCGCGGGTCCGGGCTGTGCGGGCCATGTCCGGCTGGAGCCGGTGGGGTCCGAGGGCCAGCGGCCACCCCGAGGTGGCGTGTCGTCCTCGATTCGACCTCGTGGGACTCGGGTGGTGGTGTGGGACTCGGGTGGTGGTGTGGGACTCGGGTCAGATGCCTTCGGCGGCGCTGAGGCCGGCTTCGTCGACGGCCTGCCCGGCGGCCAGGCGGGCGAAGATCGCCGGCGGGTCGCGCCAGGGGTCGGGCAGCGTGCCGGCTTCGGCATCGCGGATGGTGCGCCACACCCGCTCGCTGGTGCACGGCATGTCGTTGTGACGCACGCCGAGGTGGGCGAGCGCGTCGATGACCGCGTTCTGTACGGCAGGGGTGCTGCCGATCGTGCTCGCCTCGCCGATGCCCTTGGCGCCCAAGGGGTTGAGTGGGGTGGGCGTCTCGGTGCTGTGCACCTCGAAGCTGGGGAACTCGGCGGCCGAGGGGAAGGCGTAGTCCATGAAGTTGCCCGTGAGCGGGTTTCCGTCGGTGTCGTAGTGCACCTGTTCGTACAACGCCTGGCTGACGCCCGAGGCGACGCCGCCGTGCTGTTGGCCTTCCACGAGCAGCGGGTTCAGCACGGTGCCGCAGTCGTCGACGGCGATGTGGCGCAGAAGGGTGACCTTGCCGGTGTCCTGGTCGACCTCGACCACGGCGATGTGGGCACCGAACGGGAAGGTCGCGTCGCCCTGATCGAAGTCGAGCTGCGCGGCGAGGCCGAGCGTGCCGTCGCCGTGATCGACCGGGTCGTCGGCGCTTCCCGCCGCCGCGACCGCTGCGGCGGCGAGCGCGCTCCAGTCGAGCGCTGTGGCCGGCGCACCGACCACACCGACGGTGCCGGTGGTCGTGTCGACCACGATGTCGGCCTCGTCGGCCTCGAGCAGGCGTGCGGCGAGCTTCTTGGCCTAGTCCACCATCGCCTCGGTGGCCCGCAGCACCGCCGAGCCGCCCAGCTGCAGCGAGCGCGAGCCGCCGGTGCCGCCGCCAGACCGCACCAAGTCGGTGTCGACGGCGATCAGCGAGACCTTGTCGAGGTCGATGCCGGTGAGGCTGCTGACGATCATCGCGAATGCGGTCTGGTGACCCTGGCCGTGGGCCGAGGTGCCCGCCTTGACCGTGACGGTGCCGTCGGGATGGATCTCCACTGCGCCGTACTCGCTGGCACCGCCGCCGGCGGTGACTTCGACGTACGACGCGACGCCGATGCCCAGCAGCTTGCGGTCGCCGCGTGCGCGGCGGGCGGCCTGCTCGCGTCGCAGGTCGTCGTAGCCGGCGTGACGGGCCGCGGTGTCGAGCGGAGTGGTGTACTCGCCCGTGTCGTAGGTGACGCCGGTGAGGGTGGTGAACGGGAAGACGTCGTCGGCGAGCAGGTTGCGCTTGCGGAGCTCGATCGGGTCGATGCCCAGCTCGAGTGCTGCCTGGTCGACCGCGCGCTCCAACAGCGCAGTGGCCTCGGGACGGCCGGCACCTCGGTAGGCGCCGGTGGGCGTCGTGTTGGTGGCGGCGACGGCGATGTCGAACTGGATCGCGGGGAAGCTGTACGTGCCGTTGCTCATGCGGCGCGTGCCAGCCGGCAGGAATGCCCCGAGGCCGGGGTAGGCGCCGCCATCGCCCACCAAGTGGACGCGCAAGCCGGTGAAGGTGCCGTCGGCCGTGCATCCCAGCTCGACGTACTGCACCTGGGCCCGACTGTGGGCCAGGGCGACCATGTCCTCGCTGCGGGTCGACATCCACGTGCACGCCCGCCCGAGACGTTTGGTGGCGGCCGCAACGACGGTCTGTTCGGGGTAGAGCCCGGCCTTGCCGCCGAACCCGCCGCCGACGCTCGGGGTGATGATGCGCAGCTCCTCGGGCTTCACGCCGAGCGCACGCGACAGCAGGCCGTACAGCAGGTGCGGCATCTGGGTGCTGCCGTAGAACACGAGTCGACCGTCGTCGGCGATGTACGCCGCAGCGCCGTGGGGCTCCATCGGAGCGACGGCCACGCGCTGGTTGACGTAGCGGCCGCGCACCACCACGTCGGCGGTGGCGAAGATGTCCGGCTGGGCGGTGTCGGTGGTGGCGATGGCCACGTTGTCGCCGTGCTCCTCGAACAGCAAAGACGTGTCGTCGAAGGCGAGTTCGGGGTCGACCACCGCCGGCAGCGCCTCGTAGTCGACCAGCACCTTGTCAGCAGCGTCCTTGGCCTGCACGGCGGTCTCGGCCACCACGACGGCGATCGCCTCTCCGACGAAGCGCACCTTGTCGACCGCCAGCGGCGGACGGGCGAAGTCGTCGTGCACCTTGGCCATGCCGTGCATCGGTCGCAGTCCGAGATCGACCGCCGTGTAGACAGCCACCACCCCGGGGGCAGCACGTGCCTCGCCGGTGTCGATGGCGGTGATGCGCGCATGCGCCAGTTCGGACCGCACGAACACCAGGTGCAGCGCTCCTTCGAGTGGCCCGCCAGGTGCGGACAGGTCGTCGACGTAGCGCACCTCACCGAGCAGCAGCTCGGGATCTTCCGTCCGCACCACACGAGTTCCGAGGATCGATCCAACCATGCGTCGAACCTACCGCTGACAACCCCCGCGATGAGAGATGAGTGGGGCCCCGGCCGCCCTCATCTCTCATCGCGGTTGTTCGGGAGACCAGGTTTCGCCGCTGCTGTCGGGGAGGGCCATCCAGCGTCCGCCTTCGTCGTGTACCAAGGCCAACAGCGCCGGATCGCTGGTGGCGAGCACAGCGTCGCGGTCGAGCGCGATCGCTGCGGCGCAACAGTCGGCCACGCTGACCGCGCGCTTCGTCCGGTGATAGTGGCCGGCTCGCAGCGAGGCGGCGTCGAAGGCGGTGAACACGTCGACGTCGGAGATCGTGAGGCCGAGTCCGAGCAGGTCGGCGCTCAGATCGATCTGGTCGGCGCCGTGGACGCGGATGAGGCGGTCGAGTGCCTCGGTGAGGTTGATCGCGCTCATGACGATCTGCTGTCCGTCGGCGAGCACCCCCTCGACGAGCGCTGCTGCTGGTTCGTCGGTGAAGTACGCCTCAAGGGCGAAGGCGTCGAGCACGATCACGCTCGTCCTCCCGTTCTGCCTGTTCTTCCCGAATGGCACGTCGCATCTCGTCGCTCGTCTCCGTGACGAGGTGCTTGTACTTGCCGCGGAGGTTGTGGACGAGATCGGGGTCGAACGGCCTGACGATCAGGCCGTCCTTGGTGTCCATCACGATCACGCGGTCGGTGTTCCACCGCTTGCGGACATCGGCCGGGATGGAGATCTGTCCGTTGCGCGAGATCTTCATCACCGCCGTCTTGTACCTGGCACCGTTCATGGCGTCATTGTATCGAACCGGCGAATCGTTGTATCGAGAATTTGATCCACCGCCTGGTGGATGTTGTCGACACGGTGGGAGAAGATGATCCATCGCATGGATTCGCCTTCCCCGACGCGGTCACCGCTGCCGCCCCTGCTCCTCGGCGACGATGGCGCCGCAGTGACCGTTGGCGAGGGTCGACCGTTCGCGTTGCCGACCGGCACGGTGACGTTCCTGCTCACCGACGTCGAGGGTTCGACCAAGCGATGGGAGGCGGACCCCGGAGCGATGGCAACGGCGATCGCCCGGCACTACGAGATCCTCGAACGGGCGATCAGCGGCGCGGGTGGCGTACGGCCAGTGGAGCAGGGCGAGGGCGATTCGGTGGTTGGAGCGTTCTCACGGGCGACTGACGCGGTGACGGCCGCAGTTGCTGCACAGCGAGCGTTGGCGAGCGAGGCGTGGCCGGAGGGCGCGGCGCTGCGGGTCCGGATGGCTGTGCACACGGGCGAGGCACAGCTGCGCGACGAGGGCAACTACTTCGGGCAGGCGATCATCCGTTGCGCTCGGCTGCGGTCGTGTGGGTGGGGTGGCCAGGTGCTGCTGTCGCAGACGTCGGCCGATCTGGTCCGCGATCACCTTGGCGCTGGGGTGACCCTGGTCGATCTCGGTCGGCACCGGCTGAAGGATCTGCAGCAACCCGAGCAGGTGTGGCAGGTGACGGCGGATGGGCTGGAGAACGAGTTCGCCCCACTCGCATCGCTCGATACGTTCCGGCACAACCTGCCCACGCAGATGACCCCGTTGGTCGGCCGCGAGCGCGAGTTGCACGAGCTGGCGGAGATGTTGACGCGCGAGCGGGTGGTCACGCTCACCGGTTCGGGTGGATGTGGCAAGACGCGTCTCGCCTGCGAGCTGGCAGCACGTGTGATCGAGCGCTTCCCGGGTGGAGTCACCTGGGTGGAACTCGGTCCGTGCGGCGACATCGACTCGGCGTTCGGCATCGTCGCATCGTTGCTCGGGGTACCCGAAGGACCGGCCAGGGCTCCGCTCGACCGGGTGATCGACGTGCTCGCTGTGCGGCCAGCCTCGCTGCTCGTCCTCGACAATGCCGAGCACCTCCTGGACGGTGTTGCCGATCTCGTGGCCGCGATCGGCTCACGAACGTCCGATGTCCGTGTGGTGACGACGAGCCGTGAGCCGTTGGGCGTGCAGGGCGAGGTGGTGTGGCGGGTGCCGTCGCTCACCGTCCCGGCACCCGAGCGCGGGCCGATCGCACTCGATGCGCTCGGTCGGTTCGAGGCGGTGCAGCTGTTCATCGATCGCGCTCGGCGAGCACGTCGGGGGTTTGCGGTCACCGATGACAACGCACCTGCGGTGGCCCAGATCTGCAGCCGGCTCGACGGCGTGCCACTGGCGATCGAGCTGGCCGCGGCCCGCGTGCGCACGATGCCACCCGAGCGCATCGCTGCGCAGCTCGACGACCGGTTCCGGCTGTTGTCGGGCGGACCGCGCACGGCGTTACCCCGACAGCAGACGCTGCAGGCATCCATCGCCTGGAGCGAGGAGCTGCTCGACGCGACCGAGCGCACGGTGTTCGCCCGACTCGGCGTCTTCGTCGGAGGCTTCACCGTCGAGGCGGCCGAGGCGGTGGCCGGCGCCTTTGGTGACGTCGATCCGTACGAGGTGGCCGACGTGGTCGCCCGGCTCGCCGACAAGAGCCTCTTGCAGGTCGACGAGATTCACGACCGCTACTCGATGCTCGAGACGGTCAGGTCGTACGCGCTGCAACGTCTGATGGATTGCGGCGAGACGGCCCGCGGTCGAGACGCGCATGCGGCGTGGTTCGCCGACTGGCTCGAACACCTGGCTGGTCGTGCGACATCGGCGCGCTCGATCAACGAGTGGTGGGAGCGCCGTTTCGAAGTGACCATGTCGATCGATCCTGATCGAGCGAACTGTTCAGCGGCGCTGGAGTGGCTGCCGACCGGTTGCCATGATGCCCTCCGACTCGTCACTGGTCTTGGCAGCTACTGGGTGTTCCGCGGTGGGACCGAGGAGTCTGCACGGCACGGTATGCCGTCGCTCGTCACGGGTGATCGAGCCGACCCAGCATGGCTCGACGCGGTGATCGCGATGCATGGTGTCCGTTCGAACGCGCTCGACGACGCTTACGAACTGCTCAGCGAAGAGGCACGATCGATCGCCGAACAACGGCAGCATCGTGTTGGGCTGCTTCGGCTCGACGGTTTGGCGCACATGAGGCCGATGTGGCGTGACGGTCCCGTCGACGAGTTGATCGACGCCATGTCGGCGGCGCATGTCGGAGCAGTTGCAGAACGAGAGTGGTACACCGCGTGGAACACGGCTCAACAGACTGCGCAGGCGCTGGCCACAGCGGGTCGCATCGCTGAAGCGCTTCCCCACATCGAAGGACTCGTCCACGCACGGGCGAGCCTGATCGAGTCGGGTGCGGCCCAGTTCGAGGGTGACTACGCGCGTGCATTGACTTGCCTGCGCGACTGTCTCCGCCTGTCCGCTGGTGGACGCGCGCCGATGTTGGACGATGTCTTGACCTGGTTCAGGCTCGAAGCCATCGTGCTCGACACCGGACAGAGCGACCTGCTCGACGAACTGGTCCCGCTGACGCCGACTGTTGTGGATCAGCTTCCTTTCGCGTACACGTTCCTCCGCCGGGCGGTCGATGGTCTGCGCGATCTCCGTGAAGCGAATCTCGAGCGGGCTCGAGATGCATTCAGCAGCGTCGAGCTGGTGTTGTTCGGGGGGATCCGCGGCCGCTCGTACCTGCCTCGGGTCGACCTGGCGCTCGGCGATCGGGCAGCGGCTCGCGCCCACGCACTCGAACTGCGTTCCCGTTGCGCCGGCGTGAACGCGCCGTACGTCGACGCGGTGGTCGATCTGGTGCTCGCTGAATGCGCGTGGCCGGACGACCTCGACGAGGCACTGGCGTCGGCGCACCGATCGTTGGTCAGGGCGGCCGATTGCGGGTTGTGGCCGAGTGCTGTCGACTCTCTGGAAGCGATCGGGGCGATGGTGATCGCGGGTGGTCGAGCGCGTGACGGGGCGCGACTGCTCGCTGCTGCGCAGGCCGGCCGCGACTCGATGGGCTACGTGTACCGCTTCGCCCACCGGGCTCGTTACGTCGCCGAGGCGACGGCGGTCGCCCGTGACGACGACGGGTGGAGTGAGGGCGCTGGTCTCACGCTGCCAGCGGCCGTCGACCTCGCCCGACGGATGCGCGGCGAACGGGTGCGATCGACGGTGGGATGGGGGAGCCTGACGCCGACCGAGCTCGCCGTAGTCGAGCAGGTGACGGTCGGTCTCACCAATCCGCAGATCGCCGAGCGGTTGCTGATGGGCCGGGCGACGGTGAAGACGCATCTGTTGCACGTCTTCGCAAAGCTGGGCGTGAGCACCCGGGCGGAACTTGTGGCGGCAGCGATCCGCCGGACACAGAACGACAACGAAAGGTAGGAAGTGACATGCGCATCGACATCGGTGGTGGGGTCAGGATCTACGTGGACGTCGACGGGTTGGGGCTCGTACCGGTCGACGGGAAGATGGTGCCGCGGCCGACGTTGCTGTTGCTGCACGGCGGGCCGGGCATGGACCACGCCACCTACAAGCTCGGCATGCACCTGATGCGCGATGTGGCCCAGGTGGTGATGTACGACCATCGCGGGCAGGGCCGTAGCGACCGGCGCACGCCCGACGAGTGGAACCTCGACACGTGGGCAGACGACGTGGTGCGGCTGTGCGACGCGCTCGAGATCGACAAGCCGATCGTGCTCGGGAACTCCTTCGGTGGGTTCGTCGCCCAGCGCTACCTCGGGCGCCACCCCGAGCACCCCGGCAAGGTCGTGCTCAGCTCCACGGTGGCGAGATGGGACCTCGACGCGGTGCTCGACCGGTTCGAACTGCTGGGCGGTGCCGAGGCGCGCGACATCGCTTCAGCGTTCTGGGCCGAACCGACCAGTGCGAACCGGGAGGCGTACCTGCGCGTGTGCGGGCCGCTGTACACCCAGACGCCGGGCAACCTGTTCGAGTCGGTGGAGATGGTACGCACCAACGACCTGTTCGCGTACTGGAACGATGGCGAACACAAAGTGTTCGACCTTCGAGACGACCTCGCCAGGGCGCGGTGCCCCGTGCTCGTGCTCGGCGGCGAGCACGATCCCGTCTGCCCGATCGTCGGCTCCGAGGAGATCGCCGCGCACCTGCCAGCCGAGCACGTGCAGTTCGAACGCTTCGCCCACAGCGGCCACGGCGTGTTCCGCGACGAGGCCGACAAGGCCTACGCGATCCTCCGCGAGTTCGTCACGACTTGACCCAGCGGACCGACGACCGGCGTCCGGTCCGTCGGAGGGGTTCGGACGAGCGGGTCCCGCGAGGTGCGTAGTGTCGTGTCCGGCGGCGACGTCACGGACTGGGAGGGACGTGGATGAACAGCTACCCGGGGAACCCGCGCGAGTACGTGATCGCGTCGTACCGCTACCTGCGCTTGTCGATCGTCGTGCTGGTCGCGACCCTCGGCATGGCGTTGCTGATCGAACGCAGCAAGGCGAGCTGCATGCAGGGTTCGATCAGTGCGTACTACTACACGCCGGTGCACGCCGTGTTCGTCGGAGCATTGGTCGCGATGGGTGTGGTGATGGTCGCGCTGAAGGGCCGTGACCCCATCGAGGATCTCTGCTTCAACCTTGCGGGCGTCCTTGCGCCAGTGGTCGCGTTCGTGCCGACGGCGCGACCCTCCACGATCTGTAGCCGGCCCGGTGACGAGGTCGCGATCGGCACCGCCGCACTCGTGAGCAACAACGTGCCGGCACTCCTCGTCGGCGCAGGGCTCGCGATCGTGGTCGCCTATGGCATCGCCCAGCGGCAGGGCAAGGTGCGCGTGCAGGAGCAGATGCGCCGGGTGCCGCGCTCGACCGCCGTGGGTATCGCACTCAGCGCGGTCGCCCTGGGCGCTGGTGTGGCGTGGTACCTGCTCGACATCGACAGCTTCGTCGACCGTGCCCACGGCGTCGCGGCCGCGGCGATGTTCACGGCGATCTGGTGTGCGGTCTTGCTCAACGCCGGATGGCCGAGCGGTGTGATCGCGTGGGTGTACCGACTGCTCAGCGCTGACGCGCCCGCACCGATCGGGCCGCGCCAGGCGACCTACCGACGGTGGTACCGGGGACTCTCGCTGTTCATGGCCGGCGCCGCAATCGCCGCGGCTGTGTCGCTGCTGTGGGAGTGGGATCAGCGCGTGTTCTGGCTGGAGGCCGCCGAGATCATCCCGTTCGCTCTGTTCTGGCTCCTGCAGACCTTCGAGTCGTGGGAGTACGGCATCGAACCACCGCCCACCGCCACCGCTGCGTGACTCGTCAGATGTGATCGAGGGCCTGTTCGAGGTCGGCCACGAGGTCGGCGGCGGACTCGATGCCGACGCTCAGGCGAACGAGGGAATCGGGCACCTGCAGCGGTGAACCGGCAGCCGACGCGTGCGTCATCTGGCCGGGGTGCTCGATCAGGCTCTCGACGGCCCCGAGGGATTCTGCGAGCGTGAACACCTGGGTGTGCCGCACCACCTCGAGCGCGGCATGGAGGCCGCCCTTCACGGTGAAGCTCACCATGCCACCGAAGTCGCGCATCTGCTTGGCCGCGGCGGCGTGGCCCGGGTGGTCGGGCAACTGCGGGTAGAGCACCCGCTCGATGGCCGGGTGTCCGAGCAGCATGTCGACGACCGCTCGTGCGTTCGAGCAGTGCCGGTCCATGCGCACACCGAGCGTCTTCACGCCGCGAAGCACCAGATAGCAGTCGAAGGGAGCGGGCACCGCTCCGGCCGCGTTCTGGGTGAATCGGATTCGGTCGGCCAGTTCGTCGTCGTCGAGCGCGAGGAACCCGCCCAGCACATCGCTGTGGCCGCCCAGGTACTTCGTGGCCGAGTGCACCACCACGTCGGCGCCGAGCGCGAGCGGGGTCTGCAGGAACGGCGTGGCGAAGGTGTTGTCGACCACGACGATCGCGCCGTGGGCATGGGCGACCGCGGTCACCGCTTCGATGTCGACACAGGTGAGCAAGGGGTTCGTGGGCGTCTCGAGCCACACCATGCGGGTGTCGGCCGGCCAGTTCGCCGCCAACGAATCGACGTCGGTGAGGTCGACGGCGGTCCACGACACCCCGAGCGGAGCCCACACCTTCGAGATCAGCCGAAACGTGCCGCCATATGCGTCGTTGCCGAGCAGCACTCGGTCACCCGGCGACAACAGACGCAGCACGTTGTCCTCTGCCGCCAGCCCGGATGCGAATGCGAGGCCGTGGCGCGCTCCCTCGAGCGATGCGACGCACGACTCGAGCGCAGCGCGCGTGGGGTTGCCGCTGCGTGAGTACTCGAAGCCCTTGTGGTTGCCGACACCCTCCTGGGCGAAGGTGGTCGACAGCGTGATCGGTACCACCACCGCACCCGATGCGGCATCGGGATCCTGACCGACGTGGACGGCGCGGGTCTCGAAACCCCAGCCCTGGTGCTGCTCCTGGTCACCCATGATCGACCCCTCCATGGGCTGCCGCCGCGATCACTTCGAAGTACGACAGGAGATCGGTGCGAGTGAGCACGCTGAGCGGTCGACCGCCGGACAGCACCAGCAATGCCGGCGAGCTGTCGAGCATGTCGACGGCGAGCGACATCTTCTGGCCGACGCCGATCGTGGGCAACTTGGGGCCCATCACGTGCTCGACCGGCATGCTCATCACCGTCGGATCGCGATACACGGCCTCCATCAACTCGAGCTCGTCGACCGAGCCCGACACCTCGGCTGCGGCGAACGGCGGGGTGTTCTTGCACACCGGCAGCTGGCTGATGCCGTTGGTGCGCATCACCTCGATCGCGTCGCGCACGGTGTGCGACGGGTTCACGTACAGCAACGCAGGTGTGGAGCCGCGCGCATCGAGCACCGCAGCGACGCACTCGTCGCACTCCCGGACGAAGCCGAAGTTCGCCATCCAGTCGTCGTTGAACACCTTCGACAGGTAGCCGCGGCCGGAGTCGGGGT
>JANNQK010000266.1:0-9367 GCA_031400715.1 Actinomycetes bacterium | reverse complement strand
ACGAGGCCGCCATCGCTGCCCGCGTCCAGGAGCACCGCGACGCCGGCGCTGATCACGTGTGCGTGCAGGTGCTGACCAGCGACCCACGCTCGCTGCCGGTCGACGAATGGCGCGCACTGGCGCCGGCGCTCACCTGATCTCGTGCCGCTGTGACCGTGCCGCGGTGACCGTGCTGCGGAGGTCGTAGTCTCGCGTCGTGCGATCACTCGGCCTCCGCTGCTTCGCCGGGGTGCTGCTCGCGCTCACCGCGTCGTGTTCGACCGAGCGTGAGATCGTCGTCGAGTTCAACGAGGACGAGGTCGCCGCGGCCCTCGACGTGTCGGGCCTCGTCTTCGAGACGCCCTCTGAACGCGACGAGGCGATCGCCACGTTCCGCACCATCTGCGTGAACACCCCCGACAACTCCGTGAACGAGTTCTCGGTGTACGACATGCTGGTCAACCCTGACGACTACCCGGCCGGGTTCGTCGAGACGGCCGAACTCGGCTGTCCGACGAAGTTCGCCACGGCGCGTGCAAAGCTCGCTGCCGGCGACTGCTTCGGCGGCGTCGTCTCGGAGTGCGACGACTGATCGCCGCTTCTCTCGGTACTCCGTCGCCGCTCGGCCGACCCCGCAGAGCCTCGGCTACGGTCGCCCCATGATCACCGATCTGACCCGCACCTTCTCGGTCGACGACGCCACGCTCGCCTGGGACCTCTGGGGCCCGAGCGACGGTGCCCCGTTGGTCCTGTGCCATGGTTTCTCCGGCTCGTCACACGACTTCGCGCTGCTGGTCGACATTCTCGCTGCGACCCGGCAGGTCGTGTCGGTCGACCATCGCGGGCATGGTCGATCACAGAAGCTCGGAGCGACGGAGCGCTACTCGATCGATCGGTTGACCGCCGATCTGATCGCTCTGCTCGAGGCCGAGCTTCCATCGCCCGTCGATCTGTTGGGGCACTCGATGGGCGGCGCGATGAGTCTGCGGGTCACGCTCGCACGGCCCGACCTGGTGCGTTCATTGATCCTGATGGACACGAGCGCCTGGTCGTTCGTGCCGCCCGACGCGGGGATCGCGGCCGTGATGGCCGGCTTCATCGACAGCTTCGATCCTGCCGGCGGCCTGCCCGATCTGAGCGTTTGGAACGGCCCCGAGGAGTTTCTGATCACCGCGGCGACCTCCGGCGAGTGGCAGTCGATCAAGGCGCGGATGGCCGCAGCATTCGATCCGTTCGCCCTCAAGGCCCTCGGGATGGAGCTGTTCCACCCCGGCACGATGTCGGTTCGCGATCGCCTCGCCGAGATCTCGTGTCCGGTCACCGTGATCGTCGGCGAGCACGACCACCCCTTCGTCGGTCAGGCGGCGGCGTTGGCCGACGAGGTCGCCGACGGAGCGCTCACCGTGATCGAGGGCGCCTACCACTCGCCTCAGCTCACCCACCCGGACGAGTGGGCCGCTGCAGTCGCGGCCCATCTCGCTCGCGCCTCCCGCTGAGCACATCATGAGGGCCACTTCATGAGCCTCACGTCATGAAGCCCACGTCATGAGGGCGGTGCTCGCCGTCGATCTCGGCACGACGGGCATCAAGGTCGCCGTCGTCGATGCCGACGGACGGATTCGCAGCATGGCCGGCGAGGTGATCCCGCTGTTGTTCGTCGACGACATCGGTGTGGAACAGGACCCGCAGCAGTGGTGGCAGGCGTTGGGTCGGTGCGCTCGCCGGGCGGTCAACGAGTCGTCGATCGCATCGTCGGACGTCGACGTGGTCGCGATCACCAGCCAGTACAGCTCGACGACGCCCGTGGACGACGCGGGCCTCCCGCTGGGCAACACGATCATGTGGATGGACGGCCGGGGGTCACGGCACCGCAGCACGTACGTGCGCGACGCAGCGATGTGGCTGGAGATGCACGGGCTGATGCCGTCGACCCTCGACCCAGTCGGTCATGTCGATCTCATCCGGGCCACACGGCCCGAGGTGTACGACGCCGCGCACGCCTTCGTCGAACCGATGGACCACCTGGCCGCCCGCCTCACCGGTCGGGTCACCGCCACGCAGAACACGATGTTCCCGATGCTGGCCTGCGACAACCGCACCTGGGGAGCCGTCGACTACAGCGACGAGCTGCTCGCGATGTCAGGGCTCAACCGCGACAAGCTGGCGACGTTGGTGCCGCTGGGCGAGCCACGGGGCCCGATCACCTCGGCGGCGGCAGCTCACCTCGGCGTCTCCCCGACGGCAATCGTGGCCGGCGCGACGATCGACAGCGTGACGTCTGCGGTGGGCACGGGTGCGATCGCCTCCGACCGGTGCGGCCTGATCATCGGCACCACGACGGTGATGGCCACACACCTGCCGTCGAAGCGCCACGACATCGCCCATGGCCTCACGTCGGCACCCAGCCCGCTCCCCGCATCGTGGCTGCTCGTCGCCGAGAACGGCGTCGGCGGCAAGGCGCTCGACGTGTTCGTGAACAACCTGGTGTTCGCCGACGACGGTCTGGGGCGGCCAGCCGACAGCGGTTCCTACACGTCCGTGCTGACGGCAGCCGCCGACGTGCCGTGCGGGTCGAACGGGGTGCTGTTCCTTCCCTGGTTGATCGGCTCGATGGCCCCGGCACACGATCGACGTCAGCGCGGCGGGTTCGTGGGCATCGGGCTCTCCACCACGAGGGCCGACATGGCCCGCGCCGTGCTCGAGGGCGTCGCGATGAACGCCGCCTGGCTCCTGCCCTCGTTCAGCGCACTGGCCGGGTGCGACTACCCCGAGGTGACCCTCGGCGGAGGCGGCGCCCGCAGCCCGCTGTGGGGCCAGATCCTGGCCGACGCGATCGGCGTGCCGGTGCGACGCCTCTCGGCGCCCGACTGCACCAACGCTCATGGCGCAGCACTCCTCGCCCTGGCAGAGAACGGTGTGTGTTCGCTCTCGGACCTGCCCTCGTTCCTGGTGACCAGCCAGGTGCACGAACCCGACGCAGCGGCGCATCGGGTGCTCACGGCCCGAACTCGGTCGCTCGTCGACTTCCACGCCAGCACCGCGTCGTTCTACCGAGCCTTCGACTCCCACGACACGCTGCCCTGACGCGACACGCCATCGCCGAGCGGCGAGGCCATTTCGGAGCGGCGGACGGCGGGAGAGGTGGGGTCGTTGATGCGGCGACGAAGATGCAACAGTCGCGTCCAGCAACTCGCGAACCAGGAGTACCGAACATGTCCAACGAACAGACCGATGACGCCAGTGTCGACTACGAAGACCTCACGAGCATGCGACTCGCCGACGACGAGCTCGAGAAGCTCGTGTCGGGCGGCGGAGAGTGCATCTTCTCGTGGACGACACAAGACGGCTTCCCGGTCGGGGTGGTGGTCGCGTACGTGTACCGCGACGGAAAGTTCTGGACCACGTGCGCCGAGCGACGCAAGCGCGTCCCCGCGCTGCGGCGGCGCCCGCAGTCGGGGGTGGTGATCAACCGGGGCGGCAAGACCGCGTCGTACAAGGGCAACTCGATCGTGCACACGAACGCCGATCCTGACTTCGACGAGTTGAAGGGGTGGTTCTACCCCACGTTGTCGGGCCTGGCGCAGAACCCCGACGACCCGTACCGACAGAGCTTCACCAAGTTCCTCGACTCGCGGCACCGAGTGATCATCGAGACCGAGGCCCGCCTCGTGGTCGGCTTCGACACGGCTCGGTTCCAGGCCTTCACCGTGGAGGCGATGGCCGCCGGACACGGCGCCTGATGCCTGGCGAGCACGACCAGGTCGACCGGGTGCTGCGCAGCACCCGGTCGGTGCGGACACGGCTCGACTTCTCTCGCCCCGTCGACGACGCGCTGCTGTTCGAGTGCATCGACCTCGCCGAACAGGCGCCCACCGGAGGCAACATCTCGAGCCGCCGGTGGATGGTGGTGCGCGACCCCGCCACCAAGTCGGCCCTCGCCGACATCTATCGACAGTCTGGCGGGCAAGGCATCATCGAGCTGTCCGATCGGCTGCAGGGCACCGGTCATCCCAGTGAACGCGTGATGGCATCGGGGGCCCATCTCGCCCGCCACCTCGAGGAGGTGCCGGCGATCGTCATCGCCTGCATCTGGGGGCGCCACGACGGATCCGGCAAACCCGGTCTGTTCGACTCGGTGCTCCAGGCCGCCTGGAGCTTCTGTCTCGCGGCACGAGCCCGCGAACTCGGCACTGCGTGGACCACGATCCATCTCGATCGTGCCGACGATGTCGCCGACCTCCTCGGCATCCCCGACGGCATCACACAGGTGGTGCTGCTCCCGGTCGCACACACGATCGGCACCGAGTTCCGCCCCGCGGCGCGCAGGCCTGCCCAGGACATCACGTACTTCGACCGGTGGGGATACACCCGCGAACGACCGGCCGACGACGGTCTCGCTCACCTCGACGACGGGGTCGGTGTGACGGTCGAAGTGGACATCGACGCCAAGCCGTCCGTCGTGTGGGAACTGGTGAGCGACATCTCCACACCGTCACGGTTCGGCGGCGAACTGCAACGGGCGGAATGGCTCGACGCCACTCCCGAGGTCGGTGCCCGATTCCGAGGGCACAACCGGCTGGACGGCCTGGGCGAGTGGAGCACCACGTCGTGGGTCAGCCGCTACGAACCGAACCGGGCGTTCGCGTGGAACGTTGTCGATCCCGACCAGCCGGGCGCACGATGGTCGTTCGAGCTCGAGCCGATCGGTCGGACCGTGCGGTTGCGCCAGCGCGTGATCCTGGGCCCTGGGATGTCGGGCACGTCGGCGATGATCCGCAAGCGCCCAGAACGCGAACAGCCGATCCTCGAGCGCAGGCTCGCCCAGTTGAAGGCGGGCATGCAAGCCACGGTCGAGGGCATCCGCGACCTGGCCGAACACGAGATGCGCACCCGGCCATAACCTGCGATCAACGTTCGATCAAGCACTCAGATCGAATCCGAACGGAGTCCAACCATGCCTGACGTACCCGCTCGACCTCCGATCATCTACGGCGCAGCCCCCGTGCCGCCGAGGCCCGTGACCGCCGAGCGCTACATCGCCCCGACGTGGCTGGAGCGCGAACACGACGTGTTGTGGCCCCAGGTGTGGCAGTTCGCCTGTCTCGAACGCGACGTCGCAGAGGCGGGCCAGTACGTCGTGTACGACATCGGCCGCGAGTCGGTGATCGTCTCGCGGACGCAAGAGGGCGAGCTGGCCGCCCACTACAACGCATGTCAGCACCGAGGTGCGCGCATCCTCGTGAACGGACACGGGTGCGAGAAGAGCTTCACGTGCCCGTACCACGGCTGGAGCTACCGGCCCGACGGGCGGCTGGTCGTGGTTCCCGACAACCAACGGTTCCCCGGCGGTGGCGTCGATCGCTCGAAGCACTCGTTGAAGAAGGTTCGCGTCGGCAGTGCGCTCGACATGGTGTGGATCTGCATGGACGACGGAGCCGCACCGCTCGAGGAGTTCCTCGGGCCTTTGGTCGACCGGATCGCCCCGTACCACCTCGAGAGCATGACCCTCACGGCCGACCAGACCGTGCGCCTGGGCTGCAACTGGAAAGCCGTGTTCGACAACTTCCAGGAGCTGTACCACGTCGAGCACATCCACCCCCAGCACCAACTGCTGTTCGACTGCCCGACCGCACAGATGGAGTTGTTCGACCGAGGCCACACCAGTGTGATCATCGACGGCCACACGCTGAACAGCCGGATGCCGATCCCCGACGAGCCGAACTTCTTCCAAGCGCGTCAGGTCCGCCTGTTCGGAGCCGATCCCGACGACTACCACGGACGGGTGCTCGACATCCGCAAGGACATCCAGAAGTTGCGCCGCGATGCCGGACCCGGTCTCGGCTGGGACTACGAGCCGTTCACCGACGAGCGGCTCACCGACATCGAGCAGTACAACGTGTTCCCGAACACGATGATCACCGTGCAGCCCGACGATGCGCTCATCACCAGGGCCCGTCCCCATCCCACCGACCCCGACTGGTGCCTGTGGGACAAGTTCACCTTCCACCGCCAACCGAGCGAGGAGGTCGCCCGTCGTCACGGGGTGCCGTTCACACCGCACAGCCAGAAGGATCTCGAACCCGTGCCGCGCCCCGAGCACGATGAGTTCTCGCAGGAGGACATCATCGAAGGTCGCAAGACGATGACGATCACCATCGACCAGGACGTGCACTACATCCGCGACGTACAAGCGGGCATGCACTCACGCGGCTTCGAGAAGATGACCCTGTGCGACGACGAGGTGCGCATCCAGCACTACCACGACTGGCTCGACCACTGGATGGGTGTGCGTTAGCGCGCTGGTCAGCTCAATCGGTCGAGCACGTTGGCGGTGATGCGCTCGACCTGCGCGTCTCTACCGGCGAGACCGTGGGCCCAGTCGGTGCAACCCGACGTGACGACCGTGCCACCTCCGGACGAGGTGTAGGTGCCGAGCACCGCATGGCCATGATCGATGCGTTCGACCGCTGCGGGATCGCGGGTGCCGAACAGGCGCGCTGCGATGAACTCGTTCTCGGCCGGTTCCGTCGGCTTCGGAGGCCGTGCGGCCGTGGTGCGCGTGAAGTGAGCAGCGGGCGCGGTGCCCAGGATCACGAAGGTGTCGGGCGTTCCGTCCTGGCCCGTCGGATACGGCAAACCGTCCCGGACGGTGAAGTCGCAGCCATCGCACTCGTATCCAACGATGGTGGCGCCGGCACCGAGCACGTCGCCGTAGCCGAGCCCTGTGCCGTCGAACACCCAGTGATCGGCACGATGGATCGTGTAGCCGCCAGCGCCGTTGGTCACCCGCTTGCCGATGCGGTGGTAGCCACCGCGCGAGAAGCTGACGCCGGTCATGTGGTTCTCCGGACGTCCGATCAGGTGGTCGCTCCAGATGCTCGTCAGTTCGCTCATCCGCTCGGTGTCGTACACCGGGTCGTTCTTGAACTGACCCTTGTAGCCGACCATCCGTGTCGCCGGGTTCTGGGTCGCGGGGTTTTGGGTCGCCGGGTTCTGGGTCGCGGGATGGTTGCCCGCCGTCCGGCCTTCCATCCGGACCTGCCAGAACGATGTGTTCCCGGAGAAGAACGCCGTATTGCCACCGCCGGCGATGAAGGACTCGACGGTGTCGCGCATCGGGCCCGACCAGTACTCGTCGTGGCCGACGGACAGCACGAGTCGTTTGCCGATGAGCAACTCGGGGTGATCCTCGAGATCGGCGTTGGTGCACACGTCGAAGTCGTACCCCTGCCGCTCGGCCCATTGCACGAACGGCATCTCCCAGTCCGGCCAGCCTGCCGAACCGGCATAGGGCGACAGACGGTGCTGGCGCAGGTACCCGACATGGGTGTTCATGTCGGGATCAGGTGGGTTCGTGGTGGTCACCCGGCGGCCCGCGCCCGGCGGCTTGTACAGGTAGCCGCGACTCATCGGCCGCTGCAACGACACCGTGGTGGCCCCGGTGTAGAGGTTGTGGCCGCCGAAGTCGTTGTAGGCGTGCCAGGTGTTGGTGGCCAACTGCAACAGGATCGTGTTCGCCGAATCGCCCGCTGGCCTGAGCACGAAGAACGCGTGATCACTGCGCCGTTTGCCGTCGACGTCGATCGTGAGGACGACCTCGTAGTACCCCGAACGCCATCCCGGGTCGGTGGTCAAAGTGATCGCCGACGGCCAACCGCAACCCGTCTCGTACGCACGTGCCGGCGCCGGATGATCACCGGCCGCCACCAGCCCCGACCACACCACCTCACGCAGGGCGCCCACCCGGGCGATCTCCACTGTCACGTCGCGGCCACCCGCGGACGAGAGGTGCAGACCGACCACGCCACCAGGGCCGATCGATTGCGGCCAGCAGTACCCCGTCACGGTGTCGAACGCCATGGACCGACATTGCCACAACGTCGCACGAGGATCGGCAGCGAAACTGCGGTTCCGGATCCCGCTGCCAGCTCAGGCGTTGACGGACGGGGTCCGGCGGTTGACCAGGCGGGTGAGGCCGAGCACGAGCCCGGCCCCAGTCAACACGAATGCAGAAAAGACACACGCGAGACCGACGGTCCAGGCTTCGACGCCCTGTTCGGCGGCAACGATCACCGAGATGATGATGCAAGGACCGGCCAGGAGGAACTTCCACCAGCCCTCCGTTGCGACGGACGCACGGACCGGTCCACTCCGTCGCCACGCGACTGCGGCCATTGCTCCGGCGGCAACGGCGATGCACAGCCCGACGATCAGCATCGAGGTGTTGCTCCCACCGACGACCGCGAGGAGCACCCCGCCGCCAGCGACCGCGGTGTACACGAGTGGGACGAGATGATCTGGGTTTCGGCTCATGTGTGCCTCCATGTGTTGGGTGGGAATCGTGATGGCCAGGTCGAGGGCTGCACGTCCGCAGACCCGCCACGGCGGCTCGTCGCTGCACTGGTCGCGAACGAGCTGCACCATGTCGGCGCCGTACTCGATATCCGATAGTCAAGGAGTTTCGACGTGACGCCGGGCCTGGCTGGGATTCACGATGTGACTCCGCCTGTTCCGACTGCGATCAGCGCAACGGCAACGGCGAGAACGAGCCACGGATGAACCAACCATGCATCCCCGATCGTCTGTGCGACACGCCCGGGGGGCAACACGGCTCCGGCGATGGACCAGCCGATCGCCACCGCGGCGCCGGCCTCGGCGGCGCGGTCGGGCCGACGACGAGAACACCACACCTTGGCAGCGATCGCCGCGCCCAGAAGTGCAGCCGGTGCCGCCAGGGACGGAATCGGTGTTGGAACCTCGTCGAAGGCGAGCCGACCTACAGCGACCAGCAACCCGCCCACCGCCACCGAAACTGGGACGAGCAGCACGAGCCGATGGGCCAGGCGACGCCGCGCGGAAACGGGTACGGGCTGGATGAGCGTGTACGCGGTGTCGTCGAGTGCACAGACGATCGCAGCAACGACCGCTCCGCACGCAACGACAACGAGCTCGAACGGAAGTCGATCCGTCGCTGCGCTGACCACTCCGGACGCAACGACGAGGCCGACGGTGACCGCGACCAGCGGGACCCACGGCATGGCCCTGCACGTCGGGGCGATCCACGGCGGCCATCCCGTCTGCCTCACTGTCTGCCTCGCTGTCTGGCTGGTGATCAGAAGGGTGAGACGACGGCCTGGCCGACGACACCGAGTGCGGCGATCGCAAGCCCGATCACGACGATCCGCTGGCCGAGTGACCGTCGGATCGCCAGGCCGCAGCACAGAGCCGTCAGACCGAACAGATAGACGTTGTGCCAAGCCACCGTCGGGAGATGGATGATCTGATGCCTCCAGAACGGGTCGTACTCGCCCGGCGCGGCCGCGTACCAGTCGGCAGGCAACACGTTCGGGTCGGTGACCGCCGGCAAGTCGATGACCATCGGCTGGAT
>JANNQK010000265.1:0-9973 GCA_031400715.1 Actinomycetes bacterium | reverse complement strand
CACCGGCGTTGCTCTTGCGATCCCCGCCGGTTGGGCCGGCTTCGTGCTTCCTCGGAGCGGGCTCGCCCTGAAGCACGGCGTCAGCGTGGCGAATGCGCCGGGCCTGATCGACGCTGCATACCGAGGCGAGATCAAGGTGATCCTGTTGAACACCGACCCGATCGAGGACTTCCACGTCACACGTGGTGAGCGGATCGCACAACTGGTGCTGCAGCGAGTGGAGGAGGTCACCTGGCAGGTCGTCACCTCCCTGGACGGCCCCGATCGTGGCGGTGGCTTCGGGCACACCGGTCGGCACTGATGATCCCGGCCGACGATCCACTTGGGAACCACAAGGGAAGGAGTGCACGATGAGGAGGCGACGAGTCGCGGCCTGGGTCGTTCCGGCGGTCATGGCGGGCACCACCGTGGTGGGTTGTAGCGGGGACGATCAGGGCGATCGCGCTCGGGATGTCGACTTCTGCACGACGGTCGCGAACTTCGAAGCGTTGCAGGCGGAGGGCGATGCCTTGTTCGACGCCAGCGAGGATGCCTCGGTGGAACAGATGCGCGACGTCTTCTCGCGCTTTCGCGATGCCGTCCAGGATCTGAGAGCGACCGCGCCGGACGAGATCGCCGAGGACGCCGTTCTGGTGGGCGACACCACCGAAGCGCTCATCGATGCGTTCGTGGCGGCCGACTTCGACTTCGTGGCATTGGCCACCGATGCGCAGTACGCCGACGTGCTGGCGGGGCTCGACGACGACCGGATCACCGAGGCGAACGATCGCCTGGCGGTGTTCTTCCGCGGGGAGTGCGGTCCCGGCTGATCGGTCCGGGAGGCCGACGCGCTGAGTCAGGTCGTCTCCTTGGAGGACGTCGTCAGCGATGCGGGCCGATGCGAGGTGAACCAGTCGGTGGCGAAGGCCACGATCGCCCGTTGCGACATCACCGAAGCCGTGGCCGCGCCGACCGGGCCAGAACGCGCGCCACCCGCGGCCGCGAAGGCCGCGCCGACCGCCTCGAAGTCGTCGGTGTCGCCGTCGAGATCGTCGAACGTGACCCATGTGCGAATCCCGTCCACCAGCAGTGGAGCGCCTTGCGTCGAGCGTTGCTTCCCATGCCAGCTGGCGCGGTGCTCGGCAAGGTGAAGGGACGTGTTGTTGGCGTGGCCCACACCGATCAAGATCACCGTCGCATCGAGGTCGTGCAATCTCGCAAGTGGGGACTGCTCGCCGAAGCCATCCGCCAGCGAATGACCCTCGACGACCACTGCGGCCTTCGGGCCGAACGCCAGGTGCGACACCATCGGATGCTGGCTGCGGAGCACGCCCGGAACGCGGTGGAACGTCTCGACGACGGCACCCATCTGTCGTGTGGGCGTGAGAGACGGATCGAACGCCGGCATCTGCTGGCGCATGGTCGGCCACCACGCCTCGGGCACCGGTGGGTTCTGCCACTGCCCCGGATCCGAACAGTCGCTGCTGTGGCCAGGCATGGTCAGGGTGCCGCTCGGCCCGACGGCATCGAGCAGGGCCATCACGACGGCCTGTGCGCCTCCGACGACGTAGCCGAGCGCGGACATCGACGTGTGCACCACGACGACGTCGCCCGAGACGATGCCGAGGGAGCGGAGATCGTTGGTGATCGAGGCTCGGGTGGCCGGATGCTCGGTGTTCGCGATGACATCACGTTCGCTCATCGGCCCGGTCCGCTCACTTCCAGGCGAAGACGGGTTGTTCGAACTCGTCGACACGCTCGTGGAGTCGGCCGTCGATGGCCACCCATCGGAACTGCACCAGCACCGCTCCCGTCGGGGCGTGGATGAGGTCGCCACCGAGGGGGACTTGCACCACTGGACGGTCGCTCTCGGGGATGGTCACGAAGCGAGGCGAGTCGGAGCGACACAGCTCGTGCAGACCGATCCGGTATGCATGCGCCACTTCGTCGGGATTCGGTGTGATCGTGAGGCCTGCTCCGCCCCACACCACCACCGGCGTCATCACGTAGCCCGAGCGGGTGGCGTAGTCGTCGAGGACTCCCAGGACGGCATCGTCGCCGAGGCGAACGCCCAACTCCTCGTCGAGTTCGCGCAGCGCGGTCTCGGTGGCCGACTCACCGGGATCGACTCGGCCGCCAGGCAGGGCCCACTGCCCGCCGTGCCTGTTCATCCGCGAGGCTCGTCGGCACAGGAGGAACGCAGCCCCACCCGACACCCCCCGCATCCGGCCGTCGAGACCCGCGATGTCGCCCGGGATCACGCCGAGCTCGTCGACCGTGACCTCGTACGGATCGTCGTGGTCGTCGGCCTGGCTGTCGACCACCACGATCGCAACGGCGGCACGCTTGCGATCGTCGGGCGCGATCGTGCGCACCGAGTGTGCAGCGAGGTGACGGTGCATGCGAGCCCGAAGCTCGTCGTCGAGCGTGATCATCCGGGAGCCGAGCCCGACGGGCTGTGATCGTGGGGTGCATCGGGTGGTCGCAACACCTGTGCAGCCAACCACGTCGAGATCGGCACCGCCGACACGAGGCCGATCGAGCCGACCAACGACCGCACCACCTCGACGGCCACGAGTTCGCGGTTGGCGATCGATCCGACCGATTGTCCGGCCTCGCTGAACAGCAGCAGCAGCGGGAGCGCCGCACCCGCGTAGGCGAGGAACAGCGTGTTGACGGTCGACGAGATGTGGTCGCGGCCGATGCGAAGTGCGCTGCGGTACAACTCGACCGTGGAGAGATCGGGCTGGACCGCGCGTAGCTCGGCCACGGCCGACACCTGTGTGACGGTGACATCGTCGAGCACGCCGAGCGAACCGATCACGATGCCGGCGAGCAGGATGCCTCGAGGATCGATCGGCACCTGCAGGGCATCGAGCATCTGCGTGCTGTCGTCGGTGTAGCCGGTGAAGTTCGCCAGACGAACGAACACCCACGACAACACTCCGGTGATGACCAGCGCAGCAAAGGTGGACAGCAGCGCCACGGTGGTCATCGCGTTCACGCCATGGGCGAGGTAGAGCGCGATGAAGGCGATCACCGATGCGGCGACCAGAGCGACCAGCACCGCTTGGTTGCCATCGAGGAGCGATGGCAGGAGGAACACGACGATCACTCCGAGGCTGACCGCGAGGCCCGCGAGCGCGCCGGCCCCCTTCCACCGACCGAGCACCAGGATCGCCACGACGAACAGCAAGAGCAGGAGCAACATGGGGGTGGTGCGCTCGTACTCGTAGAACGAGTAGTTCGTCGTCCCGTCGACGGCGGGCGTCGCCAGCACCTGCACGTCGTCGCCGGCGGCCAGGCGTTTGCCGGCACCCGAGGTCGGCTCCTCGAACGTGAAGACCTCGCCGGCGGTGGTCCCTTCGGTGATGCTCAGTTGGGCGACGGAGCACTCGATGGTCTCGTCGTACGAGCAAGGTGCGATCGAGGCCGTCTGCACGCGTGCGGCAATGGGGTCGGCGTCGAGCATCGCCGGGTCGCGTCCATCGCGATCGCCGGAGGGCCACAACAGCACGAGTCCGATCAGGGTGAGCACGCCGCAGGCCACCACGACGGCACGGAGGGTGCGCTCGACGCGCGGGGCCACGGTGGCGTCGCTCGGGCCGTGCGAGTGCGAACCTGTCATCGCGTCCCCGCCTCGGCCAAGGCAGCCGCGATCGCCTCGGCAGCAGACAGCCCGCTCAATGCGGCGCCCTCGACCCGCGGTCCTGCGAACGCATCGCCAGCAATGGCCAACGTGGGCACGCCCTCGGGGGACCAGTGCGCGTCGGGCCAGATGCTGCGCGGTGTGGCGAATCGCCAACGCTTCAACTGGCTCTCGATGATCTCCGCGTCGCCGAGGTAGGGGCGGGCGAGCTCCAGCAAGGCATCGTGCGCGCTCGCTGGGTCGTCGTCCCAATGATCGTCGCTCCACGTCGGATTGGCGGAGAATGTGACCGCTGGAACGGGGCTGATGCCCTTCGCGTGATGGTCGGCGATGAAGGTGAACGATGGGTCGGTCTGCAGGCCGCCCGGTGATGGAACGAGACTCGGCCGGTCGAGCACCACCAAGAGCGCCAGCGTGCGGTCGTAGTCGGTGCGCCACAGTGCCTCGGGCATCGGCACCTCTGCCGACACGAGCAGCGAAAAGGTCTGGGGCAACGGGCACGTCACGATCAGAGCGTCGGCGGCGTGGACCGTGTTGTCGTCGAGTCTGACCGCCCATGGAGGGCCGACGGACGCGGTGCCTCGGTGGAGGGAGAAGACGAGCGACTCGCAACGCACGTCGAGGTCGCGGGCGAGATGCTTTGCGATCGCGTTCATCCCGCCGTGCGCGGCGTAGCGGGGGTGGCCGTCGGCATCGGGGCCGAAACCATCGCACCACTCGAACACGACCCCGTCCGCCTCCCATTCGCGCACCTGCGCGGCGAATCGCTCGGAACGCACGGTGAAGAACTGCGCGCCGTGATCGAGGCGTGCGTCACCGATCCGGCGGGTGGCCAGACGACCCCCCGGCGAACGTCCCTTGTCGAACACGGTCACCTCGTGGCCGTGCCTGCGCAGTTCGCGGGCCGCCATCAGCCCCGCCAGACCGGCCCCCACGATGGCGACGCGCATGGGCGCCGCGCCACGCTCGCGGTCGCGGTCGCGGTCGCGGTCGCGGTCGCGGTCGCGCTCGCGGTCGCGTTCGGGGTCGGGGTCGGGGTCGCGTTCGGGGTCGGGTCCCGCGATGGAGTCGATCATGCGGTGGACGCGAGCGGCTCGCCGCCCTCTGCGCCGCTCGCAGCCGATGCCTGCTCACGGGTGACGCGCCCGAGGAACTCCAGCAGCACACGATTGAACGTCGTGGCATGTTCGACCATGAAGCCATGGGCCGCGCCCGAGATCACCACCAGTTCTGCGTTCGGCAACCGGTCGGCGATCTCCTCGCTGTCGCCTCGCGGCGTCAGGATGTCCTGATTGCCCACCATCACGAGCGCCGGCACGGTGATCTCGCCGAGGCGATCGGCCATCGACTCGTCGGTCGCGAGGATCGCCCGCACCTGTGCGACGAAGGCGTGCGAGGGTCTGCCCATCGCGAGCGGACCGAGCCAGCCGAACGCGGGAAGCAGTCGTCGGAACGAACGCGGACCGATCACCCACCGCGCGGCCTCTCTGGTCATCGTGCCCATGCCGTTCTCGCTCGCGTGGGTGGCCCACCCGTTCAGGAGCTCTCGGCGCCACGCGTGGTTGCGGCACGCAGTGCACGCAAGGGTGAGCGAACGTACTCGCGTGGGGTACTTCAACGCCACGATCTGCGAGATCGCGCCGCCCATCGACGCCCCGACGACGTGGGCGGTGCCGACTCCGACCTGATCGAGCACGGCGATGGCATCGTCGGCCATCTGCTCGAGGCTGTAGTGACCGAACGGCTTGTCGCTGCGTCCCGCGCCTCGGTTGTCGAGAGCGATCACCCGGTAGCGGGCGGCCAAGACGAATCGCTGCATGTCCCAGCCGTGCTTGTCGGCGCCGAGACCTTGGATCATCAACACCGCGGGCGCGTTGTGCCGGCCGAGCACGTCGTAGTGCAGGCGGATGCCATCGGAAGAGCGCGCGTACGGCATCAGCCCTCCCCGAGGAAATCGATCGCGGCCATCCCGGTCTGCACACCACCGAGCTCGTCGAGGATTCGCTGCAGATGGCGCTGCGCGGCTTCGGCGATCTCGATCTCGGCGAGCGGGCCGCGCCGCTTCGTCCGCAGGCGTATCGGCGGGCCCACCTCGGCGCGAGCGGCCCGGCTGAACGTGCTGCTCATCGACGCCACCGGGATGACTGCGACCCGGGCGGTCACCGCCGCACCGACCAGTTCGTGGTCGACGGCGCCGGCATACCGAGGGTGGTTGGTGCTCGATGTGGCCATCACCACCAGCTCGCCGTGGCGCAGCGCACCGTGTACCTCGGCTGGGTCGTCGAGCAGGGCGCCCACTCGTCGGAGACCGGCGCCGAACGGAGCGTGGTCGGGGCGACCCACGAATCGAACGGGTCGACCGGTGGCCTGCGACAGAGCCAACGAGACGTACAGCGGGCTGAACGACCACCGGCGCTCGTTGGTCACGAGAAGCGCACCCGCCTTCGCGGGCAGATGATGCGCACCACCGACGCTGACGTTCCAGCGCAGGCGGGCCACAGGACCCAGGAGGCGAACCAGCTGATCGTCGCGACCCCACTCGTCGACGGAGTGGTCGGGAACCAGGGATCTGAGCGGACTGGTGACCGCGGTCACTGTCGACTCGACGGTCGCCGCGGTGCGCTTCGGGAGTTCGATCAACTGTGCCATGTCAGGCCACCCCGTGCATTCCGGCGACGGCGTGCGGTTTGGTGATGCGCACGACGCTCTCCCACCGGAACAAGCGGTCGATCACGTCGGGGGTGGAGGTGGTCGGCGTGATACCGAGCACGTCGAGGGAGCGTCCGCCGTCGGCCAATCGGCCCCGGTGCAACACCTCCATCACGTGTTCCGGGATCGGAGCACCACCGAGATGAGACATCTGTCGAGCCAGGTACCACTCGGGCCCGACGAGTGGGAGCGGGATGCGCTTGCCGCGGAGGATGGCTTGCAGTCCAGTGATGGCGCCCGGCGCGACGATGTTGATCGGTTGCTGGAGCCGCAACCTCGCAGCCGCCACGAAGGCGCGTGCTGCGTCGGCATCTTCGACGACGGCGAACGGCGGGTCGGCGAGGATGCTGAACGGCACCACCGGTTGGCGGAGCAGCCGGCCCAGAGGGCTCGGCACGTGCGGACCGAGCACCGGCGCCAGGCGGAGCGCACCCACGGCGACGCCGATGCGCTGGGCCACCGACTCGGCGACCGTCTCGATCCGCTCGACCATCCGGCCGAACTCGCTGGTGGGTCGCGGGGCGACCGTCTCGTCGGGACGGGTGAGTGCATGGCGGCCGCGTCCGTAGATCTCGATGCCGCTACGCACGACGATTCCTTCGAGCGATGGGCACTCCGCCGCCGCACCGAGGATCGCAGTGGTCGCGTCGTTGGTGAACTGCTTGGCATGGGCCGTTCCGGCGCGTGCGTCGGGTTCCCAGACCGCCAGGTGGATCAGGACATGCGGGTCGAAGGTCGTGACCACGTCGACGATGCGCTCACGGTGCGAGGGCTCGATCCGATGGAACTCGGTCTTGCGCAACCGGCGACGCGGCGGGTCGACGTCGATGCCACAGAGAGAACCCACCCAGGGTTCCTGCTCGAGCAGTGATGCGACCAGGGAACCGAGTTCCCCTCCCATCCCGCTCACGAGCAATCGTTGACCGCTCACGCCCTGCAAGCTACCGGGTCAGGCGCCAGACGGCAGGATCGCGAACCGCACATGTACCTGAGCCGACAACTCGATCTGGCCGGCGCTCACCGCCATCTCACCGCCCGACGCCTTCATGGTTCGCATCAGCGACACCTGATCGCCGGACGCGGCAGCGATCGGTTCGGGTCCGGAACCGATCGGTGCCTCGCTCACGATCTCGACCGCGCCAAGGCTCATCCCGAGCGCGGTGACGTAGGCCTCGGCCCGCCGACGGGCGTCGAGGGCGGCACGTCCGAGCAGTTCGTGGCGCACCGGATGCTCGGCATCGACCTCCCAGATGAGGTTGCGCACCTGAGCGCCCGCGTCGCCGACGGCCGATCGGAGCAGCGTGGGCAGACGGGCGGGATCGTCGATCGTGACGGTGATCGCGGTGGACGCTCGATGGCCGACGAGGGTGTTCTGATCCCGCCGGTACTCCCACTCCTCGGCAACCGTGACCCCGTCGGTCACCCAGTCGCGCCGGTCGAATCCGAGCTGTGACAGACGGTCACCCAGTGTGACCGACCGCTCGCTGACCTGGTCGAGCGCGGTTGCCGCATCGGCAGCCACCACCGACAGAGCCAGGCTCACGACCACGCGATCGGGCTGGACGAGTTGGTGAGCGCTCCCCATCACGATGACCGATGACATGAGGCGAGTCTGCCATGCCAGCCTCAAGGGCATCCCGCGGTCGGCCGATACCAAGGTGCATGACTGACCGGACGGGCGCCGAGCCGTCCCCTGCGGGGACGGGTTCCACCGTGCTCGGTCGCGACCCCCGACCCAGCGGGCGACCCATGGTCAGCACATGGCGAGTTCGGTCGCCCGGCTCGCGAGGTCGACGCGCGCCAGTGCGCCGAGCCGTGCCCGTATCGAAGGTGGTAGCGGTGGTCGCGGTGCTCGCGGTGGCTGCGTTGCCGGCCCTGATGCCTGCTGCGTCGCCGCTGGCGGCCGGGGTGGCCGCCGCAGCGCCGACCACCTGCACCACCATCTACACGGTGACGTCGGGCGACTCGTGGTTCGCGATCTCGAAGAAGACCGGCGTGTCGATGAATGCGTTGTACTCGGCCAACGGCACCACCGCGTCGTCGCCGCTGTTCCCCGGGATGCAGCTGTGCCTGCCTGCCGGCGCCACCGTCACCACGGTGACCGGCGTGACCACGCCACCGCCCGGTCAGCTGCCGGTGAACCTTGCGGCGTTCCCCACGCAGGGTCCGTGCTGGTTCATCGACTCGTGGCAGGCGCCGCGGGGTGGAGGGCGATTGCACGAAGGTGTCGACATCATGGCCAAGGCCGGCCAGTACGTCTATGCCGTCCAGGACGGCACCCTGTCGAAGCAGACCTTCGATCGGCCTGGGTCGTTGTCGGGCAACGCCTGGTGGCTCACCGGGACAGAAGGCAGCTACTTCTTCTACGCCCATCTGTCTGCCTTTGCGCCCGACCTGAAGGTCGGGTCGAAGGTCGCAGCGGGACAGATCATCGGGTACGTCGGCCGCACCGGAAACGCGTCGGGAGCACATCTGCACTTCGAGGTGCACCCGAAAGGCGGCGCTGCGGTGAACCCGACGCCGATCGTTCGCGCGGTCGACGGGTGTCGCAACACCACGGCACCGCCCCAGCCAGGCGGCGTGATGCCGGTGCCGCCGAGCACGGTTGCGCCTGCCGGCTCGGTCGGCACGACCACCACGGTGCCTCCGGCCCCCGCCCCGGCTCCCACTCCCGCCCCGACTCCCGCCCCGACGAACACGGCCCCGACGGCACCCGCCGCGGGCTCGTCGTGGCAGTTCTTCTCGCCGAAGACCGCATACTACTCCGCGTGGGCCGGTGGCTCGCTCGCTGCCTTCACGCGCCAGATCGTGAAGGTCAGCGGCATCAACGGCGTCCCGTCGGCCACCACGGGCGTCATCGCTCGGCTCACCGTCTCGGGGGCCGCCGCCAGCGGGTACCTGGTTGCATACGCCTGCGACACCGGCGCTCCTGTGGCGTCTCAGCTGAGCTTCCGCCCCAACGGCGGTGGGGTGGGTACCTCGATCGTGCGGGTGACGAAAGGCCAGATCTGTGTGACCACCAGCGCGGCCGCGAAGGTGAAGGTGGAAGTGCTCGCGGCGCAAGCAGCGACCGGTGTCGGGCTCCAGCCGATCACGGCCACTCGCGTGCTCGACACTCGCACCACCGCGCGCCTCACCCCTGGCAGTCAGATCCAGATCGCGAATTCGGTGCTCGGAGTGCCCAGCGATGCCCAGGCGCTGTCGGTCGCGGTGACCTTGGTCGACCCGGCCGGCGCAGGCACCTTCTCGATGGGTTTCTGCGGTCAGGGCCTGTGGAACACACCTGTGGGCACCGATCCGGTCTCGTCGTTCGCGATGACGATGCGGGTGAACCCGTCGGGTTGGTGCCTCACGAGCACGGTCGCCACCGACGTGATCATCGACGTCACCGGTGTGTGGGCGGGCGTGGCCAAGGTCTCCACCGTCGATCCCCTCCGGGTCTTCGACTCGCGTTCGTCGGGCGTCGTCGGTCAGGCGGGTGCACCTGTGCAGGTGGGCGGCCTCGGTGGGGTGCCGGCCGGCGCGTCGACGGCGCTGCTGGCGATCACGCTGATCTCCGGTGGTGGTGGCACGAGCGTGTTCGCCTTCCCGTGCAACGAGGGACCGATCTCGGGCACCGTGATCGCCGCGATGCCG
>JANNQK010000264.1:0-76684 GCA_031400715.1 Actinomycetes bacterium | reverse complement strand
CTCATGCCAGCTCCTTCCGCAACAGTTCGAGGCCGCGGTGCACCAGCGAGCGGACCGTCGAGCGACGAACGCCGAGCACGTCGGCGATCTCGTCATCGGGGAGGTCCTCGTAGTAGCGCAACGCAAGCACGGTCCGGTACTTGACGGGAAGGCGGCACACCGCGGCCCAGGTGGCGTCCACGTCGGGCTCGCCGAGGCTCGCTGTGTGCGGCCGGACCGGTGTCCGACGGGCCACCACCTGGCGGCGCACCCAGTTACGGCTCAGGTTCACGACCGTGGTCCGCAGGTACGGCACCGGCTCTCGCACGCGACCGGCCGGCTGCCGACCGAGCCGCACGAAGGCGTCCTGCACGAGTTCCTCGGCGATGACATTCGAGCCCACGATCGCGAACGCGAGGCGGGTCATCGGCAACGCCTGCTCGCGGTAGAGCGCGTCGAGGTCGAACGGTGTCACCACCGTCGCCTCACCGGCCATCCTCCACGTCGCCTCCATCGATGCCATCGCCCACAAGACCTCCGTGGTGCGCGTTCTGTTGCGCGCCCGAACCTGGATTTCCCGGAAGGTCAGCTGGCGCGCTTGCGGCGGGTGTTCGGCGGCTGCACGAGGTCACCGGACAACACCGCACGTACCGCTTCGATCGCGCGCAGGTGGACCGCCTGGTCGTCGCTGAGCGCGTCGGTCATGCCGGCGATGACAGCGGTGATGAACACCTGCACGAGCGGGCGGTTCTCGGGGGCGATCTCGCCCGAACGGACTCCGGCATCGATGATCCGCTCGAAGAACTGATCGCGGTGGCTCGCCCGTTCGAGCAGTGCCTGCTGCAGATCCATCCGGCGCTTCATGTCGGTGCGCGCTGCGGCGAGGAACTGGGCGAGGGTCGGGTCCTCGGCGTTCAGATCGTGGGTCGCCATCAGAATGCTGAGCAACTGATCCGTGAACGAATCGGTGGGGTCGAGCACCTCTTCGAATCGGGTGTACACCTGATCGCGGGCATCTTCGTGCACCGCCAGATAGAGGTCGCGCTTCGACGGGAAGTGGTAGTACAGCGCCGCAGTGGTCATGAATGCGAGATCGGCGATCTCTTTGTTCGTGGCCGCCTCGTAGCCCCGCTCGGCGTACACCCCGCGGGCGATGTCGAGGATCCGGCGACGCGTGTCGTACGCCTTCACGCGCGGTGGGCGGCCGAGCTTGCGCACCGGCCGTGAGGACCCTGCATGCACCGATGACGAACCGGGCGACGAACCGGGCGACGAAGAACCAGGCGACGAAGAACCAGGCGAGGCAGCGGAGCGACGCTGAGGAACCGGTGCAGCCATGGCCAACAGTATTGCCGGTCCGGCAGCTTCGATCACACGTGTCGCACCACCATCACGGCCCGCGCCCTGGCCGAGCGATCACGCGCCGAACCGTTCCGGGGCCGACGTCGGTGAGAGCGCGCGGGTAGCTTCGGCTGGATGCCGCCGTGAGCACCACCACCGATCAGGGTCTTCCCAGCGATCTGGGCGGACCGACCCGACGAGGCATCGGCGTCGCAGCGGTCTTGTCGGCGAGCGCGCTCTGGTCGTTCGGCGGCGTGCTCGGCCGATCCACCGGTGCCAGCGGCGAGGTCCTGTCGTTCTGGCGGATGTGGGTGGCGACCGCGGTCATGGTCGTGGTCGTCGTGGTGACACGTCGATTCCCCAGTTGGACCGACGTCCGCCGCGTCGCTCCGCTCGGAGTCCTCTTCGGGCTGAACATCTGTGCCTTCTTCATCTCCCTCGAGTACGTGAACATCGCCATCGCCGTGGTGATCGGTTCGTTGACCCCTGTCGTCGCGTTGCCGATCGCGGTGCGCTTCCTGGGTGAACGACCCGACGCGTTCAAGGTCGGCTGCGCGTTCGTCGCGGTCGGCGGCGCGGTGGTCGCAGTGCTGGCGGCCTCCGAGACCGACTCCGGCGACACGACCGCGACCGGTTACTTCTGGGCAGTTGTCTCTCTGCTCATGTGGGTGGCGTATCTGTTGCTCAGCAAACGGGTCCGCAGCAACGTGGAGACCGTGCGCTTCATGTGCGTCACGTCAGGCGCCGGCGCGTTGACCGTCTCGGTCGTCGTGATCGTGCTGGGCGCCGACCTCGGCGAGGTCAGCGGCGCCGGATGGTGGTGGGTCATCCTGCTCGCGATCGGCCCAGGCATCCTCGGTCACGGGTTGGTCGCCTGGGCTCATCCCCGAGTCGATTCGTCGGTCTCGTCGCTGCTCATCCAGGCCGAGCCCGTCGGAGCGACGATCACCGCGTGGGCGTTCCTCGGCCAGCGGGTGACGTTGGTCCAGGGCATCGCGATGCTGATCGTGCTCGTGGCGCTCGGCTTCCTCGCGTCGCGCGAGGCTCGCGAGGCGGACCTCTCCTTCGACACAGCGGTGGGCTGATCGACCGCTTCATCTCCCTCAGAGCGGCCCGACCGGGCCGCAGTGGAGGTCATCAACCAGGCGCCTGGGCGTTGATGTCGTTCGGCAACTCACCGAAGTTCTCGAGCACGGATCGCACCGCAGCCGCTTCCACCATCCCGAGCACCTGATGGACCTGACCGTTCGTGTTCATCAACCACACCTCCGCAGGGCCCTCACACCCCGTGTCGCGCACGGCCACGACCAGGCGCTCGTCGTCGAGCCATCCCACCGGGGTCACCGATCGGTTCTCGAGCTCAGGCGACGACATCACGTCGCCGCTCAGGCCGTTGGCCAACTTGGTCCGGACGACGCCGGAGCAGTCGCCCTCGCGGTACGCCAACCTCGATCCGTAGAACGTGCCGAGGGTCAGATGACCGACCTGATCGTCGGAAGTCGCCACGTCGATCAGCTGCAGCCCTTCGAGCGAGAGCTGATGGATGTGGCGCATGTCGTTGTGGTCGTGGACGAAGTACGTGGTCACCCCACTCACGTCGACAACGATCTCGGAGATCGAGGTCGATGGGTCGTCGAGCGTCGCGATGACTCGTGCGTTCTCGCCGCGATTGCTGGCGAGGTACACGCCGGCGACACCGTCGAAACCCATCCCAGCGGCCAGGATGTTCTTGCCGGCGGGGTGATACGCGGCAACATCGGTGTGGGCGAGGAAGCTCACGTCGATGCGGTTGTTCTCGTTGGCCGAGCTGCGCCACAGCAGGGCGCCATCTTTCACCGCCGGAGCGATCAGCGCCTTGCCGCTCGGATACGACCACCGCACGCCCGAGTTCTCCGCGAGGTAACCGGTCTCTCGGATCTCGTTCGCATCCATCACCAGATCGGAACCGAGCAGCACCTGGTCACCGGCCGGCGACCACGTGACCGGCCCGGAGACGGGACCGCTCAGCTCGGCGAGGCACGTCGTCGCGAGCTCGTCCGCCGCGAGTTCGTACAGACGGCCATCGAGCACATAGGTGATGGACGTGCCAGGCGCGGTGAACGCGCACGGACCTGATGCAACCGGCACACCGATGGTGGTCGTCGGCGCAACCGTCGGAGCAAGCGTCGGAGCAACCGTCGGGGCAACCGTCGGAGCAACCGTCGTGGAAGGAGCCACCACGGTGGTGGCGGCCGATGCATCGGCTGTGGCGTCGGGTGCGAGCGAGGTGGCCGTCACCAGCGCAGCGGTCGCGGTCGTGACGGCACCGTCGTCGGCCGACGAGCACCCGGCAGCGATCGACGCCACCACCAACACGCCCACCGCGGCGCGCCGACGACTCGGAGGCACGACGGTCTTCACGATCGGGAATGTACCTCGCCTCACCCACCTGCCCGATCGCGCCGCGCCCGAACACGTCGATCGCCGGATTGTCGCAGTGCGTGGTGCGCAGTGCGTGGTGCGTGGTGCGTGGTGCGTGGTGCCCACCTCGCGACACACGACCGGGGCGCGACACGGCCCGGCGTCCCTCGATGGGAGCCGGGCCGTGACGTGCGAGAAGCGGTGCCGACGCTCAGGGCGTCAGCGTGCGATCACTCGCCGCGGACGCGCTTGATGATGTCGCTGGCGATGTTCGGCGGAACTTCCATGTACTGCGCGAACTGCATCGTGTAGGTGGCTCGGCCCTGGGTGCGCGAACGCAGGTCGGTCGAGTACCCGAACATCTCCGACAGCGGGATGGAGGCACGGATCACCTGGGCGTTGCCCTGTGCCTCCATGCCCTCGATGCGACCACGACGGCTGCTGAGGTCGCCCATGACGTCGCCCATGTAGTCCTCGGGGGTGACCACCTCGACCGACATGATCGGCTCGAGGATCACCGGCTTGGCCATCTCGGCAGCCTTCTTGAACGCCATCTGACCAGCGATCTTGAACGCCATCTCGGACGAGTCGACGTCGTGGTACTGGCCATCGACCAGCGAGGCCTTCACGTCGACCGTCGGGTAGCCGGCGAGCACTCCGGAATCGAGCGCCATCTGCATGCCCTGGTTGACCGGCTGGATGTACTCGCGCGGGATGCGGCCGCCGCTGATCTTGTCGGCGAACTCGTACCCCTTGCCCGGGTTCGGCTCGAGCGAGATCTTCACCACCGCGAACTGACCGGAACCACCGGACTGCTTGATGTGGCGATACTCGACCGACTCGACGACCTTGGTGATCGTCTCGCGGTATGCCACCTGCGGCTTGCCGACGGTGGCATCGACGTTGAACTCGCGCATCATGCGGTCGACCAGGATCTCGAGGTGGAGCTCGCCCATGCCGGAGATGACGGTCTGGCCGGTCTCTTCGTCGGTGCGCACCCGGAACGTGGGGTCCTCGTCGGAGAGCGACTTGAGCGCCTTGCCGAGCTTGTCGGAGTCGTCCTTGGTCTTGGGCTCGATGGCCACGTGGATGACGGGCTCGGGGAAGATCATCCGCTCGAGGATGATCGGGTTGCTGCGATCACACAGGGTGTCGCCCGTGGTGGTGTCCTTGAAGCCGAGGCCGGCCACGATGTCGCCAGCCATGGCCACGTCGAGGTCTTCGCGCTGGTTGGCGTGCATCAACAGGATGCGGCCCAGCCGCTCCTTGCGTTCCTTGGTGGAGTTGTAGACCTCTTCGCCCTTGTTGATCGAACCCGAGTACACGCGGAAGTACGTGAGCTTGCCGAACGGATCGGCCACGATCTTGAACGCCAGCGCGGCGAACGGCTCGCTCTCGCTGGCCTTGCGGGTGAGGATCTCGTCTTCGTGGTTCGGCTTGACGCCGGTGGTGGGCGGGATGTCGAGCGGGCTCGGCAGGAAGTCGATGACCGCGTCGAGCATCGGCTGGACACCCTTGTTCTTGAACGCCGATCCGCACAGGATCGGCACGAAGTCGAACGCGAGCGTGCCCTTGCGGATCGCCCGCTTCACTTCCTCTTCGGTGACGTCCTCACCGGCGAGGTACTTCTCCATCAGCTCGTCATCGCTGGTGGCGATCGTCTCGAGCAGCTCTTCGCGATACTGGTTGGCCTCGTCGACCTGATCGGCCGGGATGTCGACCTCGTCCCACTTCGCGCCGAGCTCTTCGTCTTTCCAGATGAGCGCCTTCATCTTCACGAGGTCGATCAGACCTGCGAAGGGCTTGTTGCTCTCGGGGCCTCCTGCGCCGACGGGCAGGTGGAGCACTGCCGGAACGGCGTTGAGGCGGGTCTTCACCATCTCGACGGTGCGGTAGAAGTCGGCGCCGATGCGGTCCATCTTGTTGACGAAGCACATGCGCGGAACCTTGTACTTGTTCGCCTGACGCCACACCGTCTCGGTCTGGGGCTCGACGCCGGCCACCGAATCGAACACGGTGACCGCGCCGTCGAGGACGCGCAACGAGCGCTCGACTTCGATGGTGAAGTCGACGTGGCCAGGCGTGTCGATGATGTTGATGCGGTGGTTGTTCCAGATGCAGGTCGTGGCGGCCGACGTGATCGTGATGCCGCGCTCTTGCTCCTGGGCCATGTGGTCCATGGTCGCAGCGCCGTCGTGCACCTCGCCGATCTTGTAGCTCTTGCCGGTGTAGTAGAGGATGCGCTCGGTGGTGGTGGTCTTGCCGGCATCGATGTGGGCCATGATGCCGATGTTGCGGGTGCGTTCCAGAGGGAATTCGCGCTTGGCCATCGTGTTCTCGTTCCTCTACTTCGACTACTTCGTCGACCTGATGCGACGCCGAAGTGCGTCGCACAATGCTCCTGGCGCGAGGCCGGACCGGCCGCGGGCACAAGGGACGATGCTACCGCCCGACCCAACGGGTTCCCACGTCTGCCGGCCCGGTCGGACGGCCTGTGGCCGTGACGGCAGCCAGCTCAGAGGGTGCGCGGCCGACGTGCTCGGATCATCAGCAGACCGATCATGAGCAGCGCCGATGCGAAGACCAGGAGTTGCACGGCCTCCGCTCCGGTGACCGGAAGCCGGCTGTTGGAGGGCAGGTCGGAACCCGGCACTCCCGGGGATCCGGGAGGAGGCACGTTCGATGCCGGGTCGCGATGGATGCCCGCATCCCAGGTGGGATCGATCTCACCCGGAGCGAGGTCGGTCGCCACGGTGCGACCGGTCACAGGATCGATGTCGGAATCGGTCGCGTCGTCACCGCCTCGATCGAGACCCGCGACGGTCATGCCGGTCGGCAGGTTCGATACGCCGACCGACCAGGCCCCGGGCTGCAGACCCGCGAACCGATAGATGCCCTCGACATCGGTGAGGGTGCTGTCGACCGCAGTGCCCGCGGGCCCGTAGAGCGACACGACGACCCCTGCCACACCCTGCTCGCCGCGGTCCTGGACGCCATCTCGATCCGCGTCGTCCCAGACCCGATCACCGATCGCGGCCCGTTGGAAGATGCCGGCATCGATGGTGCGATCGTCCTCGCCCGACTCGAGCTCGACGAGCGCCGACTGACCCGTGACCGGATGTGCGTCGGAATCGACGGCATCGGCCGCCGGGCCCACCCCGATGTCGTGCATCGTTGCGGTGTAGCCAGCGGGTACCTCGAACTGGACGACGTAGCTGCCCGGCCGCAGACCGGTGAAGGCGTACAGCCCGTCGCCATCGGTCGTCGTCGCCGCCAGGCTGGTGCCACCGGCGGTGAACAAGCGCACGGTCACCCCCACGACGGGCGCCTCTCCGACGTCCTGCACTCCGTCGAGGTCGGTGTCGAGCCACACCCGGTCGCCGAGTGATGCAAGTCGGTACAGACCCAGATCCCAGGTGAGGTCGTTCTCGCCGCCGTCGAGACGCACCGGAACCGTGCGACGGGTGGCGATGTCGACGTCGGAGTCGACGGCATCGTCGGCACCCGCATCGCCGACGGTGATCAGGTGATCGGCCGGGGGCACGAACTCGAGCAGATAGGTGCCGGGGTTCACCCCGGCGAAGAGATACAGCCCGTTCGCGTCGGTGGTCGTCGTCGCCACCACGACGTCGGCCAGCGTGAGCAAGCGCACCGCCACCGCGGCGACACCGGGTTCGCCGCCATCCTGCACACCGTCGACGTCACCGTCGAGCCACACGCGATCGCCGATGGACGCCACGAGCGGCCGATACCCGGACGGGTCATCGTCGATCGGATTGGGCAACGAGCCCGTCGATGGCGGCACAGGAGTGCCGGTGACGCTTCCGAGGTTCACGTAGTCGACGCCGCCGAACTGAGGTGTGGACACCCCCGTCTCGGCGCAGGTGACGGACTGGCCGGGAAGCAGCCGACTCGGAGCGCCAGGGAGCACCGGGCAGCTCACCGAACCCTCGAGGTCATCCGAGACCACGATGGCAGACAACGGCCAGTTCCCCGAGTTGGTCACCACGTAGCGCCACACGACGCCGGCGCCGGCGTCGACCTGTGGTCGGGTGGGCGCCGTGTCGGCGTCTTCGTCGTTGGTGTACTTCTTGATCGATACCGTCGGAGTCGGGACGAACGCATGCGTCGGGTCGCTCACCGGGCCGACGTTCGTGGGGACACTCGGGTTGCTGATCGTGTCGACGCCAGTAGCGGTGCCGACGGTGCCGTACTGGCCGGCAACGGTGTCGCTCAACCCGATCGGACCGGGGAGCACGCACCACGAGGTGGCACCGGCGGCCAGCGTGACGCCCTGACACACGAGGCCTCGGCGAACATCCACCACCTGCACGTCGGAGAGCTGCACGTTCCCGGTGTTCGTGACGGCATACGCCCACCAGACCCCGGTTCCGTCGGGGATCACGTGGTTGGCGACCATGTCGATCCCGCCCGGCAGGTCGGCGTCGTCGGTACCGGTGACGGGCGGGGCCGCGCCCGTCAACAACCCGCCGACCGCCGATCCCGGGTCGGCGAGCATGGTGTAGGTCTTGATCGCCAAGCCAGGATCGATGCCGAAGTGGTGAGACATCTCGGTGACGGATGTCAGTGGCCCGACGGTGCCGGGTGTGAGCTCGGCATCTGCAGCGAGGGTGGCCGTGTTGTCGTACTGCCCACCGGTCGCCACGCCCATCGCCGTGCAGGTGAGCGTCGCGCCGACCGCCAGGGTGAACGGTTGCCCGTTTCCGGGCCCACCGGCGTTGCAGTCGATCGCGTCCTGAAGGATCCGATCGTCGGTGATCCGTGCGTTGTCGAGGGCAACATTGCCCGTGTTCGACGCGAGGTAGCTCCATGTCACCGCACCGCCGATCGGGATCACGGGGTTGGTGCTGCCGTCGCCGGGAGGGCAGCCGCCAGATGGCCCGATCGCTCCCGTGGGGGTGTCGGCGTCGCACCCGTTGGTGGCCTTCAGGAGCGCCATCGACGGATTCGGTTGGAACAGACCGACATCGACCGTGAGATTCGAGCTTGCGTCGCCGTCGCCGTCGGCGACCGGTTCGGTGCCGACCGACAGTTCCACGTGGCCCGCGAGTGCGTTGCCGGTGGCTCGGGGGCCGCCGTTGTTGTCGTTGTCGGTGTCGTCGTTGGCATCGCCGCTGTCGGCGACCGACGAGGTGCGCCATCCGGAGGGCACGGCAACCTGCACGCGGTACGTCGCGGGGCGCAGGTTGGTGAACCGATACCGCCCGTTGGCATCGCTCATCATGCCGCCAGGCGCATCGTCGCTGGTGTCGAGAACACCGTCGGGGCCGATCTCGATCTCGGTCGTACCGTCGGCCGCGAAGAGGCGGACGGGGACGCCCGGCACGCCGGGCTCGCCGATGTCGTACATCCCGTCGTCATCGACATCGGACCACACCAGGTTGCCGATGCTGACAGGTCGCCACAGCCCGAAGTCGACGGTGTAGTTCGCATCGGCGTCTGCGGCTGGATCGGTGACCCCGACAGGCGACGTGTCATCGTCCGCGGTGGGTTCTGCCGTCGTGGTGAGGTCGAGGGTCGCGGTCCGAATGCCGCCGAACACGTTCGTGCCGTTGTCGTCGTCGTCGTCGTTGTCGAGATCGGCGTCAGGCCCCGGCTCCGAGTCGCCGGCCCCGTTGCGACCGGTGGAGGTCAGGTATCCGCTCGGGGCGACCACCTCCACCTCGTACTGACCGCTCGACAACAACGCGAAGAGGTAGCGACCGTCCACATCGGTGGTCGTCGAGTCGAGCACCGTGTTGCCCTGGCGGAGCAGAACGGTCACGCCTGGGATACCTGTCTCGCCGCTGTCGAAGGTACCGCTGTCGTCGGCATCGTCCCAGACCAGGTTGCCGATCGAGAGCGGGCGGAAGAAGCCGAAGTCGACCGTCGCGTTGGCGCGCCGATCCTCTGCGGCGTCTGGATGGCCGGGCGTGGCAGGCTCTCCGATGGGCTCGAACGAACCGAGTGAGACCGACGCCGACCGAACGATGGTTCCGCTCGGATCGGTGGCAGTGCCGTTGTCGTCGCCATCGATCGCGACGGTGTCCGGGTCGGGTGTGGCGGCCCCTTCGTACGGACCGGTGGCCGAGGCATTCTGACCGGTGCTCGACCTGAATCCGCTCGGTGTTTCGACCTCCACCACGTACGTGCCGGTGGCGAGATCGGTGAAGCGGTAGTACCCACCGCTCGACGTCGACTGCGATGCGAGCGCAGGCCCGTCCGGAATGCCGTTGTCGTCGCCATCGGCCATGAGTCGGACGGTGACCCCGTCGATCCCGGGTTCGCCCACTTGGAAGGTGCCGTCGTTGTTGCGGTCGTCCCACACGAAGTCGCCGACGGAGTAGCGCGACGCGTAGCCGGCGTCGTAGGTGTGATCGTTGTCGCCGGCGCCGCCGACGGCGATCGTCAGCTGTCCGGTGCCTTCGTCTGCGTCGGAGTCGATGGCGTCGTTCGAGCCGGCTGCATCCCGCCTCGTGATCGGGCGCAGGGTGCCGCCGATGGTGACGGTCGGTGGGAAGCTGATCGTTGCGGTAGCGCCCTCGGTCATCTGCGGCACACCGAAGTCCACGCCGAGCGCGTCGCTGAACCGACCATCGCTGGAGAAGCGATACGCCCCATTGCCATCCGTGACGACCGTGTAGGTCGACGAGCCGATCTGGAGGCTCACCGGCACGCCGGGAACTGCTGGTTCACCCGGATCCTGCACGCCGTTGCCGTTCTCGTCGGCCCAGACGCGGTTGCCCACCTCGACCGGCGCCATGTCGCAGAGCGCGACCAGATCGCCGAGTCCGTTCACCTTGCCGAACGTGAGCGTCTTCGTGCGGCCCACCGGGCACGCGAGACCCGAGCTGTCGCACTTGTCGAACAACTGGAAGAAGCCGCTGACGAGACCGTTCTGGTTGCTGTTACGACGGATGCCACCGGCGCGCCAGTCGGAGCCGTTGGTCGTGCTGGGGTCGAACACGGTGTGCGCAACCGTCGTGAAGCCCGGCACCTTCGCCAAGCCGCCGATCGAGACCTCCTGATGATTGCTACCCGTGCCCGTGGCAGTGGCGAACCCGTCGCTGTAGAACTCCTTGCCACCGGGCCCTTGGGTGTTGCCGACCGCCAACGACGTTCGTCCGCCGCACACGCCGTTGCTCTCGAGCACCCAGGTGCTGCCCGACCGGCACGCACGAAGCAGTTCGCCACCGGAGACACCCTCGCCGCCACCGCCGTTGGTTCCGGCCGGCACGTCCTCGCCCGCCTGATCGCCGAAACGATCGCGGATGCCCAGGATCAGCGCACCGTCGTCGTCGACCTCGATGTCGGAGAGCATCGGCTGTGTGTAGGCGCAGTACACCGGCGTGCTCGAACCGTCGAACACGTTGCGCGTGGTCCAGGGATTCCAGTTGCCGAGTGCGCCGTTGGGACCACAGCTGTTGCCGGGCCGGCCGCGGGTGTAGACGAGGGATGATTCGAACAGCGGTGTTGTCGTGAACGACCTGGCGATCGGATCGAACCCGTACACGTACATCCGCAGGTCGCTCGTCGATGGGCCGCTGCACACCGAGCCGACCAGCAGTTGGCCATCGAGGCGGCCGAGTCCGAAAGGTCGAACATCGGGAGCGGCGCACGCGCCCACGGCACCGACGGCGAGCGGGATGGCCACAGGAGTGCCGACCGTTGCCGTCGCGGTGTCGACTGGGTAGAGCTGGCGATCCGCCAGGTTCACGACCCACAGCGTCGAACCGTCGGGCGAGAGCTGGAGATCGCCGAGCGAGGTCGTTCCGACGGCGTTCCAGTACTGGCCGTCCTGCAACCAATCACCCGACACCGAGTTCGGGTTCGGCGCATACCCGGCCCTGGCGGGCAGGCTGCCCGCGTTCGGGATCGTGGCGAACATGGTCGCCCCGCCGGTGCTCGGATCGATCTGGTAGATCGCCCCCGGACCACCGGGCCCGAATCCGGCGTAGACCTTCGTGTACGCGGCGAGGTACAGCGTTCGCGCGGCGCGCTGGTACTCGAGCCCGAACACGCTGCCGATCTCCTTGTTCGTCGCCAGGGTGACGGGCGTCTCCGTCGGGACAGGTCCACCCCACAGCGAGCCGCTGGCGTTGTACGAGAACGACTTGATCGTCGCGAAGTCTGCACCGGCGCCATACGCGGGATCGCCGAAGGTCATGCAGCTGGTGACGAGCGTCGGGTTGTCCTGGCAGAACTCGTCCGGGCGGTTCACCCCGATGCTCACCGCTGCACCCGCACCTGCGAACTGAACGAGGCCTCCGTTGTCCACACCGAGCGGTCCCGGCTCGAACCCTGCGGGAAGCGCAGTCACTTCGATGCGACAGGGGGTCCCCGGAAGGTTCGTCAGGTCGTACACCCCTCCGCCTGCGTCGACCGCGGTGACGGCCGACGAGTAGGTCTCTCCGTCGCCCGTGCCGGCCGTGGTGTCTCCACCGTCGTCGGTGAGACAGGTGGCGGTCACCGTCGCTCCGGGCACGCCGGTGTCGAGCGCGGGATTCGTGGTGTCGGCGGCCAGGTTCCGGATCCCGTTCGCGTTGTGGTCCTGGAACATCGTCACGGTGATCGCGCCGCCGGCAGCGACGGGGGCAGCCTCGATGGAGCGAAACGGTGGAGCCGTGGCCACGACGACACCGAGGAGCACGAGTGCTGCCGAGAGGCGCACACCCATGCGCCGCGATGGGACCATGACCCGCGGGATCTGCGGCTGGGCGCGTCGCTCGGCTCGGCTTCGTGATCTGGTTGCGAAGTGGTCCTGGGAGTGGATGACCTCGCAGTACTCGAAGAGCGCATCGCTCGACGCGTCGTCCATCGAGACGAACTCGATGCCGCTGACCGTGCCGTGCGGGGTGGTGCGCACGCTCCGGACAACACCGACTGCGACGACGGATGTGCGATCCTGCGCGCTCGGGACATCGAAGCAGACATGCACCTCCTGGCCGACGTCGACCGGTTCATCGGTGATCGCGCCGGCGCCGTAGGGCGTGAGATCGATGATGGTCGCTCCGAGGTCACCGACGCTGCCGGGGAACTCGGTGGCGATGCGAGGCGCCCTCCGGAGCTGTCGAGCACCGTTCAGACAGCGCATCACGTCGAGCATCACTGCGATCGCCCACATCGTGACGGCGAGCAGCGCCGCCCGCTCGGCGATCGGCATCGGCGGCAACCACCCGGTGAAGCGATCGCTGATCGCGACGAACGGCACCACAACGGCCAGACCGGCGAGGGTCGCGGTGATCGGCCGGTTCGACGTGAACTCCCTGAAGGCTCCGTGCCGAGGTTGGTTCCGCCCTGCACCGATCACGGGATCGCCAGCGCCGAACAGTGCCGCGACCGACGAGCCCATCGTGCTGAACGACCAACGGGCGCTGTCTCCCCAATCGAGCCGTCCGAGCGACGCCACGCGCAGTGCGATCGACTGCAGCAGCATCCACGGCAGCCACAGAACGACGAATCCCAACACCGGTCCACGCATCGGCAACTCGCCACTGAGCAACGATGCGACGATCGCGGTGACGAACAACGCCCGACGGATGCCGGACAACGGTCGCACGAACGTGGCCAGCAAGGCGATGCGATCGCGCCACTGGAGGCCCCGGGCCAAGAGCGGCCCATCGGTGGATCGCAGCATCCGCACGGCAGCGGCGGTGTCGCGGCGACGCTCGAGTGCGACCGCTGCCGCGGTGTTGGCGGCGTAGACGGAGACGAGCACCGGATCGGCCGGGGCGACGACTTCGAGGCCGGCCTTGCGGAGGCGCATCGACAAGCGCAGCTCGACCGTGCGGCGGGGACCCTTCGGCACACCGACATGCTCGATCGCCCATCGGCGCAACAGCACGCCAGAACCATGCAACACGGCGGCACGACCGGCAGCCGGGTAGAGCACCTCGCGTTCGAAGCGGAGGAGATGATTCCCGCGCGAGTCGTGCTCTGCCGAATCGGTGGCCCAGCTGTCGACCGCGCCGCGCACGCCGGCGATGCGGCCGTCGTAGGCGTGGCGGACGAGCACGTCGGCCATGTTCGGCATCGGCACATCGCCGGCATCGAGGATGACGAGGAACGGACTCTTGCCGACCCGAAGGGCCATCTGCAGTCCGGTCGCGTCGACCTCGGGATCGACGTAGTACACCTCGATGCCGTGCTCTGCGGCCAGGTGACGCACGTCTTCGCGCTCGCTGAAGGTGAGGATCGTGGTGGACGCGACGTTCTCCGCACGGCGGAGGCCGGCGAGGGTGGCAGCGATCCGGCCGAGTGGCTCGGCCTCGACTCGAACGATGACATCTGCCTTCGCGGTCGCGTGAGCGGTGCCGTCTGTGTGCAGCGGTTGTCGAGCCAGGCCGAGCAGGAGGATGATCACCCCGAGCACCCCCAACGCCTCGATGCCGAGCACCGGCCAGCCCAACCATGCCGGCACGCCGTCGAGGGTGGCGACCGAACGCCACCCGAGGTAGGCCAGACCGACCGAGATCGCAGCGACGGTCCACCACGCGCGTTCGACCTTGGGTTCAGCTTCGTTCACGATCGATTCCACCCGTTCGCTCCGGCGCTGCCCTGGCGCAGCATCGATCCGGCGCGAAATGCCTCCTGATATCGTCAAGTTCGACGCAGAAGGTGAGAAATTCTTGAGATCCGGAGTGACATCCCTGCTCAGAGACTCCGCTGTCCTGCGGCATCGGTGCCGTCCGATCGGTGTCGCCCTGATCGCTGCGGTGCTCGCCGGTGGCCTCACCTCGTGCGGGAACGACAAGAACGACCAGGTCTCGGTACGCCGGGTGCCCCAGCAGTACGCCACCATCCAAGCGGCCGTCGACGAGGCGCGACCCGGCGATCTGGTGCTGATCTCGCCTGGCGAGTACCACGAGGCCGTGGTCGTCGAGACCGACGGAATCGTCCTGCGCGGTACCGATCGGAACCTGGTGGTGCTCGATGGGCAGGACCGCTTGCCGAACGGCGTCGCCGTCACTGCCGACGGAGTCGGCGTCGAGAACCTGACCGTTCGCCGGTACCAACAGAACGGCGTGCTCTTCAACGGCTCGACCGAGGCCGACGGATCACGCGATCCGGACACGGCGTACGGCAGCGGAGGCAACACGCTCGATGGCTACCGGGTCAGCTGGGTCACGGCCCACAACAACGGGCTGTACGGCGTGTATGCGTTTGCGTCGCGCGGTGGGTTGATCGAGCGGGTGTACGTCAGCGGCCATCCCGACTCGGGGATCTATGTCGGGCAGTGCAAGCCGTGCGATGTGGTGGTGCGCGACTCCGTGGCGGAGTACAACGCGATCGGCTACTACGGCACCAACGCCTCGGGCGGCGTCTACGTGATCGACTCGGTGTTCGCTCACAACCGCCTGGGGATGACGCCGAACTCCCAGCAGGCCGAACTGCTCGCGCCTCAGGTCGAAACGGTGATCGCCGGCAACCTCGTGGTCGACAATGCCGAGGCTGCGACGCCAGCGATCGCGAACGGTTTCTTCGGGGGTGGTATCGCCATCGGCGGCGGCACTGCGAACACCGTGCTGCGCAACCGCGTCAGTGGGCACAGCTCGTACGGGATCGGCGTCGTCCGCCTCGGCATCTACACACCCGAACGAAACAGCATCGAAGGCAACGTGCTCGAGGACAACTCGCTCGACCTGCTCTACCTACCCGACCCGTCGATCGATCATTCCGCAGCGAACTGCTTTGCCGGCAACACCTTCACGACGTCGTTGCCGGAAGCGATCGAAGCGCTCCTCCCATGCCCTGGCTCGCGAACCCCGGTCGCGGCGGTGGTCTGGGAGCAGCCACCGCCTCCAGAGGGCATCGACTACCGCGACGTACCGGCGCCCTCGGCACAACCATCGATGCCGGACGCTGCGACGGCTCCCTGGACATCGGCCTCCCCGATCCCGCCCGCGGTCGATCTCGCCTCGATCCGGGTGCCCGAGCGATGAGACCCGATCGATGGAGACCCGCGCGATGAGGGGCGCTCGACCATGGGCTGCGATCACCCTGTGCGCTCTCGCTCTGGCTGCCTGCGGCGGCGACGCAGTCGAACCGACCGAGCGACCCCTCACCTCGGAGGAGTCGGCGATGCTCGCCAACGTGCTGTTCCAGAACGTGGAACGCGGCGGCGCCAGCTTCCAGCTCGCGGTGCAGGTGGGCGACGGCGCCACGATCAACCTGCAAGGTGAGGTCGACTGGAGCGAGCACCGCGGACATGCACAGGTGAGCACGCGCAACGTGGAGCAAGGCGTTCGCGAGGTGTTCTGGTCCGATGACGCAGTGCTGGAGGCACGCAACGACCTGGCACCACTGCTCGAGCAGGCGGGACAGCCAGCGGTCCCGTGGGTGGTTCGTGACCCCGACCCGGTGGGCCGCCAACTCGATCAGGCGTTGGCACTGGTGACGGGATTGGCTGCCGAACAGCGCGACAACCCCCTGCTGATCGAGCAGGAGCCCGGATCGGCGTTCCTGCGCAACGACACGCTGCGCGGTGTGGAGGTGGTGGTGCTTCGATACGGGGAGCGGGCCGTCTACTGGCTGGCCGCCGACGACGGCCGACTCGTGCGGTTCGAGAGCGACAACGCATCGCAGACACGGCCCGTGGTGTTCGACGTGCTCGAGTTCGACGAGATCACGATCGACGGCCCTCCGGTCGATCAGATCACCGACGTCGCCGATCTCGGTGACCTGTACACCGCGGCCCTCACCACCTGACCCGAGTCCCACACCTCGACCCGAGTCCCACACTCCAACCCGAGTCCCACACGGTTCATCGGAGTGCCGGCTGCCACCCCGGGTGGGCACGTCGCACTCGGATCGATCGCTCAGCGCCGCGGAAGGCTCGACGCGAAGGCCCACGCCGCGTCGACCTGACGTTCGGTGATCGGACGCAGATCGACCACCGACACATCGAGCTCCCGCTCGCGGGCGAATGCGGACAGCCCGGCGAGACAGACGCGGAAGTCGGCCTCCGCGACGGCGATGTCGTCGGGATGAGCGCGGGCCATGGACCGAACGACGATGTCTCGTGCCCGTTCGGGGTCGTTGCCCTGCACGTGAGCGAGCGCGCACACCGCACAGGCGATGATCTCGCCATGCACCGGATGGGCCCCGGTTCGGTGCTCGTACGAGTACGCCCAGAAGTGCTCACTGCCCTCTTCGAATCTGCTGTGCCCGGCCCAGGCGCAGGCGGCACCGATACGCCGGTAGGCACTCGCGATCCATCGCACCCCTGCTTCCGTGACCGCTCCGACCTCATCGGCGACAGCCTCGAGCTCGTCGAGCAACGTGGTGCCCAGCGCGGCCAGACGGTCGTTCCATGCAGCGCCGTGACCGGCATCGGAGGCGAGACGCCAATCGAAGAGTCCCGTGTGGCACGACAAGATGTCACCGATCCCTGCCCGATTGAGATGCGCAGGAGCGCTGAGCACGAGGGCAAGATCGAGAACCACGAGTTGCGGGACGATGTTGGCGATGTAGCGAACGTTGCCCCCGTCTCGCACGCCGATGGCATCGGTGAAACCAGCATCGACCGACGTGATCGACGGCACCTGCACCAGCGGCAACCCGAGCTGCCACGCGACGAACTTGGCGGTGTCGAGCGCCGTTCCCCCGCCGATGCCCACGACCGTCGACGCGGCGAGCGCGTCCGGTGGATGGGCCTCACGCAGCGAGGTCACGGTCTGCTCGAGATGGAGGAGATCCATGTTCCACGACTCGACCATGGCAACCGGTGTGGGCAGCGCGGGAGCGAGTCGACTCCACGGCGGATCGTTGGCGCACACCACGAGTGGCGTGCCCAGACCGTGGAGCGCCTCCACCGCATCCACCTCTTCGTATGGGAACGGCGAGCCGATTCCCTCCGCCCCCAGCTCGTGCATGGAGTGAGCATACGATCGCTCCGTGGCGACGATCAGACCCGTTCACCCGAGCACCGGAGGGCCGGCGGGTGAGGGCAGAGTGGTGCTGGTGGTGGTCGCACATGCCGACGACGTCGCCTTGTTCCTGGGCGGCACGGTGGCCGCATGGTCGGATGCGGGTTGGCGGGTGGTGGTCGTGCGGGTCACCGATGACCGCTGGGACTCGATCGGATTGACAGAGGAGGAGACGATCGAGGCGAACGCCGCCGAGTTCCGACGGGCCTGCGACGTGCTCGGCGTCGCACACATCGTGGAACTCGGATACGCGACGGACGTTCTCGCCGACGTGAGCGAGGTGACGCTGCGGGAGCAGATCATCCGTCAGGTTCGCACCCACCGCCCGTATGCGCTGGTGACCTTCGATCCGTTCAGCATGTTCGGCGAGGACAACCAAGACCACGTGCAAGTGGCGCGGGCCGCCGATGAGGCCTTCTGGACCAGCCAGTTCGACCTCCATCATCCGGACCACCTCGACGAAGGTCTGCGGCCGCACGGCGCGTTCGAACGTTGGTACTTCGGCCGACGGGTGATGGACGTGACCGATGTGATCGACGTCTCGGCCACGCTCGACCGGAAGATCGCTGCGGGCTGTGCACATCGCACCATGCTCCGGAACTACGCCCGCCAATTGGTGCTGCAGGCCGACACCGGTGGCTGGAGGCTGCCGATTGCCGAACAGGTCGTCGTGTCGGGTGACCCGCAGCCGCTGATGGAGCCACTGCTGCGAGCCGGCGCCACCCGCATCGGGGCCGAGTACGGCGTTGCAGCAGCCGAGGAGTTCCGAGTGGTCACCTTCGGAGGTCTGGAGCAGGTGCTCCGACGATGGGGACAGCGAGTCGGAGATGGAGGAGCGTCGTGAACGGAGGACCAACGTGAACGATCAGCCAGCCGTGCTGGGAGGCACCCCACTGTGTCCGCAGTACCCCCGCTGGCCGGTGTGGGACGACAGCGAACGCGAGTTGCTGCTGGGAGTGCTCGACGCGGGCGGCTGGTGGCAGGGCAACGGTGACCAGGCGGCGACGTTCGCAGCCGAGTTCGCCGCGTACCAGGGCGCGCGCTTCGGGCTCGCGCTCACCAATGGCACGCACACCCTCGAAGCCGCTCTGGCCGCATGCGACATCGGCCAGGGCGACGAAGTGATCGTTCCGGCGATGACGTTCGTCGCGTCAGCGTCGGCAGTGCTCGCGGTCAATGCCATGCCGGTGCTGGTCGACATCGATCCAGACACGCTCTGCATCGATGTCGCCGCCGCCGAGGCAGCGATCACGCCTCGCACGCGGGCCATCGTCGCCGTGCACGTGGCCGGAGCAGCGGCCGATCTCGATGCCCTGACCGACCTGTGCGCGCGACGAGACCTCCGGTTGGTCGAAGACTGCGCCCACGCCCACGGCACCACCTGGCGCGGTCGCGGGGTGGGGAGCTGGGGCGATTTCGGCAGCTTCTCGATGCAGCGATCGAAGCTCATGACCGCCGGAGAGGGCGGGGCGCTCATCTGCAACGACGAGGCACTGCGCGATGCGGCGTGGGCCTACGCCGACTGTGGTCGGGTGAAGGGCGAGTGGTTCTACCACCACGCCACGTACGGCTCGAACCTGAGGATGACGGAGTGGCAGGGGGCGATCCTGCGCGCTCAACTCGCCCGCTTTCCCGAACAGCACGCGGTCCGGAATCTGCGTGCGAACGCCTTGAGCGCTGCGCTCGATCAGATCGACGGCATACGCACGCCGACCCGCGACCCCCGCATGGACAGTCAGGGCTACTACTGCTTCGTCTTCCACTACGACGCTGCGGCGTTCGCGGGGATGCCACTGCCTCGATTCGAAGCCGCGCTCGTTGCCGAGCGGGCGCCGATGGGCGTGAGCTACCCGGCGCTGGAGAATCTCGCCGTGTTCCGGACCGGCAATCTCGGGCCGCGCCTGCGCGAGGTGCCGTCCGCCCAGGATTGGACCTCGCTCCACGTCCCTCACGCCGACCACGTCGCGGCGAGCACCGTGTGGCTCCAGCACCGTGCGCTGCTGGCAGACGAGTCGGCGACGTTGCAGATCGCCGCTGCGGTCGAGCGGATCCAACGACACGCCGCAGCGATCCTCGCAGCCTGACACCGCGCTCGTGGAGGTTCGGTCACACACCGATACCGTCGACCAGCGTGCGCCCCGACGACTCCAGCCAGCACCGGCTGTCGACCCCGAGCCGCCTCACCCGGTTGTTCGCATCATGGGCAGCGGTGGGTGTGGGCATCCCGATGATCCTTCGAGCGGAGCTCGGCGCATCGCCGTTCGACGTGTTGAACACCGGGCTCAGCGAGTGGGCCGGATGGTCGTTCGGGGTCTGCTTCATCGTCAACTCGATCGTGTTCTTCGGTGTCGGCCGAGCCATGGGAGCTCGGCTCGGGTGGGCCTGCATCGCCGGCACGTTGGTGATCGGTCCACTCGTCAACCTCGTGCTCGACCTCATCCCCGAACAGGAGCTCCTCGCGTCACGCATCCCCCTGTTCGTCGGCGGGCTGCTCATCATCGCCGTGGCGATCTGCCTGGTGATCCCCACCGAGCTCGGCCCTGGGCCGACGGAGGTGCTGATGCTCGGCTTGGTGGCGCGAGGGATGGACGTGGTGCCTGCCCGATGGATCAGCGATGGACTGCCCGTCGTGATCGGTGCGATTGCGGGCGGCGCGTTCGGCGTCGGCACGTTCGTGTGGGTGTTGGTGATGGCGCCGATGGTGAAGTTCGGCCTCCGCAGGCTGCACTACACCCCGCCGCGCCTGGTGGTCGTCGACATCTGAGCCGTCACGTCGCGGTGGCGGCCTGCCTGATCGCGATGCGTCGCAGCGGCGGCACCGTGGGCGGTGGTTGCTTGCGCGGTGGCAGCTCGACGAGCAGCTGAGTGGTCGCGTCGGCGATCACCCGGACGGCCCGCTCGAAGGCCTCGATGGTGGCGACCGACGTGCTCTGCACCCCGCTCACCTTGCGGACGTACTGACGGGCGGCGGCTTCGATCTCCACCGGAGTCGCCCCCGGATCGAGCCCGCGCAGCGTGGTGATGTTGCGGCACATTGCGCCGATCGTACGATGTCGCGCTCACACCCCGCAGCGGTGTCGACAACCACCGCACGTGCTCAGTCGGGGGTGAGCTCGATGTCGACCATCAGCTCGTTGGCGAGTTGTTCGAGCACCTCGCGCAGGTCGCCGATCGGAACGCCCGACGGTGCGAGGAGCGTGGCGCGTGCCTCGAACAGCATGCCGCCGGTCATCGGCGCCTCACGGGTCGCGGTTCGCAGTTCCTCGATGCTCACGCCTCGAGTGGCGAGGACGCGGGAGATGTCGTGCACGATGCCAGGTCGGTCGGCGCCGACCAGCTCGAGCGACAGCCTCGTCGCGCTCGACGGGCTGTCGGCATCGTGACTGCGTTCAGCGGTGACATCGAGCAGCCCATCGGACCGCAGCGGTTGCAACTGCCGGATCAGTTCGTCGGCGCGGCTGTCGGGCACCGTGACGAGCACGATGCCGGCGAACTTGCCGGCGAGGCGCGCCATCTGGCTGCGTTCCCAGCTGCCGCCGTGGGCCGCGATCACGCCCGAGAGTGCAGAGACAAGACCTGATCGGTCGTCGCCGATCACCGTGAGCACGAGGGTCGCCATGACGCGACGCTACGCCCGTTGGTTCTGGTTGCGAAACCCCTGGCTCAGCGAGCCGATTGCACGACGAGATCAAGGGGTCAGACGGATTCGACCTCGACCGAGGCATCGTTGAAGCAGGCTCCGTTCACCAGGGAGTCGCCCGTGGCGGGGGTGAGCGCGTTCACACCCCAGCCGTCGCCGTGGTGACGCAGCCACACGCCCTTGCTCATGACGGCCACCCCGGGCCGAGTGTCGTCGTGCACCTCGAGCGGCACCACGATCGAGCCCAGGTCGTTGAACACCCGTACCTGTTGGCCGGCGACCAAACCGCGTGAGCGGGCATCCGCGGTGTGCAACACGATGGCAGGTGACGGGCTCTGGAACTCGCCGAACATCGAGTTCACCAGTTTCGACGACGCAGGACTGATCAACCTGAGCGGGTGCGACGAGTGCACGGGCACGTATCGAGGCAGGCCATGGTCGGGATCGACCAGCCGCGCTCGACCACCGTGGGGCATGGTGTCGACGAACTGTCGACACGGTTCGTCGACCACGCGCGGGCCCGGGTCGTCGACCACGACGTCGATCGACGGTGGCTCCCAGTCGAAGCCCAAGGCGCGGGCCAACGCAAGGCCGGTCTCGTCGTTCGAGCGACTCTGTCCCACACGGTCGATCACCGGCCGCACCGGCTGCACCGAGTAGGTGCCGTATCCGGAGGTGACGTCAGCGATCTCGAACGCCGTGGTGGCCGGCAGCACCACGTCCGCGTAGCGGGCGGTGTCCGTGAGCACCTGCTCGTGGACCACGGTGAACACGTCGTCACGCGAGAACGCGTCGACGACAGCCTTCTGGTCGGGGCACATCACGACTGGGTTCGCGCCCTGCACGAAGAGCACCGTGCACGGGTCGGTCGAACCCGGGGCCATCCACGCTCCCACCTGATGCAGCGGCAGGGACCGCCGGTCGAGCCGATCGAAGGTCGGCCAGCGCTGCTCCGCTCGGATCTCGGAGGTTCCGGTGGAGCCGACGACGCCGCTGCCGGGCATGCCGAAGTGACCGCCCAACACGGGCAGCGCAAGGATTGCACGGCAGGCTGCTCCGCCGTTCGCGTTGCGCTCCTGACCCCAGCCGAGGCGCAGCATCGATGGGCGCGTGGTGCCCCACCAGTCGGCCAGGGTGGCGATGTCGGCAGCGGTGAGACCCGTCACGTCGGCAGCTCGTTCCAGCGACCACTCCTCGCTGTGTGCCAACAGCTCCTCTGCGCCTGTTGCGTGGGCATCGATGAACGCACGATCGACGTACCCGTTCGTGCGCCAGTGGTTCGCGATCGCAGACGCGAGGGCAGTGTCGGTGCCCGGTCGGATGGCGAGGTGCAGGTCGGCCCGCTTGGCCATCGCGGTCCGTCGCGGATCGATGACCACCACCTTGGCCCCGCGCTCGACGGCTCGTTGAACGAGGGGTGGGAGGTGGGTGTTGGAGACGGTGGGATTGGCGCCCCAGATGATCACCAGTTGGGCGTTCACCACATCGAGCGGGTCGGCAGAACCCATGTCGCCATAGACGCTCTCCCACGCCGCACCGACGGTGTGCGCGCAGATGGTGTGCTCGACGATCGTCGAGCCGAGCGCGGCGAAGAGGGCCTCGGTCATGCTGTGTCGCTCCACCGCTCCCGCAGAGGAGTTGTAGGTGAACGCCACCACAGCATCAGGCCCCGCGGCCCCGATCGCCTCCGTGACGCGAGCGGCGACGATCGACAGAGCCTCGTCCCACGAGGCATCGCGGAACTCGGCGGCCCCTTTCGGGCCGGTGCGGATCATCGGCGTCAACACGCGCTCGGGTGCGTACACGCGATGCATGTGTTTCTTGACTTTGGCGCAGATCCAACCGTCGGTGAGGGCGTTGCCCGGCGCTGCGTCGATGTCGGTGATGCGCTCACCGCCGTTCGCGTCGCGGGTGACCGTCACCGCGAGCGAACACGTATCGGGGCAGTCGAGGGTGCATGTGGTGTGGCGAACCTCCGCCGCCGTGCCGATCTGAACCTCGATCTGTGCCTCGATCTGTGCCTCGACCTGTCGGTCGATCTCCGGGACGAGCTGTGTCATCGCGACAGTCTCATCGATCGTCGATGCCGCGTACAGCTCGATCCTGCGCCATGGCACGATCCGAGGGATGCCCGGCCGGTCGGGGTGCGAACTCCGGCGGCACGCGACAGCGCCCCACATCGAAGTCGATGTGGGGCGCCGCGTGGTGACGAGCTGCCGGCCGCCCGAGGGGTGACGGCCGGAGATGCGTCAGACCTCGACGCGAGCGGCGCGGCGGCGTGCGCCGACCATGCCGAGTGCGCCGGCGCCGATCAGGCCTGCAGCGAAGAGGGCGAGCGTGCCGGAGTCAGCACCGGTGTTGGGCATCGCCGTGGTCTGGGCAGCGAGGCTGGCGACAACGCTCGGGGGCAGCAGGACGCCATCGATCACGTGGATGATGCCGTTGCAGGACTTCACATCGGTGGCCACGACGTTGACGGTGTCGTTCAGCATCACCTTGTCGCCGTCGACGGTGATCTTGATGTCCTCACCCTGCAGCGTTGTCGCCTTGTCGAGCGTCACGACGGTGGCGGCGGGAACCTCACCGGACACGACGTGGTACGTGAGGATCGTGGTGAGCAGTTCCTTGTCGGCGAGCACGTCGGCCGCGGTCACGCCGAGAGCAGCGAACGCCGCTTCGAACGCAGCGTTCGTCGGGGCCAGCACTGTCGTCTTGGCATCGTCGCAGGCGTCGAACGGGCCGGTGAGCTCGGCTGCAGTGAGGGCGGCGACGAGGGTCGAGAACTGCTCGTCAGCGCTTGCGTTCTCGACGATGGTCTTGGTCTCGTCGGCACTGGCGGTGCCGGCGATCGAGAATGCGAGGGCTGCCGACATCGTGACGGCTGCGGTGATGAGACGACGCTTCATGGGGGCTCCTTGTGAGCTACGACCGCCTGTGCGGTTCCGGGGGGTTCGACGAGGAGTACGGAGCGCCGGTCGATGTGGATGACATTGAGTGCGAAACGTCTCGCATCGACGCGTCATCAGGTCCCTGAGGTCCCTGAGGTCCCTGAGGTCCCTGATGCCCCGGAGGCGCCTGAGGCCGAGGAGGTCAGACGGCGAGGACGACGACAGCGGCAGCAGCGGCGCAGACCGCGACCGTGCGACGCGCCGCCACCGATCGACCGACCACCGAACCGGTGATCGCACCGAAGGCCTGCAACAGAACGGTGCTGAACACGAATCCGAGCACGTACAACACCGGGTCGGTGGTGGAGGTGGCACCGTCTCGGTACGACAGCCCGTTCAGCGCGCCACCGAGCACGGCGGCGAGTGGGAGCACAGCGCTGATGCGGGGAGGCGGGGCGAACATCAACCCCACTCCGACGACGAGGCCGGCGATGATCGCTCCGTCGAGGAACGGCACCCCCACCCCGATCGCGGCCGCGAGGATGCCGGCCAGGCTGCCCAGGACGTAGGCGAACGGCCCCACCCACGGCTCGCGCCCTTGCGTGGAGGCCACCCCGGCGAGGACGCCGACGATGAGCATGGGCACCAGGTGCGCACCATCGAAGGGGTGGAGCACGCCGCTCCACCACCCTCCGAGCTCCTGCACCACTTGTCCCAACATCACCGTCTCCTGTCCCGCCCACCGACTGCGCACCCGGTCCGATTCCCCGACGTGCGACGACTGACGTCGCGAGGATTCCGACCAACGAGGACATGTCGACCGCGACGATCCGTTGCCGACATGACTCGCTCCCACGTTCCGTGGGACGTGAGAACGGTAATACAACCGGACACTCCGGACGCGTCATGTTTTGCAATTTCATGACGTTCGGTGCACGACGTGTGTCACATCCGCCAGATCGGAGGTCGATCGGCCACGTTTCGACTCGTTCCATTGCGGTTCCATGACGGTCGCCCGCAGGACGGAGCGAGCAGATCGACGGCCAGGGTGAGAACTGGAACCGTCTTCGGGCACCGTCACCACGCTGGGTGGTGCCCGATCGGGATCTCATGTGCACCACAGGTGCCACGTCGGCGCCGGAGCTCTCGTCGACCGATGCGCCACCGAGCGAGAAGTGGTCCCAACGGCCTATGGCGTCATCGGGAAGGTTCACGCATCATGAACGGCGTAGCGCCGGATGTTCGGCGGAACCATCCGGCGCTACGAACCCCCCAAAGAAAACGGGTTGGTGGCAGGGCTGTGGTGGACCCTGCCATCACACCCGGGGTTCAGGCACCGACTCGTCGGTCGTTCCAGAACGGGTGCGCCGAGTCAGATGCCCGCCGCTCCGCCCGGGTTCGGTTCACAGCCCAGGCCGTCGCCGTCGTCATCGAGTTCGAACTCGTCGATTCCCTGGACCAACACCGTCTTTTCGAGGAACCACGGGCCGTCTCCGTCTCCCGGCAGGCAATCCACGTCCGCGTCGAGCGGGAGACAGACGCCGGAGTAGTTCGTGTTGCAGTTCGATCCACCGGTGACATCGTCGATCACATTGGCGCGTCGAGTGTCGCTCGCACTCATGTCGCGCACGAAGATCCGCTTCCGCTCGGCGTAGTCCTCCAACTGGCCACGATCGGAGTCGAGCAAGTCGCGGCACCGATCTCGCAGTGCCGACTCGTCCTGACCAACCTCGTCCCAGACGCGCCGCGAGGCTTCGTCGCCCGAGAATGCCGCCATCTGGACGAAGTCGACGCAGTCGCCGACCAACGCGTCGTCCTCTGCCCCAGCGGAGTAGAAGCCGGGCATGACGCCACATCCGGTCAATGCGAGTGCGCCGACAGCCGCCGCAGCGATCGATCTGGATCGAGTCATGCGCGGTTATCGGCACGCCCTCGATCGGGCTTGAGTTCAGATCAGTGCAACTCTGCCGCGCTCCGGGCCGCCGCACCGATGGTGAAGCGATGCAGGTTCACGAGCTCGTCCATCGACAGTTGGTTCGTATAGCCGCCGGCGAGGACCCATGCCACCGGCAGCCGGTGGCGCGCCAGCCATGCGAAGACCATCCGCTCGCGACGGTCGAGCGTGAGCGCGCTGATGCCCGCAGCCCCACCGTCACACCTCTCGTGCGGGTCCATGCCGGCGTTGTACAGCACGACGTCGATGGCGGCAGGTTGCTCGATCCCATCGAGCGACCGCTCCACGGTCTGGAGATATCGAGGACCGTCGGTGAGCACCAGCCGAGCGCGTTCGTGATGGCCGTAGTAGTCGAACGGGTCGACCGACACGTCCACCTGTTCGACACCGTTCAGGCGCAGAATCAGATCGGCCGTACCGCCGCCGCAGTGTGCGTCGAGGTCGAGGATCAACACCCTCCTGGCGCCTGCGTCGAGGGCAGCTCGGGCCGCGACGGCCAAGCCGTTCACCGTGCAGTATCCCCACCCCGATGCGTGACGGGCATGGTGCAGTCCGCTCGACAGCGAACCCGCCACGGTGTGATGCTCGAGGGCGTAGAGCGCGGCAGCACGAACGCCACCGGTGCTGGCGCACACCGCACGGGCCAGACCTTCATCCCACCCCGGCAGGTCGTTGGAGAGGGCAAGCTCGCGTGGGGTTCCCGTGAGGATCGCATCGACGTACGCAGCGTCGTGCACCGTCAGCAAGTGGTCGCGAGTCGCCGGTTCCGGTTCCACCAGTCGAACACGACGGATGGGCTTGTCGACGAGCGACCGAGCGATCGCCGCTGCCTTACGAGTCGTGTCGAACGCGACCTGCGTGTCGCAGTACGCCGAGCTGAAGTGAACACGCATTCGAGTTCACCACCCTGCCGCGGGACCGACGCCGTGGCCGGAGGCACCCACGATGCGGGTGTCGCTCCTCGTGTGGCGGTTGGTTCGGAGGGAGTCCGACATCGCCGTCGACCGTATCTGACGACACAGCCTCGTCACCCACAGGCGAGTACGAGCGATCCGCTCGATGCTGGATGCCGCTCCACGGATGCGAAGTCGATCGCACCCACGCCGATGCCACATGGGTCGATCGTGCTGCCGGCGACGTAGACCTGCATGAACTCGAGGATCTCTTCGGCGATGAACGCCTTGACCTCGGCGCTGCCGTCCCGCCACATGTCGCCATGTTCCTGACCGTCGATCACGGTTCGGAACGTGTCGCTCGTGCCCGGATAGCGCTCGAACGGCACGAGGCGCCACCCTGGCCGGACGATGGTGTCGACCGCATTCGCGTCGGTCTCGGCACCGCCGATGAGGTTGTACGCCGGGATGGTCACGGTGGTCCACGTGCTGTCCGCAGGTCCGTTGTCGAAGGCACCGAACTGGTCGGGGCCCTGCGGCGAGAGAGGTGCGATCGCGTCGATTCGTTCGTCACGGTAGGTGCGGGCATACGTGGCTCCGCCGACCGCATGCGACGTGTACGCACCGAAGGAGTGACCCGTGTGGCCGACACGCGTGAGATCGATCGTGCCCGTGAACTCCGATGGCATCGCGATCGCACCGGCCTCGAGTTGATCCACCAGGAACGTCACATCAGCAGGCCGGTCGGTGAGCTGGCCAGCGGTGGCCGACGACGGCAGGTGTCCGACGTGAATGGCAACGAAACCGCCAGCGGCGAACGTGCTGCCCAGGTGCGGCGCACTCAGATGTCCCCGTTCGTTGCCCATCCCACCGTGGCTGACGAGGATCACAGGGACGGGACCCGACAGGCCGACGGGCGCATACACGAGGTATGGCACCCGACGATCGCGGGCCTGGTCGGTGACCGAACCCTCGAGTGTGACGACCGAGTACGCAGTGGTCGTCGGTGCCGCAGTGGTCGTCGGTGCCGCAGTGGATGTCGACGCCGCGGCGCTCGGCGGGACACCGGTGTCGCGTGTGGCTCGGTCGGAGCTGCATGCCGACGCAAGGACGATCATGACTGCTGTCGAGGTTGCGACCGACGCGCTCAGATGGGTTCGCATGATCGTGATCGTGCCCGAGAGGTGTGATCGTTCCATGAGGACGAGCGATCGTCGGTCCGTGTCCGGCGTGCGCCGGGTCAGCGATCGAGCACCAGCGGGACGCTGGTCCCGCCTGTTCGAGCCGAGACCTCGAGCCGCGTCTCGGTGCACTCGTAGGTCCCGCCCGAGAGCGGAAGGTCGACCTCGAGTTGGCTGCCGGCTTGCACGGCACCATCGAGTCGCACCTCGGTCAGGCCACCCGCCTGCTGGTCGAGCGAGAGCGTGACGACACCATCGAACGTACTCCAGGTGCCCGAACCCGACCACGCCACATCTGCCTGAGCCGGAGACTCACCGATGCTGAACGCTGCCGTGAAGTCGGCGTCGCCGACCGCCCCGCCATCCGCCGACAGGATCACCTCGAACCCACCATCCACAATGGTGAGATCGCTCACCGGCAGGATCGCCGCGGCAACCAGCAGCCCGATGGTGTCGACCGATGCCGTCCAGCTCCCGACGAGGCATGGGTCGAGCTCGATCGGGGTCACCAATGGCGTCGCATCCGTGACTGGCGCCCCTCCGTCGGCGATGGAAGACGTGGCGATCGTCGCCGCCGGGCCAGCCGACACGCTGGTCGCCGGAACTCTCTCCGGAAGCACGATCGAATCGTTGGTCGCCGTCGTGTCGTCACCACCGGTGCACGCGGCGAGCGTCGTGACGAGACCCACCACGATCATGCCGCCCCTCACGATGCCGGCCTGAGGGCGGTTCGCAATCCCAGCGTGAGTGCGAGCCGATCGAGCATCTGGGACGAACCTGACAGGGCGACGGCGTACACCGAGGGGGCGAGGAGGCATCCGTGCAGTCTCGTCGGTCAGGCCGCGAGATCAGGGTCGGGCTGCTGCACAGCATCCGGGTCGCCGGGCGGCGCCGGTGGCTCCGTCGTGGTCGTGGGCGTCGTCGTCGTCGTCGTCGTCGGCGTCGTCGTCGTTGTCGTCGTCGTCGTCGGCGTCGTCGTCGTCGTGGGCGTCGTCGTCGTTGTCGTCGTCGGCGTGGTTGTCGTCGTTGTCGTTGTCGGCGGCGTTGTCGTCGATGTCGTCGAGGCAGCGGGGCGATCCGGCGGACCGACACGGGTCGCCGTCGGGGATGTCGGCGTCAGCGCCGCAGCCGGTGCTGTTCCGCCGTTCATGAACTCCTCGCCCGCCGCACGTCGCCGTGCGATCTCGAGGAGGTCGACGAGTTCCATCCGCTCGCATCGCTCGGTGAGCGCAGCCACGTCCATCCCAGCTGCGATCCACAGCTGGACCATCTGCGGATCACCGATGTAGGCACCGAACGGGACGAAGGCGACACAGTCGTCGACGAGTTGCGGGTCGAGCGTTGCTTGTGGCGTCGTGCTGATCGTGGTGGTCGTGTTCTCCGGCAGCATCGACGAGGGCGGCGCAGCCGGCGACGTCGACGAGGGAGAGCTCGTGACCGTCGACTCCACGCGGGCGGCCGGCACCAGGGCGCCCACGCGGCTGCGGTCGCGGGCATCGTGCAGGATCAGACCGACCACAGGCATGACCACCACGCTCGCGACCAACGACAAGCGCATGGTCCGCTGACGCGTCGAGACCCGGTCGATCACCGGGACGCGGGAGGGCTGACGGTCGACGCCGACAGACACCCTCACGTCCGGTTCAGCCGTCGATCGACTGTTCGACCCGACGCCGAATCGAGGGTCGACCGGGCGTGCCTGTGGCGGTGGAGGCGGTAGCGTGCCGCGCTCGCGACGCTGGCCTGGTGGATCGGCGAGCACGGAATGGCCGTCGGTGACGTGGCTGGTCCAGTGGGCGCCCGTGTGCCATCGACGTGGGTAGCGTCCCCACGGATCTGGCGCCCAGGCGCCGCTGCTGTCGTCGTTCATGTGTCGCTCCTGACGTCCTCACCGTGGCGGAGAAGGTGGGCGGCATCGTTGTCGTGTTGGGTCGGGTGTCTCGGGTGTCTCGGGTGTCTCGGGGTGTCTGGAGTGGTGGAGGGTTGCACGTTGGTGCGTGGTGGCGCGACTCGACGCGACGATTGGGTCAGGGTGGCGAGGCGACCGACGCGGGGACTGCAGGAATCGTCCCCAGCGTGGTGACCACGCCCCCGTTCATGAACAGGTCCATGTCGGTCTTGCGACGTGACAGCCGGTCGAGCTCCTCCGGAGCGAGTGCAGTGCAGTTGGCGCGAAGGGTGCTGACGTCGAAGCCAGCCGCTGTCCAGAACGCGACCATCTCCGGGTCACCGATGTAGGCGGCGAACGGTGCGAACTCCACGCATCGTTCGATCAGTGTGGGGTCGGGAGTGGGCGGTGTGAGCGTGGTGGTGACTCCGGGCGGCACACTGGCAACGGCAATGGTGCCCACCGGCGGAGCGATGGTGGTCGTGGTCGTCGGCGCGGCGGATTCGATCGGTGCTTCTCCCGAGGAGACCGACTCATCGTTGTCACGGGCGTTGTAGAGGCACCACAACGCAACGGGTACCGCCACTCCGGCCACGATCCAGCCCCACGGCGGACGAGTCCGACCCGATGACGCAGCCGAGACCGACGCCGACACCACGGTCGGCTGCACCGAGGACACGGCTGGCGCAGCCGTCGACGGCGGTGCTGGCGGAGCAGGAGGTCGCACCGTCGCCATCGGCTCCCAGGTCGGTGCCGGGTTCGGGGACGGAGGCGGTGCCGGGTTCGGAGTCGGGGTCGGTGACGGGTTCGGAGTCGGGGTCGGAGGCGGGGCCGCCGCGCGCGACATCGGGGCTCGGGCATCGATCGCCTCACGTGCGGTCTGTACGAGCCGTTCGATGATCTCATCGCTGCTCGGCCGGGCGGCCGCGTCAGGCGGAGTGAACCTCGCCGATGCCGTGGGGCCAGGAGGGTCGACCCCGTTCTGACGTCCATCGGAGACGTGTTCGGACCAGGTCGTGCCGTCATGCCAGCGAAACAGGAAACGACCCCAGGGGTCGTTCGCCCATGCTCCACTCACCCGTTCCTCCCTTGCGTTCACTGGTCGTGCTCCGCCATTGCAGCGCGGCAACACGGCACACCACGACGAACGGACGGTGAACAACGCCTGAACACTCGCGAGCTGCACACCCTGCCGGTCGGCGTGGACACGCAACGATGGATCGTCAAGAAATCGGACGGCCGTCGAATGCGCTCGACGCCGGATCGGGGCTCACACGCGACCGACCACCAAGGCGGTCAGTTGCTCGAGCAGAGCGATGTCGGGCTCGGATCCGATGGTGACGGCGGCGCTCCCGACGAGCACCCCGTTCGCCTTGGTGATCGCGATGACCACCACGCCAGTGCCGGCGACGTTGGTGATGTCGTCGCGCACGACGAGCGAGTCGGCGGGCAGGCTGGCAAAGGTCAGATCGGAGATCTGATGAGTCGTGCCATCGGCATCGGTGACACCGCTGCATGCTTTGACGGCCGCACCGAGCGCCACGAGATCCGCATCGTCGCGGCCGACCGAGAACGACATGAACGGCCCCGACGCCGACTGTGAGAAGGAGGTGTCCGCCGATGCGACGTCGGCTCCAGCCGGCGGCACCGCAGCGTCGGCGGCATCGAAAGCTGCCGCGAAGCAGTCGGTGCTGGCACCATCGTCGGCACCGTCGGCTGTCGGCGGATCGACAGCCCAACCGGTCGGCAGGTCCTCGAGACGAGGAAGCATCGCCACGAGATCAGCAGGCGCTTCGGCTGCAGCCACGTCGCTGCCCGCGGCCGAGCTCGGTGGCGCGCTGGATGCGGGGGCAGGTTCGGTCGGTGGCACCAGGGCATCGGTGACCGGAGCGGCCGGCACCGTCGAGGCGGTTGGATCTTCGGCTGCGTCATCGCCGCCGCACGAGCGCACGAGCGCGATCAGGACGACGAGACCCACGACGACGTACAGCCAGTAGCGCTTCACCGTGTACCAGGGTGGCAACCGGTCGGTGTTCAACGACTCCGGCCGCGCTGCCGCACGGGTCTGAACGTCGCCGGGAGGGTCGAGGTACTCGTTGGGCCCGTCCGACACGTGCTCGGTCCAGCCGACGTCATCACGCCATCGGTATGGGTACCGATTCCAGGGATCGTTTGCCCAAGACCCACTCATCCGTACTTCCCTCCCCGAATCCGAGCCGCCGTGACCCAGCGCTCGCCGACCCAGCGTGCATCGCCGATCGAACGACGAGCTGCCGGTTCGATTCGATCCGCTCCGACTGCCGACGGCGGTGAATCGTGGGTGAACGTCTCCTGAACTCTGCGACGCTCGGTGAACGCCAGGACGCCAGACTCAGCGTCTGGTCGCGAGCTTCAGGTTGAACTGGATGGTGATGGCTCGCAACGCTGCCTCATCGAGCGGTCCGGATCGGGCGATCGCCTCGGTGAGGTGCTTGCCCCACATCACCCTCACGCCGTCGATGTCGAACGGTTTCGCGAACCGGCCCTGATCCTCGGCCGCCGGCACCACCGCGGGATGGATCGGGGAATCACCCAAGTGGATCGGGTCGAGCACGGCACGAAGGGCATTGACCTGCCACGCGAAGTCGGCCAGTCGTTCGTTCTGATCGGCGCCGTTCACGTACAAGCGGAACTCGGGTGTTCGACGAGTGCCCACCTGGCGATGCTCCGCCTTGCCACGAGCTGCGGCGGCGATCAACCACACTCCGGACGGAGCGAGCACGATGTGATCGATCACTCCCCGTGCCCCCGGCGCCTGACGTGCGTGGAGCACGACGATCGGCTCGCCAAACGCCTGTTCGAGAAGGCTGCCGACGACGTGTGCGAGATCGTCCCCAACCGACTCCGTACCTCTGCGCTTGGCCGGCGACGAGCGGGAACGCCGACGCCCATCCATCGATCCCGGCACATCGACTCCCACCGCCGCCGTGCCGGCGACAGGTGGCGGAAACTCGGTTTGGCCGTGCAGCGCCCCAAGCGGCGGTGCATCATTCAACGAGAACGCCGCCGCTTCATCCCCCAGGGCCGGACCATGGCATCCTTCGCAGACGACGGTCTTCTGGACGTTGTCGTAGAAAGCCATGGTCTTGGCAGCGAGTTCGGCCGAGCACTCCCTGCACACACCGGTGAACAGCAGCGGCATCTGCTTCAACGTCATGCACGTTCATCGGCAGCAAATCGCCGACCTTGAAGGCTGCTCCGCGGAAGATCAGACCGGTAGGACGTCGTAGTGGCCGTCGGCGTAGTGGCGCTCGGCCCTGATCACGATGCCCTTGGCGTCGAAACCGTCGAGCACGGTCACCTCGGCAGGGCGCTTGTCGGCGAAACGCGACAACGGCAGGAACATCTCCGCAAGCTTCTCGGGGCCGGGCACACGGGCGACGGCGCTCGAGTTCTGCGAGCTGAGCTCGATGCTCGGCCGCTTCGCATCGAGGAGGCGCTGAGTCGAGATGATCAGAATGTCCTGAGCACCGTTGTCGCGGGCCAACTGCTTGGCCAGCAGCTTGTCCATCGGCACGCGGTTCGCGAAGAGGTAGACGCGAGAATCGAGCATCGACACCCAGGTGCTCACCGCGTCGTCGTCGCCCATGTACGACGACGGGTCGCGGCGCTTGCGGACATACGAGCCCTGCGTGGTCTCGATGACGACCGCCTCGCCATCGCCGTCTCCTGCGGGCACGGTCACGGCCTGCAGTTGGGCGGCCGTCTTGAAACCCTCTTCGCGGATGATCTCCCACGTGCCACCGGGGGCGACGTGCCACAGACCTGGGCACCACTTCTTGAACTGATCAGGCGTCATGGTCCGAAACTCTCCTCGGCCGAAGCCATCTGGGATCACCAGTCTCCCACCTCGATGCCTGTTCTCCACCGATCCGATCCAGATGCGACCAGGACCCGATTTCAGATCGCACCACCGCTCGCCACCCGTGACCACATCCGACCGCCGATGGAGCGAGCTCCGATGACGGCTCGCCGTGCTCCCTCGACGCTTTCGACGGCGGGCCCGACGACCGACTGGCACACTGGTGCCGTGCCCACCATGTCGAGCCTCGAGTCCATCAGCGAACGGGCACATGCCCTGTTGCGCGAGCGTCCGCACACTCCAGAAGAGTTGCTCGACGCATTGCGTGACGCCGGCCTCGATCTGGGCGCGGATCCGAACGACCTCTTGTTCGAGTTGCTGGCCGACGACAACGTCCCGGTCGGCGACCGGTGGGTGAACCTGCCCTCGGCACTCCACGGTTCGCGCTGGTGGGTGGAGGTGCCGGTGGATGGTGGCGATTCGCTCGCGCTCGACCACGGCGTCGAGGTGATCACGTGGTGGCATTGGGACGAGATGTCCCTGCTGGATGCAGCTGGTACCTCGACCGGCGTTGTCCGACACGAACTCACGGCGCAGGGGGTCTGCCTCACGGGTCCCGCTGGATGGCTGGGTGATCTCGCCGGTCGCTCGTCGATCCTCGAGTTCCGACGGGAAGGCGTGTCGATCGTGCCGGCAACCGGAAGCGCGACGGTCGACCCTGGTCTGGCGACGGCCTTCCACGCTGCTTTCGACGCCGAGGCCGAGATGATCGATGATCCGATCGTCGACGATGACGCCGATCCCTTGCTGATCGCCGAGCATGGAATGGTCTTCGTGCGAGCCTTTGCCGACCACGGTGATGTGTTCCGCTCGGTCGTGATCCCACCCATGCCCTTCCTGCTCGCCGGGGCCGGACTCGAGCACCAGGGCGACTGGGTGGGTCCGATCGGCACCGACTGGAACGACGTGGCAGCAGCTCGCCGCTTCCACGAACTGCACGCCCATCACGAGTTGTCGAGCGACGACACGACCTCGGTGATGATGCTGTTGGGCGCCTGCTCATCGGTGACCGACGGCCACGCCGAGGCATTGGGCGCCGCTGGGGAACAGCAGGACAACGCATTCGTCCTCGCGATGGCGTTGAACAGCGACGACGTGTGCCGGGTGTTCGTGCACGAGGCGATCGAGCACGGACGCACCCCGCTCGACCTGCTGAAGTTCAGCGCAGCGTTGTTGGATCACGTGGCGGATGGTCCTGGCTGCAGCGGGCCCGAGGTGGTTGCGGCAGAGTGTTGGGAGATCCTCGATCGCACCGACGAGGCGATCGCAGCCCTGGAGCGTGCCGTCGTCCACGATCCGCACCCGCGGGCACATGCGATGCTGGCCGGGATCGCGGCGGATCGGGGCGACGCTCACGAGGCGGCGCGCCTGCTGCGTGCCGGCAACGTGCCGCCGAGCGATGTGCGGGTCGGCGGAGTGGTGTGGGGCGAGATCGAGCCGTTCCTCACGAGGCCGCGGGCGTCGGCGGGTCGCAACGATCCCTGCCCCTGCGGGTCGGGCCGCAAGTACAAGGCGTGCCACCTCGGCAACGAGCAGTTCCCGCTGCGCGATCGCGCCGCGTGGCTGTACCGCAAAGGGTGCCGCTTCGTGGGCGAGCATCTGGCGCACGAGCACGCGGAGTTGGCGATGGCGCTGGTCGATGCCGCCGGCGGAGGCGCGGAACTGCTGTCGCAGGTGATCGACAGCGAACTGATCTACGACCTGGCGCTCGAGGAGTTGGGGGGCTTCCGCCGCTTCATCGACCGGCGCAAGTCGTTGCTGCCCAAGGACGAACGCGAGCTGGCTGCGTTGTGGTTGCTGGCCGACCGCTCGCTGTTTCGCGTCGACGAGCATGACGCCGACTTCCTCGCCCTCACCGATGTCACGTCGGACGAGGAGGTGCGGATCGCCGCTCTGCGCGGCATGCGCCTTCCGAAGGGCTCACATGTCGTGGCTCGTCTGCTGCCGGTCGGCAAGGACCTCGTGTCGTACTTCGGCTACCTCCCGGTGCCTGCGTCGTTGACCCAGCAGGTGCTCGCCGTGCTGGCCGACGGCGAGCCGCTCGACATCGCCGACGTGCTGGGGAAGTGCTTCGCTCCCGAGTATCAGAACGACGCAGCGGGCAGCGCCGCATCGAGTTGAGCTGCGATGGAGCGACGACCTTCTGCGTCGATCGTGCCGCGTGCCGAGACGAGCTCGGTGAGCTGCTTGGTCCACATCGCACGCACCCCACGGATCTCGATGGGCTGCACGAACCATCGACCTCCAGACCCGACGAAGAGCAACACCGGATGCACCGGCACATCGGTGCAGTCGATCGAGTCGAGCGTCGCCCGAACGACCGCCGCCTGCCAGGTGACGTTGTCCACCGCCGCGGTCTCGTCACGGCCGTTCACGTACAGGCGATGATCGACCGTCCGCCAGTTGCCGACGTCGCGACGCTCGGCGACTCCCCAGTAGCTCTTGGCATCCACGATCCACACCCCTGACGCCGCGACGACGAGGTGATCGATCGTTCCGCGAGCGGTGGGCGCCATGCGGCAGTGGAGCACGATCGCGTCGTCTCCGACACAGCCCTCCAGCTCGGCCGCGAGCAGAGGGTCGCCATCGGCGCCCCTGCGCCAACTCGGGTTGGAGCGTCGTTCGATGCCGGCGCGCCCGAGTTCCTCGCGCGTCGTCTGCGAGACCGCCGACCCATGAGGGTGAGTGGTGTTGTCGATGTTGCCGTCCTCGCCGCCGACCATCGATCTCCTCTCCGCCGCCATGACCACTCATCGGCAGATCCAGACGGTTTCTTGACCGATGATTCGAGGGGAGCGGCGGGCCGACCGTGCCGTTCGTCGGTTCGGGTGAGAGACTCTCCAGATGGGGTCCACGTCGACGTCACGGGCGCAGTTTCGAAACCCGTCGGTGCTCACCTTCGCAACCGAGCCGGCGCGAGCGACGAGTGAGTTGTTGGCGTTCGCGGCACTCACCCCGCTGCTCACGCGACTCCCCACGGGTGACGGTCGACCGGTGATGGTGCTCCCGGGATTCACCGCATCCGATCAGTCGACGGCGGCCCTGCGCTACGTGCTCGCTCGTCTCGACTACTCGGTGCACGGATGGCACCTCGGGCAGAACCTCGGTCCGTCGCAGCGGATCGTCGACGGCATGATCAACCGGTTCGAGGAGATCCATCACCGCTACGGCGGCCAACCCGTCACGCTCGTCGGGTGGAGCTTGGGCGGGCTCTACTCGCGCGCGCTCGCCGCACGCTTTCCCGACAAGGTGCGCCACGTGATCACGCTCGGCAGCCCGTTCCGTCTCACCCGCACCGAGGAGACGAACGTCGGGCGGTGGTTCGACCGTACGGCGTCGATCCACGGTCTGCGCCGCCCACACTCGGCCGATTTCCGCCGAGAGCCGTACGAGGGTGTTCCTGCCGTGCGATCGACTGCAGTGTTCACCAAGGGCGACGGCGTCGTGCCGTGGCGGTCGTGCGTGGACGTGCCGGGCCCCAGGTCGGAGAACCTCGAGGTGTACGGCAGCCACTGCGGCCTGGGCTACAACCCGGCCGTGCTGGGCATCATGGCCGACCGACTGCGTCTGCCGGCCGACGAATGGCGGCCGTTCAGCCCGGCGGCATGGCAGGTCGGACCGTACCGAACGCAGCTGTTCGTCGAGCGCTGACTCGTTCGGCGTCGTCGTACGGCGCTCCTGGCCGCACCGGTGAGTGGCGTCGACGGCGCAGATCGGCGAACCTGGGCAGATGCGTCCGCGTCCCCTGTCCTCGATCGCCGCACTGGCCGTCGTGCCGGCACTGATCGTCGCCTGCGGCTCTGACGGATCGGACGCCGTCGACGAGGTGGGCGGCGCCGTTTCCCTGGGACGCACGACCGTGATCGCCGATGGATTCGAGTTCCCCACTCAGATGACCGGCGGACCGGGCGATTCGATCCTGGTCGCACAGCTGGCGGGCTCGGAGGACGAGCAAGCGGGTGAGGTGGTCGTGTTCGACCCGACGACTGGGTCGCGCGAGGTGATCCTCCGCAACCTCGACAAGCCGACCGGTGTGGCGTGGTTGGACGACGAGTTGTGGGTGATGGTGCGTCGAGGTCTCGTGAAGGCAACGTGGGATGGCGACGGCTCCGCAGGTCCCGTGGAGGTGATGCTCGACAACCTGCCGTTCAACGGTCGGAGCGAAGGCACGCTCACGGCGATCGGTGACGGACGCATCCTGTACGAGACGAGTGGATCGATCGCCGACGGAGAGGTGGTGAAGGGCAGCGGTGTGCTCTGGGCGTTCGACCCTGTGTCGGACACGAGCGCGGAGGTCGCGATCGGGGTGAAGAACGCCTACGCGCACGCCATGTTGCCCGACGGACGGGTGATCACCACCGACATCGGAGACAACGTCGATCCGCAGCCGGTGGAGGAGGTGAACGTGATCGGCATGCCAGGTCCGACGAACCTCGGCTGGCCCGATTGCGCCGGCGACGAGACGTGTCCCCGCGTGGCATCCCCGCTCGCGACCTTCGACCCGCGATCCACTCCGACGGGCGTTGCCGTGTTCGGTGACGACGCGTACGTGGCGTTGTTCGTCACCGGTCAGATCGTGCGCGTCCCGTTGACGGGCGGTGCGACGACGATCGTCGTCGACGGCCTCGAAGGTCCGCACTCGTTGCTGGTGTACGACGGCCGACTGTTGGTGAGCGAGCATCTGACCGGTCGAGTCCTCGAACTGTCCTCCATCGGCTGAAGGTCGTCACCGAGGCATCGCCACCGGTAGCCCCGACCGGGCGCTGACTGTGCCAGCATCCTCGCTCGTGGGTCTCAACAACGACATCGCTCGCTCGCACCTCGAGACGCTGATCGAGCGCATCACCGGCATCGAGAAGGCTGCGCCTGCCGACAGCGGCGAGTACTTCATCAAGATCGAGAACGCCGGCTTCTTCGCCCGCGTCGATGGAGACGAAGTGCCGGTCATCCGCGTGTTCTCGGTCGTGGCGAAAGACGTCGAGAGGAAGCCAGAGTTGCTGGAGTCGCTGAACGAGATCAACGGCAGCCTGTCGTTCGTTCGCACGATGTGGATGGGACAACAGGTGATGTTCGTGGGAGAGTCGCTCGCGTTGAACACCGATGTGGCGGAGTTCTCGCAGCTCTGCCGCACCGTCGCCATGGCATCGGATCACTTCGGACCACAGATCGTCGAGGCCCACGGCGGCAAGCCGTTCTTCGAGGAGTCGAAGGATCCCGGCTACGAGCTCCCCCAGCCCGACCAGCCCGGCTACCTCTGACCCGACGCCGGCCGGAGCGCCTCAGTCGCCAACCCAAGGCGACCGGCCAGACCTCGGGGACCGATCACCGTCACGCTGGTGCGAGCACGACTCAGGCTCACATGGAGCGACACATCGCTCATGGAATCGCTCGCCGCCGCGAGCACGACGTGGTCGAACTCCAGATCATCGACCGTGTCCACGTTCTCGCAGATGATCGCCCGATCGTTCGAGTGCGCCCAGCCCACGTAGCCGATCTCATGCCGCAGCCGGTCTCGTACATCGGTGCTGAAGGAGACCACCAGCACCTCCGCAGGTTCGTGTCCCTGTTCATCGGTGATGCGATCCGTTGCCTCTCCGACCCGATCTGCCAGTGAGTCGAGGTTGTTCGCCTCGACGAACCTCACGGCGATGGCATCTGGGGCGAGGAGCGCGCGAACTTCATCGTCGAACCACGACGTCCCCTTCGGGTGGGCGTCGATGGCGTCGACACTGCACGTGGTGGTCGATGAGCCGACATGACGGCTGATCGATCGATCTCGGGCACGGTACGAACGTGCGTGGTCCAAGGGCATGTTGCTCGTCATCGACGTCAATGTGACCATCCCTCACGCCGTCCGGCCAGCCGAGAGGCCGTGTCTTCATCGGTTGATCGCAAGTGTTCAGAACGCGTTCACGATCGCCACATCTCGGCGGGGAACCGGTCAGCGCGTCGGCAGTGGACCGGTGTTGCCGGTGCCGGTCAGCGACGCGTCGAACACCATGTCGGCGTTGAAGGTCCGACGGAAGTACGTGGTGACGAACTTGTTCGACGACGACGATGGTCCGAAGCTCACCACTGTCGTCACTGGGTCGCCGTACCCGAGCGGCGCACTGACGGAGAGCTGGCGAGGAAGGCGGCCCAGCTGGCTCCCGACCCCCACCACTGGCAACCTCGGGCGAGCATCTACCAGGCGATCTCGACCACGCCATAGGTGACGCACAGGCCGGCCGCGTTCAATGCCAAGAGCGAGAGCACGATCACCCCGACAGCGGCGCGCTTGCTGGTCGATCTCACCAGGGTCGCCGGCACGGGCATGTACCAGTCAGGGAGCAGCGCGCCACCGTCGCGTCGACCGAACGGCACGGCGTCGTCCGGGATCGGCGCGTCCGGATCGGCCGCCAGCGCCAGCGAGGTCAGCTCCTCGTCCGACAGCCGCTCCTCGTCGTCCACGTCCACTCCCTCACCCTAGGACTCGACGGTCGGCGCGGCCAGTCGGGACACGACCGGCCACGCGATGACACGTTGCGGCCCTCGTCCGGGTTGGCCCAGATCGCCGGACGAGGAGACTCGGGCCCGATCAGTTCGGTACGACGATCGCCGACAGGCTCAAGCCGCCCGGGGCCACGGAGCACGTGGAAGTGCCGTCGGTGCGGATCTGTGCAGTGAGGGTCGTCGACTGATTCGCCGCCAACGCCACCGGGCGCACGACGCTGGACGCCTGCTCCGACGTCGCCGTGTTGGCACTGCCGGCAAGCGGGGCCATCGGGGCGCTGGACGCAGGTTCCGCACCGTTGACCAACCGGATGAGCTTGGTGACGTTGGCACCCGCACACGTCGCGCTGACCCAGAGCGTGACGACAGCTTTTCGAGCTGCCAGCGACGTCGGGATCGTGATCGTTGCTCCCGGGATGTCGACGAATGCGCCTGATGTCGCCGAGTCGATCTGCGCCGGGTTGGTGAAGGTGATCAGGGCGATGCCGCTCGTACCGGCAGGACCAGCGGGACCGGCAGGACCAGCGGGACCGGCAGAACCGGCGGGACCGGCAGGACCGGCGGGACCTGCAGGACCGCCCGCGGCACCGGCAGGACCGGTGGGTCCGGCAGGACCGGTCGGCCCGGTCGGACCGGCAGGACCGGCAGGACCGACCCGGCCGCTGCTCGCGATCCTCTGGTCGGTCTCGGCCTTGGTGTAGTACCGATCATCGTGGTTGTGATCGGCGAAGTACCCGACGACGTCGACGACGAGGTGGACCGTGCCCACGTGGTTGTAGAAGCTCACGCGGCCGTCGGCTGCGAGCTTGCTGGTGACCGAGTTGGGGACCGGCGCCTGGCCGGCCACGAAGTTCAGGCTCGATGTGAACGGCCGTGCCTCACCTCCGGGGAACACCGTCACATAGCCGGTGTCAGAGGGGTCGATCGCGATGACGTTCATCACGAGGGCGGTGGCGTCCCCGGGGAGCACGCAGTTCCCCGCGGCTCCATGGGCCGTGACCGTGTACGTGTCGCGGTTCCCGATGGGAGTGGTCCGTTCACCCACGGTGCTCGGTTCGGGCCGTGTGTCCATCAGCCGGCACGGCTGGATCGGCATGAACACCGCACGAGCACCCGTCGAGACCGCTGCAGACGCCGTGAGCATCCCTCCGGCCCCGAGCACGGACGCGACCAACATGCCTGCTGCAACCCACGTCGACTTCGCGCCGATTCCGCCACTCTTGCTCACGCCGTTTCCTCCGCCTCGCCCACCTGTGCACTGAGCTAGGTCCGATCGTGTCAAGAAGCCGGGCATCGGACAATGAGTCATCGGACTCATTCCCTGATTGCAGCGCCCTGCAACCAGGCCTCGCGAACCCACACGCAGCGACCCGACGCGGTGCACTCGTCCGCCGCTCGATCCCTGCGGCGTTGTCGAGCGACCGCCGCGAGCCTGCGGCCGCCGTGCTCAGCCGCCCTTGTGCCAGAGGCGACTGCTGATCCAGTCGGTGTCGATCGGGTTGGCGTTCAGCCAGTCGCGAACCGCCTTCGTCTGGTTCTCGGCCACCCAGGCATCCGAGCCGCGCCAACGATGGAACCACGCGACCGCATCCTCGGCATACATCACCGCAGCGATGGGCCGGCTCTCACGGATCGTGTCGAGCGCGGTCAACGGATCGATGCCCGTTGCCAACATCGCTGCAAACCCCATCGACGGTCCGCGGTTCACTCCCATGTGGCAGTGGATCATCACCTTCCCATCGGGTTCGGCGAGCGCGGTGGTGGCCGCAGCAACGCCCTCCGCGAACCAACTGTCGGGCTGACGGCCACCGTGATCGTCGACGCCGACCCAGGTGTAGCCCACGTCGGGTGCGTGGGCGGCGACGAACTTCTCGTCGCTGTGCTCGAGCCGAGTGTCGATGATGTGCGTGACCCCGGCCGCGATCCACTGATCGAGCCCTCGGCCCTTGGCGGCACCCTCGGGCAGATCGCCGCTGAGGACGATCTGTGGCGTCACCCAGCACAGCTTGCGCCAGTACTGCATCGGCTCGAACCTGGGGGTCTTGGTCGCCTGCTTGTTCGCCACGGGATCCTTCAATCGCTCGTCTGCACCACGGTCACCCCGCGCGAGCGGGCCCGACAGCATCGCTGTTCCGCGTCCGTGTGCCAACGTCGACCCACAGCGAATCTCGCCGACGGTGACCGACGACCGCGTACGTTCCGCCCGTCCATGTCGCCCCGAAGGGTCACGAAGCGTTCATCTCGCGGCTGGCTCGCCGTCGCCCGTGGTTTCGACGGCGGGCCTACCGTCATGATCGTGGTGTTCGACGGACGTGACCTGTCGGGCCCACAAGGTCGCCACCGAACACGGTGCACCATCGACGCAGGTTGCTCCCCCCGTCTGCGTCGGGACGACGAGTGCGCGGCGGAGCGCACCCGTCGTCCCCACCTGCGCCGCATCCGTGGTGCTCGAATCCGAGATTTCGCTCCAGACGAAAGCTTGACGAACCGATGAACATGACCATGACGTTCACGACCCCTCTGTCCCGACTCATCGAAGAAGTCGCCGGCCAATCTGCTCTTGTCACCGATCTCCTGCCGGGTGGCTGGCATCAGCTGCATGTCCCCGGCATCGATCGGCCCGTCGTGCTCGGCCCAGGCGGCGTCTTCGTCCTCGACGTGCGACATCACGGCACCATGCCCCTCGGTCTTCAAGCGGGCCGGGCCTGGACGCACGACCATCGCGATCAGATGAGCTCGGCCCGCGCGACGGCCGAGCTCGCCTCACAGCTGCTGAGTTGGGCGTGCAGGACGAACGTGATCGTCACCCCGGTGGTGGTACTCGTCGGCGCCGAGGCCGAGATCGCGCCGCGGTTCGACGGTGTCGACGTCGTGCATCAGCACATGCTCGATCGTTGGCTCAGCAACCTGCCGACCGAACTCGATGCCGAGGCGATCGCCCTGATCATCGAACACGTCGTCCCGACACCGACTCTCCAGACGGTCTGACCCTCGCCGTTGGTGCCTGTGCGGGCGCACCACGCGTCGAGAGCCCGCGCCGGCACCTGACCTACAGAGCGGCTGGCTCGACAAGCGATCGAGCCGCGATCATCTCGATCTCGACCGATGCCCCGAGTGGCAGGGCCGCGACCCCGATGGTGGTGCGCGCCGGATACGGCTCGCCGAACACCTCGGCGTACACCGAGTTCATCGCGGCGAAGTCGGACATGTCGGTCAGGAACACGTTGCACTTCACGACGTCGGCGAACGTCAGCCCGGCGGCGGTCAGCACCGAACCGAGGTTCGCGAAGCACTGACGGGTCTGATCGCCGATGCCGCCGCTCGCCAGGGTGGTCGTGCCGGGGAGCACCGGCGTCTGGCCACTCAGGTACACGAACCCGTGTTGTTCGGCGGCATGCGAGTACGGCCCGACGGCCGACGCTCCAGGGGCGGTGATCGCGTGGCGTGGCATGGGTGTCCCTTTCGCAGACTGCGCTCAGGCGATCGCCGAACGGCGGGAGCCGGCCACCGATGCCAGCACCACCGCGGCGACCACGACGATCAGCGCATCGAGGTGTTCGTGGAGGAACAGTGTGGCCCACACCAACGACAGCATCGGTTGCAGCAACTGGATCTGGCTGACGCGCGCGATCCCGCCGAGCGCCAGGCCTGCGTACCAGGCGAAGAACCCGAGGAACATCGACACCGCGCCGAGGTAGCCGAGACTGATCCACGCCGTCACGGGTTCGTCGAGGCCCACCGGACCGAGCCCCAACAGCGTCAGCGGCACGGTCAACGGCAGACCGAACAGGACCGCCCAGCTGATCGTCTGCCATCCGCCGATCTCCCGGCTCACGACGGCACCTTCGGTGTAGCCGACTGCGGCCGAGGCGATGGCGCCCAACAGGTACAGGTCACCGAGCGCCACATCGACCGTACCCCGTGCGACCGTGAGCACCAGGATCGCTCCCGCGCCGAGTGCGGCGAACGCCCAGTACCGCGGCGACGGACGCGCACCCGTTCGCGCCACCGACCAGCCAGCGGTCGCCGCAGGCAACAGGCCGATGACCACCGATCCATGACCTGCGGGAGCGTGCTGGAGCGCCAAGCCGGTGAACGCCGGAAACCCTACGACCACGCCTCCGACCACCATCGCCAACCGGGCGTTCAGGTGCCGACCGGGTCGTGGTGTGCGAGTGATGCGCAGGACGACTGCGGCGAGACCCGCCGCGATCACCGCCCGCCCGAACGACGGGAACACGACCCCGAACTCACGAACGGCCACTCGGGTGAACGGGAGCGATGCGCTGAAACAGGCCACCCCGACGAAGCCGAGCACGAGGCCGCGCGCTTCTCGTTCGAGTTGAGTAGCGTTATCCTGAATGGTCACACATCAGAATAACACCGTTGAGGCGTATCTCCGCAACGCGTGCGCGCACGCTCGCCCGGGGGCACGCCTGCCGAGCGTGCGTGAGTTGCAACAGCGCTTCTCGGTGAGCCCCGTCACGGTGCAGCGCGTGGTCCGGCAACTCGTCATGGAGGGACGAGCGGTCACCCGGCCCGGCGATGGCACCTTCGTCGCGCGGCCGACGCTCACGGCGACACACACCGCCGACCATGCCTGGCAGACGGTCGTGCTCGGCCGCTCGCCTGTCGTGCGCGAGGGACTGGAACACTTGTCCCATCCACGCACGGCCGACACCATCGCGCTCGACAACGCGTTCCCCGACCCCACGTTGCAGGCGCACGGGTTGCTGGCCAAGGCAGCTGCACGGTGTGCGCGCCGCACCGATGCGTGGGACCGATGCCCGCCACAAGGCATCCCGTTGCTGCGCGAGGTGTTCGCTGCCGAGCTCGGGTCGCCCTTCACCTCGGCTGACGTGTTGATCACCCCCGGCGCTCAGGCAGCTCTCGACAGCGTGTTCCGCGTGCTGGCACGACCCGGCGACCCGGTCGTCGTCGAGGACCCGTGCTACCCAGGGGTTCTCGTCGCGGCAACCCTCAGCGGTCTCGTGCCGACGCCGGTGCCCGCCGACCACGACGGCGTCACCCCTGATGCTCTCGCCGAGGTGCTCGCTCGCAGCGGCGCCCGATTGGTGGTCCTCCAACCGCGTCACTCCAATCCGACCGGCTCGGTGCTCTCGCGCGAGCGGCGTGCCGAGGTGCTCGCCATCGCCGACGAGTTCGGCTGCTTCGTCGTCGAGGACGACTGGGTGCGAGATCTCGACCTCGACGGTCCGACGGGTCCTCCGCTCATCTCCGATGATCGACACGGTCACGTCATCTCGATCCGATCCCTCAGCAAGGCGAGCGCTCCCGGTCTGCGAATCGCCGCCGTCGTCGCTCGTGGCCCGGCACTCCCCCGGCTGGTCAGCGCCCGGCTGGCCGCCGACTTCTTCGTCGCCCCGCTGCTGCAGGCCACCGCAGCCGAGTTGCTCCTCGCCGCCGGCTGGCAACGCCACCTGATCGCCTTGCGCGCCGCCCTCGGCGAACGCCGCGACACCCTGGTGCGCTCCCTCGCCACCCACGCACCCACCCTCACCTGTACGCCACCGCGCGGCGGTGTGGCACTGTGGGTCGAGCTACCAGCCGGTCTCGACGCACCCACACTCGCTCGCGAGTGTGCCGCCCGAGGCGTCCGAGTGTCCGAGGGTTCGTTGTACGAGCTCACCGAACCGGCATCTGGCCACCTTCGGCTCGCGTTCGGCAAGGACGAGCCCTCGACGCTCGCCGTCGCCGCCGAACGGATCGGCGCGGCCGTGCTCGCCATCACCTGAACCATGCACTCGCACCCGCAGGCAGGGCCTCTGCGGGTCGCGGCAAGGTTTCGCTCCAGACGAAGCCTTGACGAACCGATGACACCACCATGACGAACCCGCTGCGGCCCTCCGACCCTGTGGCCGACCACCTGCTCGATGACTCGAGCGCTGACGGCCTGCCCTTCGGGTGGCATGAGGTGGACGTCGTCGGTGTCGACCGTCGGATCGTGGTGGGCCCAGGCGGTCTCTACGTGGTGGTCACCCGTGCCGCTTCCGTCATCCGTGCCGACACCGGCCGCCAGGGTCCCTGGGGCGGAGTCGAGCGACGCCGCAGTCCGTCTGCCGCTCAGGCGACCGCCGATCTCGTCTCCCAGCTGCTCAGCACGCTGTGCAACCGAGATCTCGCGTGCATGGCCGTGGTGCTGCTCGAAGATGACGACGACCGCTTCTTCGCCCGCGTCGACGAGGTGCCGGTGTTGCACCGCCGCCGCTTCTCCGCGTGGCTCGTGGAGCGCCCGGTGATCTACGGAACAGCCTCGGTCGAGCTCATTCGCGAACGTGCGACCAGTCCACGCCCGCTGCACTCTGTGTGACGGCACCGGCGTCACGATGCCGCGGGCATGACCGGCGCGTGAGGAGGACGCGGGTCTTCGAGGGCCGCCCGATCAAGATCCTCGTCTGAGCGGTCGGACGCCGGTCACCAGCTCGCGATCGGATCGCGGTCGCCCGCGTCGAGGATGGCGACGGCGACCACGGCCCAGACGCGGGCGGAGCCTCGCTGACGCAACATCGCGGCACAGGCTTTCAACGTCTCACCCGAACGAACCGAATCGTCGATCAAGAGCACGTGTGCGGGTGCCGTGCGAACCTTGGCTTTGATTCGGTCACGGACCGAGCCGTCGAGCCTGCCGAACACACCGCCGCGCACACCCAGCAACGGTTCCAACGGACGCTCGATCGCTGCGGCCACGCAGACGGCCATCTGCTGGCTGAGCGTCGACGCCGACGGCACCGCAGCGACCACGAGGTCATCGGGCAGCAGCTGCCGGCTCGCGACATCGCCCATGCGCTCCGCCAACTCGGCGCATGCGGGGCCGAGCCCGCCCACTTTGGCGCGGCCGAGCAGGAGACCGGCTCTGGTGAGGCCGAGCAGGGGGTGGGAGAACCGGTCGAGGGCCCAGCACGTGTCGAGCCCGGCTACCCCGCTGATGTTCATCACAGGGGGCGAGATCAGGTGTTGTGTCATGGCCGCCCGGCTCCATTCGTGTCGTCGACGACCCGCACCGAGATGGTCGAACCGTCAACATCAGCTCAACACGGTCGACGCTCTGCGGCAATGGGCCGGTCGGCTCATCGCACCCCGGCGATAGGTTCCCGCTCATGATCGACGAAGTCGTGGCCGACCGCGCGGCGGCGCTCAGCGAGCTCGAGGGCAACGAGCTCGCCCGACGCATCGCCCTGCAGCCCCACCTGGCTGCGTGGTGCGTCGGTACCGGCCCGCTCCGGGTGTGGCTCGGCGCAAGCACCCGCGCCCCTGGTCGCAAGCAGTTGGCCGGTGCGCTCGCCAACCCACATGTGCTCCGGCTCACGATCGAACTGCTCGACGCAGCCTCTGCGCAACTCCTGGTGGTGTTGGCAAGCCGTGGAGGCGCGATTGCAGCGCACGATCTCGCCCAGGAGCTCGGCCCCGATGCGCTTCCGGATCGACATCGGATGGTCGCCGCCCTCGTCGACCGGTTCCTGCTCGAGGAACACACACCCGAGGCAGCACTGCGGCTTCGGGCAGGGGTGGCCGACATGATCGCCCGACCGGGCCGGCCGATCGACCGGATGGTGCTCGATCAGACCATCACCAAGCAACATCTCGGTCACTACCTCGAGAACCTCGGGCTCGAGCAGATCCCGAGCGGCAAGATGCAGCGCATCGACGCGCTCCGCGACATCATCGGGACGGCCACGCGGCTCGAGCGGCTCGTCGACAGCTTCCAGCAACCCGAGCGAGAGATGTTCGACCGGCTCGTGGCCGCCGGAGGTCGCGGCATCGCCGGCGACCGGCTCACCAACAACTGGTGGCAACTCCGCCTCTACAGCCCGGTCGATCAACGGCCGGTCAGCGCTCGCCCCCAGCTCACACCCCAATCGGCCGCACTCCAACACCTCATCGACATCGGTCTGGTGTGGGTCGAACGCGAGATGCGCCACGTCGGCCTCTGGCTCGAAACCCTCACGGCCGTCAACGGCCGAACCTTTGCCCAGTGGCCGGCCGCGCCCGTCACCACGCTCAAGCCGCTCGACCACCATGCGCCGATGCATCCCGATGCCCTCAGCACGTTGCAGACCCTGATCCGCCAGGTCGCAGCCGAACCGATCCCGGGCCTCAAGACCGGCGGCATCGGAGTGAAGGCGCTCCGCGACATCGCCAAGAGGATGGGATGGCCGGTCGATCACGTCGGACCGCTGGTCCACCTCGCCCTCGGGCTCGGGCTCATCACCCAGATGAGCGAGTTCGTCGGCCGCGGACGCAACGCGATGTGGATCCACCGGTACGAAGTGAGTGCCGAACGCACCAGCGAGTGGCGTCGCCTCGGCATCGCCGACCAATGGGTCCAGCTCGTCGACGCCTGGCTCGAAGGCCTCGACGCGCCAGGTGAGAGCCGATCGCTCGAGTCGGTGCTCCGACGTCAGGTCGTCGCTGATCTGCTCGCGCTCGCCGATGGCCATGGTGTGCCGCACGACGATCTGGTCCCGTGGGTCCGCGCCAACCATCTCCTGGCCGAGCGAGTCGACCTCGACCACCTTCGTGCGCATCTGATCACCCTTGGCCTGTGCCCTGCGAACGGACCTGTGGGCCTGGGGGCGCTCGCACGCACGGTGCTCACCGAGCCCGCCTCGCTGCACGACCTGCTCCCTGCGCAAGACCTCACCTTCGTGGTGCAGGCCGACTTCTCGGTCATCGCGCCACCCGCCCTCGACCCTGCCGTGCGCGCCCGGCTCGACCGATTGTGCACCGCCGAATCGAAGGGAAGCGTCGCCGTCTTGCGTCTCGACCGCACCCGCATCGCCACCGAGATGGCCGCCGGAGAGACCGCTCGGTCCGTCCTCGACTTCCTGACCGACAACTCGTCGGTGCCGATCGCGCCCGTGGTGGCACAGATGCTCGTCGACGTCGAGCGCCAGCGCGGCGGTCTCAGCGCACGCACGGCGGCCACGGTCGTCACCGCGGACGATGTGCTCGGCCTGGCTGCCGCGGTGAAGGTGCGCTCGGCGCGACTCACCCTCATCGCTCCCACCGTTGCGGTCAGCGACCTCGCGCTCGACAAGGTGATGTCGGCCCTGCGCAAGGCGGGGCTCGCTCCCAGCAGCACCGAAGAGCCCGCTCCCGCAGGTGACCAGATCAGTCGGGTGCAACCTCGACCGAAGGCCCGTAGCGTGCCCGAGGTGCTCCATCCGCAGGTCGCCCAGCTCGAAGCCCTCATGGAGGACTGGTGACCGATCCGACCAACCCGCTCATCGTGCAGAGCGATCTCACGGTGATGCTCGAGTTGGCCAGCCCTCGCGCCGCCGATGCGCGTGCCGCGCTGCAACGCTTCAGCGAGCTCGAAAAGGCACCTGAGCACATCCACACGTATCGCATCACCCCGCTGTCGCTGTGGAACGCTGCGGTGGCCGGGATGCATGCGGGCGAGGTCGCGTCCACCCTGAACGACCTGGCGAAGTATCCGGTCCCCAGTGGGGTCCTCGCCGAGGTGCACGACCAGATGGGCCGCTACGGCCGCTTGCGTCTGGTGCGCGACTTCGACACGGGCGGTCTCGCTCTCGTGAGCCACGAGGTACCCCTGCTGGTCGAAGTGGCGCGCGACAAGCACGTCAGCCAGATGCTCGGCGAGCGACTCGACGGCAACCGCTTCGCAGTCCGACTCGGCGATCGTGGCGCGCTCAAGCAGGCCTTGCTCCAACTCGGTTGGCCAGTGGCCGACGAGGCCGGCTACACCGAGGGCAGCGTGCTCGCCGACGCGCAGCTCACGTGCGAACTCCGCGGGTACCAGGCCGATGCGGTGAGCGCCTGGTGGCAAGACGGCGTCGACGCCGCCGGCAACGGCGTGCTCGTGTTGCCGTGCGGTGCAGGAAAGACCGTCATCGGTCTCGCCGCCATGGCCGCGGCCGGAACCCACACGCTCATCATCGCCACCAACATCACGTCGGCTCGGCAATGGATCCGCGAGATCCTCGACAAGACATCGCTCACCGCCGATCAGGTGGGCGAGTACTCGGGCGACCGGAAGGACATCCGTCCCGTCACGGTCGCCACGTATCAGGTGCTCACCTGGTCTCCGGTCCGCAAGAAGAAGCGCGGCCATGCCGGCGACGATCTCGCCGGCGAGTTCGCTGTGGTCGCCGACCCGGCGATGACGTCACCCGACCCGGCCGTCCCCGACGATGCCGGCAGCGACGTGCTGCACTCGCTGTATCCCCATCTCGGCTTGTTCGATCGCACCGAATGGGGCCTCATCATCTACGACGAGGTGCACCTTCTCCCGGCGCCGGTGTTCCGTGCCACGGCGCGCATCCAGGCCGTGCGGCGCCTCGGCCTCACCGCAACCTTGGTGCGCGAAGACGGCAAGGAGGCCGACGTGTTCGGCCTCATCGGTCCGAAGCGGTTCGACGTTCCGTGGAAAGAGCTCGAGCTGCACGGGTGGATCGCCCCGGCCATCTGCACCGAGATCCGCGTCGGCCTCCACGACGATGCGCGGATGGAGTACGCCCTCGCCGACCCTCAACAGCGATACCGGCTGGCAGCATGCACGCCGCGCAAGGCCCAGGTGGTGCGCGAGCTCGTCGCTCGGCACGAGGGCGACCGGGTGCTGGTGATCGGCCAGTTCGTCGACCAGTTGAAGACGATCGCCGCCGAACTCGACGCACCGCTGATCACGGGGCAGACACCACAGAAGCTCCGCGAAGCGCGCTTCGAGAGCTTTCGCACGGGCGAGACCAAGGTGCTCGTGGTGTCGAAGGTGGCGAACTTCTCGATCGACCTGCCCGAGGCGAACGTCGCCATCCAGGTGAGCGGTACGTTCGGCAGCCGCCAGGAGGAGGCCCAGCGCCTCGGCCGGATCATGCGACCCAAGCACGATGGTGGCCAAGCCAACTTCTACACCATCGTCACCCGCGACACCGTCGATCAGACCTTCGCCTCGAACCGGCAGCGGTTCCTGGCGGAGCAGGGCTACGACTACCGCATACTCGACGGCTTCGGCTTCTGACGACGGCGTTTGCCGCGCCAGCCACCGACCGGTCTGCCTCCTCGTTCGCCCGACGGTTCCGTCGTCGGGTCGACACCCGCCCCTGCGGACCGATCCACCTCGTAGCGAGTGTCGGGTTCGGCCGCAGGCGCGTCGTCCTCGGCCGGATCATGATCTGCGACCGGACCAGCTTGTTCGGCGACTTCGTCCTCGACCGACCCAACGTCGTCGACCGGATCATCGTCCACGACGGGATCATGGTCTTCGACGGGATCATCGTCCTCGACCGGCGCATCGGCTCGGTCCGCTGCCGGCTGCACCAGATCATGGTCGACGCCCCCTGAGTGCGCCGCGCCACGCAGCAGTTCGGACAGCAGGTCGTCGATCGAGAGGGTCTCGTCGGCGGAGTGCTGGCTCACGATGGATCGCAGCGCTTCCAGTCCGGCTACCGCCTCGAAAGCTGCGGCCACTGCGTCCATCAACTCCTCGTCGGCCAGCCCCTCGTCGGCCAGCCCCTCGTCAGCGGAGACCCCGTCGTCGAACTCCTGGTCGTCCAGCTCCCGGTCGTCCAGCTCCCGGTCGTACAACGTCACGTCCGGGCCGGGAATGATCAGCGGTGATGGAGGCGTCGACCCTGCGGTGTCCGCGTGAGATCCGTCCTCCGGTGAGGTCACCAGCAACCGACCGTCGAAGGTCACCGGAACCAGCGCATTCACGTCGGGTCGGATCGCCGTCGACCGACGCCCGGTGGCGACGAGAAGCCGGACCGGCACCACTCGGTGTGATCCCTGCACCGGCTCGACTGCTGCTGCAACCGCCCAGACACCCACGGCGCCTCGGGCGCGCAGCAGCTCTGCGCACGCGGCGAGCGTGTCACCGGTGCGCACCACGTCGTCGACCAGCAGCACGTGGTCGCTCACCTGCCGTGATCTGACCGCGAATCGTCGCGTCGACGACGCGCCTGCCCGCCAGCGACGCGACACGAGTGCAGGGTGCACCTCACGCTCAAGGACATGGCCGACCACCCGCGCCAGCACACCGGCCGACTCACGCGCCGATGGCACCGCGACCACCACCAGGTCGTCCGGCCATCTGCGCGTGGCCAAGAGCTCGGCCATGCGAACGCCGAGCGTCGCCGTCGCCAGGCCCATGGGTCGACCCCACGACCGATCGAGCAGTTCACCGATGGCCGACACGCCGGTGATCGGATCGAGATACCGATCGAGCACCCAGGCGCCGTCCAACCGCAGATCGCCGTCGAGTCGGAGCGCGCTTGTCGGAGCTGTGCCATCGCACGCCACTGCATCCGGTGGCACGATCGCCCGCGGAAGATCCATGCCTGCGATCATCACCGGCGACCCGCACGGGGGCAATGGGCCACCCGGCTCATCGCGTCCGGCTGGCGCTCCCCGTTTCATCGCTTCGGTGACACGCAGATGAACGCTCGAAGAACGAGTGCTCCGACCACGGCGCGGCCGCATGTGGCGATACCGAAGGCCGTGCCACGCTGCGTAGCATCGTTCGCATGGGACGCGTGGACGGTGGGCGGCGATGATCGACGGCCACGGTCTCGTCCGCCCGGCCATCACCGTGCTCGGCGACGTGGCAGTCCGCGACTCGTCCGGCCTCGAGGTGACGCTCAGCAGCCAACGACGTGACTTGCTCGCGATCGTGGCTGCGGCTGCGGGAGCGGTCGTGCCGATGCACACGATCCTGCACAGCCTGTGGGGCGAAGACACCGCTCGCTCGCGGGGGAGTCTGAAGACCCAGCTGAGCACCATCCGGAAGTCGCTCGATCGCGGGTTGTCGATCGAGAACGCCGGTGGGGGTTATCGGTTGCGAGGGCCACTCGACCTGCTCGACTCCACACGATTCGAGCAACTGGTCGCCGGCGCCCGAGACCTGCCACCCGCCGACGCAGCACGCCAGTACGCGCTGGCATTGGCGGAGTGGCGTGGGCCGCTGCCGTTCGCCAACGTCGACAACGCGCTCGTCGATCCGACGAGTTGGCGCCTCCTCGCACTGCGCGACGAGGTCGTGCTCGAGCTCGCCGATGCCGAGCTGGCCAGTCGAACCGGTTCATCATCTGTGGCGCTGGTCGAGCAGATGTTCGCCGACGATCCATCGCGCGGCGATGTGGCCATGCGTCTCGCACGGCTCTACGCGCTGGCGACCCGTCAGGTCGAAGCAGTGCGTGTGATCCGCACCCACAGCGAGGCGATCGCCGACATCGGCGCCGTCATCGCCCCCGAGGTCGCGGAGTTGGAGTCGCAGATCTTGCGCCATGAGATCGGCGCACCCATCGCACTGTCGGCGATCGACCGGCTCTCGGCGTCATCGCTCACGGCTGCTCGCCTCCCGCGCACGGCGTGGGTCGACCGTGTCGTCGACACGCTCGACACCGAGCCCGTGCTGCTGATGGGCGACCCCGGGGTGGGCAAGACGATCCTCACCCGTCTGATCGGCCAGCGGCTCATCGACAAGAACATCCCGGTGGTGCGCACCGCCGCGCTGGCCGATCCGTTCCGACCGATGCAGGCCATCGCGACCATCATCGAGGCGCTCAGCGAGGTCGTGCCGCACAGCACGTCGAGAGCGCTGCGCTCGAAACGACTGGTCAACGCCGCCACCCGCGTGATGGGTGGACCGGCAACGGCCTCGCTGCCTCCCACCACTCGCGACGACCTGCTCGCCGATCTCACCGACCTCATCGACATGGCACTCTCCGGCACGGGCGCCGTCTTGATCGTCGAAGATGCCCAGTGGCTCGACGCCATCTCGGCGGAGATCGTTTCCTCGCTCGTGCGCCGTCGTGGGCTCCATCTCCTGCTCACATCACGGTCGCCCACGCATCCGACGATCGACGATGCCATCGGCGACGCCATGGCCGTGGTTCCTCCGTTCGACATCGATGAGGTGGGCGAACTGCTGCGCCAGACCCTCCCTCTGCGGGCCACGGAGAATCTGGCTGCGATCCTGCACCACCAGACGGGCGGCAACCCTCTGTTCCTCGGTCTGCTGCTCGATGTGCTCGGCCGTGGTGAGATGGGAACCGAGGTACCGCTGACGCTGCAGGAAGCCGTCGCTGAACGCACCGCCGGTCTCGCCCGCACCACGCGCGAGCTGCTCCAGCTCGCAGCACTCCTGGGTCAGTCCTTCCCCCTGCCACCCCTTCGCCTGTTGCGCAGGCGGACCGGTGAGCAACTGGCGAGCGCCGAAGACGACGGCCTGATCCAACTGGAGTACGCCTCGTCGACGACGGCTGCGACCGCCGATGCCTCGGTGCAGGCCGCCGACCACGGGCCACACTCCGGCCGCTTCGTTCACGGACTCGTGGCAGATGCGCTCGCTGCGATGGTGCCCCTCGGCTCGCGGGTCTCGTGGCACGACGAGCTGTGCCGCGCGCTGCAGACGTGCACGGCGAGTTCGGTGGCCATCGCTCCCCAAGCGATCGCCGCAGCCGATCTCGACCCGATCCGGGCAGCCCGCTCGTGTTGTGACGCGGCCCAGGACGTCGCGGCTCTGTTCGACTGGGACAGCGCGATCGACTGGGCCCGTCAGGGTCTCTCCGTCGTGTCGCGCTTCAACATGACCGGTCAACTCGTCGAGGCCGAGCTGCGCTGCCTGCTCGGTACCAGCCTGCGCCGGACCAACCGCCCCGAGAGCGATCTCGAACTGCTTCGCGCCGCCGAGCTCGCCAGTGAGTACGAAGCCGACGAACTGCTGGTACGCACCGTGACCGAGCTGTGCCTCCACGGCTTCACCACACACGTGGGCAGCGTCGACGAGCGAGCGCGTCGACATCTCGAGTACGCACTCTCGCTCGAACTACCCGACCATGCACGCGCCGAACTGCTCTCCGCGGCGGCCACGTTGCTGGCATCGTCACCCGATTCACCGCTGGGGCGCAGCCTGTACCTCGAAGCCCGCGACATCGCTCTTCGTAGCGAGAACGAGCACCTCATCCGCTCGGTGATGATGAACTCGCATCTCGGCCTCGCCCATCCCGATGACCTGCCGCTTCGCTGGCACGCTGCCGAGCAACTCGCCGGGCTTGCCGACGTCGAGGCCCATTGGGAAGCCGCCTGGGTCCGGTTCGGTCTCGGTTTGGTGACCGCCGATCGGGAACTGGTCGACTCCAGCATCGAACGGTTGCGCGTGATCACCCCCGAGGTCCGACGCCGGACACGCGACCGCGGTCTGCTGCATGCCGAGGCGGCACATGCGTTCGTGCGCGGCGACCTCGAGGTGGCGGAGCGCCTTGCGCTCGAGGGACTCGATGCATCCTTGGCGAGCTACCCGGAGACCTGGTCGATCTCGATCTTCGCTGCGCTGATGATCCCCGTGCGCGAAACCCAAGGGCGACTCGGCGAGCTCTGGGACCTCGTCGATGAACGATCGCGAGCGCAGCCCGAGTTCACCTCGTGGCTCGCGCTCAAGTGCGCTGTCGCCGACTCGCGCGATGACCACCGGGAAGTGCGCGAGCTGATCGACGTGCTGTCGGAGCGCAAGCTCGATCTGGTGGAGGACACGACCTGGACCGCGATCGCGTCGATGATCTGCACGCCCATCTGGCATGCGGCCGACACGGACCTCGCCGAGATGTTGTACGAACGGCTGTTGCCGTACGCCGGGCAGATGACCTGGAACGGCGTCAGCACCCACGGCCCTGTTGACGGGGGCCTCGCCTTGCTTGCCGCCACGATGGGCGACCGCAGTCGTGCACACAGCCACCTCGGCATCGCCCGCCAGCTCGTCACGAAGCTCGACGCGCCCCATCTGTGGCGGCCCGTGCTCGACGATCTCCTCCGAGCGTGAGCCGCGGAGCACGCGCCGGTCGACCAGTGGAGGCCGGTGTTCAGAGCGCAGCCCAGATCATGGCCAGGTTCGGGCCCACCCCCAGCCGCTCACCGATCTCGTGCAGGCGCTGGTCGATGTCGCGCAACTGGTCGTCGACGGCGTCGAGCTCTGCGATGCCTTCGATGTCCACCAAGCAGGCCACCACCGCGACCACCACGGTCGTCAGACAGTTCCGCGTCGACAATCCTGTGAGACCGAAGCGGCGCACGATGCACCGGCCATGCTCCAACCGTCGAGCAACTTCGTGCCACCGGGCCTCGTCCTCGTGATGGTCGCCTTCGTCGGTCTCGGCCACGCGAACCAGGTTCATCACCACCCGGCCAGAGGTCGCCTCGTTCTCCGCACGGTCGGCGCGCTCGATCTCCTTGCGGAACGAGGCGTCGAGCGCGATCTGCACCCATCGTGAGAGCAGACCGACGGTCGACAGGCTCGTGATCCGTTCGATCAGCCGACCACCCGTGCGGAGCTTGCGCCCGGTGTCGATCGCGAGCGTGCGCTTCGAGTCACCAGCCGAACTTCCGAGCAGGGCCCGATCGAACCACTGCCGGCCGAAGATGCCCACCACCCCGCCGTCGATCAGCACCTCTCCCCGTCCGGCGCGCCCGAGCCGACGATCGGTCTCGGTGCGGTAGCCGTTCACCCAGGGCAACGCCGTCGACGACACGACCGCATCGGTCCACGTCCACCCCGCAGGCACGACGCGTCCCCAGTCCTCGCCTCGGCGTGATCCGTCGGCTTGCAGTTCGGTGAGGTCACCGGTGACGAAGAAGTGCGGCCTGGCAGACGACCGGCCCGTGGCGCAGACCACGTAGCGACGCTTGCCCTCTTCCCGAGGCCCCGAGTCGTGGAACAGGCGCATCATCATCCACCGCCACTCGACGCTGATGACCTGCCGGCTGAGGTACAGCAGGATCGTCGGAACCATCAGCAACATCGGCATCCACCACCACACCAGCAGCGCGACTGCAGCGACGGGCAACGCCAGCCCGGCGATCGCCCCGTACATCCACCACCTGAGCCCGATCATGTCCTTCGTGAGCGAAGCGAGCAGGGGCCACGGTCGATCGTCGTCCACGTCGTGAGCGCCCATTGCGCCGATGACGAACGAGCCTCCGCTCAGCCCGACGACGTGGCGAACATGCCGCCACCGGTCGGTCGACGCCAGGTACGCCAGCGAACCGATCGAGCCGAACGCACCTCGCCACCCGCCGCCCCCGAGCATCAGCACCTCGATCTCCGGTGGAGGCTGGATCTCCGGCGGCACCTCGATCTCCGGCGGCACCTCGATCTCCGGCGGCGGCTGGATCTCGGGCGGCACCTCGATCTCCGGCGGCGGCTGGATCTCGGGCTCGTCGAACTCGGGCCACACGCCGAGCGCCCGCAAGCGTTCGCGTGTGGCCACATCGCTGTCTCTCACCACTGGATCGCACGTGTCGGCGATGCACGCCTGCAGATGATCCGGTTTGCGAATCGTCCACGATTGCACCCGGGTCGGTCCTGTGCCATGCACACGGCGCGCTCGACGTCCGAACGGGCGGTACACCTGCATGCCGTCGTGATCGATCCTGGGTGATGTGAACGCTCGGCCGAACACGCCGCCGTGCATCAGCGGGGCCGACACGGCGACGAGCGAGCCGAAGGTCTCGCGTACCTCGCGCACGATCCCCGGATGAGCGGGAGCCGACACCATCACCCGACTCAGCGCCTTCGAGTGCTTCAGTTCGCTGATCAGCACCGGCAGGGCGGTTCGCGTCTTGACCTCGATGTTCCACCGCGCCTCGGGCATGCCCGGGTGGTCGAGCAACTCGCGCAGCGTCGACACGTAGGGAATGCGGGCCCGCACCTGCTCGAGTGTCCGACCACGGAATCCGATTCGTCGTCCGAACACCGCGTGCATCGAGATCAGGTCGTCCTTGATCGGAACCACATCGATCTGGAACCAGCGATAGCCGAGGTCGTAGGCGGCCACCATCGCAGCAACGGTGCCTTCACGTGCCTTCCTGCTCACCCTCCCGTGATGGCTCATCACGACGACACCGGTGGGGGACTCGAACCATGGATGTGGCTTCATCGCTGTCATGCCATCAGATGTCGAGATCGGATCCGGGGATCGGATGCGGGATCAGCATGCGCACGCCTCCGACCGACGGCGACCAGAGATCGGCCGGGGGGTGGTCGACCAGTCTGGCAACCGTCGACCGGCTGCGTTGCAAGCGAGGGTGGTTCGGCGGGGCTGCCTCCCCACCCTCGACGTGCACATCAAGAGACCCGCCCATCCCTCGAAGGTGGTACGGATCAACGATCGACCGCACCGACTTCGCCACGAATCCAACGCCGACAACCGATCGAACCCCTGGCGAACCCACCACGTGCTCTCCCAACCACATAGCTTCGAATGGGAGATCGCTGATCCGTGGGCGAACCATCCCATGATCGGGTCAACAGCTGGTCAACACACGGTCATCGTGCCGTCGTGTCAGGGCACGATGCCGATTCGGACGCGCCATGAGAACGACAGCGACTCGTGATCGGCCAATGCATCGGTCACCACGTCGTCGAACGCCGTCGCCCCGATCTCGGCGTCGGTGAGCCCCCGACGTCGCAGCCCCTGGTAGCTGCCCTGGCTGCGCATGAGGGCGCCGAACCTGTCAGCGCCACCGAGGACTGGCTCGTCGTACAGGAGCTCACGAGTGAACACGAACCGGCGGCTCGCCCGCATGCGTGCCAGGTGCTCGGTCTTCGACCAGCTCTGCACGCCGCCCGGGATCTCTCGATTCCGATGTGGATCATGCAGATCGTCGTCGACGAGCGACGGGTCATCTCGGCTGATCGGCCGGCGCAGCGCCGCTCCTTCGTCACCTCGGGCGGCTCGCGCCTCCAACACTCGGATCCGCTCGTGCAGCACGACCCACGCCTGCTCTGCTGACCGCACTCCGGTCACCGGCGGCCAATCCGCATCGATCACGGCGAAGACACCGTGAGGCCTCAACACCCGCGTCACCTCTGCCAAGGTGGCCACCGGCTCCATCCAGTGCATGGCTTGCACCGCGACCACGACGTCGGCAGATGCGGTTTCGAGACGTGTGTCGTGGCTCGCCCCTTCGCTGTACGACACGTTCGGCAGCGGGCGCGCCTCGGCCTGGGTTCGCATGTCGTCATTGGGCTCCACGCCGATCACCGACGTCGCCCACGACCCAGCCCATCGGGTGGAGAGACCCGTGCCACTGCCGAGGTCGACCACCGATGGATGCCCGACACCCGCGTACGACGCCAGCACCGCACCCAGGCGAAGGGGCGGCGAGGGTCGGTGCCCGTCGTACAGATCGGCGAACCCGGAGAACCGCTCGAGGTTCCCGTTGCTCACGGCGGGGAGTTGCCGCGCGTCTCGGTCGTCGGGCTCACACACGCCGTCAACCCTACGGCGGGACCATGGGCGACCCGGCGATCCGGATCGCCCGCGGCCCGTCAGCCCATCTGGGTCGTATGTGTGGGGAGCACCTTCACGACCACGCGGTGGTCGCCCGGCTGGTGCCACGGGTACACGTCCTGGTCGATGTACTTCTTGGCCATCGAGTTGATGAACGCGTTGCCGGGATCGTCGACGATCTCGGCAACGGTGCCACGGACTTCGAGGTAACGGTACGGGTTGGCGGAGTCGACGATCGACAGCGCCACGTCGGGATCGGCCTTCAGGTTCCGGTACTTCTGTCGACCGGTCGTCTGGCTGAACAGCACGTTCGTACCGTCCCAGCCGAACCAGACCGGGTTGTTCTGCGGCTTCCCGTCGGGGCCGATGGTGGCCACATGCGCGAGGGCCGTCGACTCGAGGAGGTCGATGTGAGAGTCAGGAATCGTCATGCGTCCTGCAACCCCCCGACCACGGGGGCCATTCCCGGGATCGCCACGCGGCGCGTTCGGATCTTGAGTGAATCGAGATCTCTCTTGACTCAAGGACCGCCGCAACGTGTGCCGATGCCGTTTCGTGCTTCGGCGGCGGACTCCTCTCCTCATCCTGATCTGTGCCGCGTTGGGCATCGGAGGGGCTGCGCTTGCCCCGTCGGGTCCGGCCGACGCCGCGCTCAGCACCACGTCGTTCGCTGCCGTCGGGCCGATCCGTCTCGTCGACACGCGCGATGGCGGCGCGCCGGCCCCACTCGCCGGGAGTTCGATCGTGGTGCCCGTGCGTTCGAAGCCGGGGGTACCCGCTGATGCCGTCGCCGCGTCCATCACCATCGTGGCCACCGACGCTCGAGGCGCCGGATTCGTGACGGTGTGGGGCGACGGTTCACGGCCCGACACGAGCGCGCTCAACGTCGACCGCACCGGTCAGACTCGGGCCAACTTCGCGATCACTCCGATCGGCGCCGATGGCAACATCCGGCTCTTCACACAGGCGGGAACCCATCTCGTCGTCGACCTCACCGGCGTCTTCCGTCCGGCCATGGCAGCCACGACCGGACGTCTCGTGCCGCTCGGGCCGTCTCGCTTGCTCGACACCCGCGACATCCTCGACCCGCTCGCCCCGGACGAGGTGCGATCGATCGATGCCACCGCCGTCGGCGTGCCCCCGACCGCGGCCGCCGCAGTCGTGTCATTCACGGCGATCGGCGATCCGGGATGGTTCGCGGCATGGCCGGCCGGCACCCCGTGGCCCGGCACCAGTGTCGTGAACACCGAGTTCGCCGAGGCCCCGGCCACCGCTTCGGCGATCGTGCCGCTGACGAACGGTCGCTTCGACATCAGCTCGTTGCGCGGCGGTGACGTGGTGCTCGACGTGAACGGCTACTTCACCGGCGCCGGTTCGCCGTCGAGCACCGAAGGCTTGTTCGTTCCCATCGCACCGACGCGGGTGGCCGACACGCGCGGGGCGAGCGGTGCGCTCGACCCGATCGGGCCCGCGGCCACACTGAACACCTCAGGGTTCCCGTTCAGCCTCGCGACCGCCGGCTCCGTCGCGATGAACATCACGATCGTCGACCCATCCGGCGACGGTTTCCTGACTGCCTACCCCACCGGCACCAGCCGTCCGAACGCGGCGGTGTCGAACGCACTCAGCCGCCAGGTGTTGGCGGCCGGCACGATCACCCCGGCATCGGCCATGGGCGTGAACGTGTACGCGCAGGCACGCACACATCTGGTGATCGACACGACCGGTTACTTCGTGACGGCAGCGCGATCGACCCCTGCCACCACCCCCGACACGACCCCGGTGTACTCCTCGTCGTACAAGTTCAGCGTCGTCTCGACCGATGGCAGCTACACCCGTTGGAATCCCTGCCAGAGCATCCAGGTGCGGGTGAACTTCGCCGGAGCCCAACCGCACGGTCGGGCCGCATTCGCGAACGCGATCGAACAAGCGCGACGGGCCACCAATCTCGACTTGGTGGTCACCGAGGTGACCACCAATCCGGCTCCGGCCAACGGCCAACTGACCGTGCGCTGGGGGACATCAGCCGACCATCCGTCGCTCACCGGGAGCGTGCTGGCGATCGGCGGCTTCAGCTACGCACCCGGCCAGATCGTGCGTGGTTCGGTCATCGTCCGCAGCGATCTGGCCTTCAACACATCCCAGGGCATCGAGGACATGCTCACCGGGACGTTGGCCCACGAACTGGGCCACGCGCTCGGACTGTCGCACGTGACCGACCCGACGCAGCTCATGTACGCCTATGCCAACGGCTACGACACGTACCAGGCGGGCGATCTGTCGGGCTTGCGGCTGCTGGGAGCACAACCGGGCTGCATCCCCTTCCCGATCACACGGGCCGAGGGGCCGCGATCGCTCCCCGACCCGATCGGGGAAGTCACCGTCATCGATGTCGAGGGGCCGCAAGCCGACCGCTGAACCCCGGCACGATGCCCACCACGCGGCCCGACGCAGGGACGAGCCCGGTGGTCGATGCGATCCGGCACCATCCATGCGTCGTGGTGCAGACTGCTGCACGTGAGTTCCTGGGGCGGTGGACGACGATCGGGTGACGGGTTCATGCGTTGCAGCGACGGCCACGTCCGCTGGGGTGTGTTCGGCGCAGCCGGTGTGCTGTTCGTGATGCGACCGGCCGGCGACCAGGCGGAGGTGATGCTGCAGAAGCGCTCTGCGTTCGCCCACGAGGGCGGCACCTGGAGCGTGGCCGGCGGAGCGATGGACGAAGGCGAGACCCCGTACGACGCTGCTCTACGCGAGGCGAGCGAAGAGGTGGGAGACGTGCCCGAGGATCACCGCGTCCTGGGCGAGTACGTCTTCGATCCAGCCGTCGACTGGCAGTACACCACCGTGGTCATCGAAGTCGACGGCCCGTTCGGGCGTTCGATGAACTTCGAGACCGACGCGGTCGAGTGGGTCGCCCTCGACGCTGTGACCGAGCGGTCGCTGCACGCAGGGTTCGCCGCGGCGTGGCCACATCTGCGGGCGATCGTCGACGCGACGACGTGATCCGGCCCGACGTGATCCGGCCCGATCTGGCCCGATCTGGACGGATCAGAGATCGGCGATGAAGGTCCGGGATCGGCCCGACGACAGGCCAGCCGCGGAGAACGTCAATCCAGCGGGCTCCGACACCGACAGCGCCTCGATCAAGGATGTAGCCGCTGCGACCTCGTTGTCGAGCGCCTTGCCCAACACCGTCGTCGCCACTTCCGCTTGCAGCCGACCGGTGGCGAGGTTCGCCAGTGCCGCGGACGACGTCGAGATGTTCACGATGCTCACTGTCCGGACACACCCGTGTCCGGCGACCCACTTGCCGAACACTTGAGACCGACGCAGGTCACATGGTTCGATCCCAGGGGGTGACGCGAGCCGGCTCCGCACGCCGGCCACGCCGGCCACGCAGCCCACGCGTCGATCACGGTTCGGCCGGGGGAGGTCACTCATCCCCCGAACCGCTACAGAAATCCCCCGAGCCGCCGATACCTCTGTCGTGATGACCGATCGTCAGCCGCTCTTCGACGTGTATGTCGTGGTCGACTGGAGCGCCAACTCCACGCCCAAACGCGGTCCGGACTCGATCTGGACACATGTCACCGAGCGCGGTGGGGCGATGCAGGAACCGATCAACCACCCCACCCGGGCCGACGCCCGCGAGTACCTCGTCGGGCTGCTGACCGTTCACCCGCACCAGCGGATCCTCGTCGGGTTCGACATGCCGTACGGGTACCCGAGCGGATTCGCCCAAGCCGCCGGCCTCCCCGGCGAGCCGGCCTGGGCGGCTGCGTGGCAGCACCTCGTCGTCAACATCGATGATCGACCGAACAACGCCAACAACCGGTTCGAGGTGGCCTCCCAGCTCAACGCAGCGATCAGTGACGGCCCCGGTCCGTTCTGGGGCACCACGTCCCCGGCGCACGTCACGAGTTCGTTGTCTCGCACCAAGGCGCCTGGCTTCCCGCACCATGGTCTGGCCGAGCACCGGCACGCAGAGCAAGCGCTTCGAAGTGCCGGCATGCGCCCAGCGTCGGCATGGCAGCTCGCCGGTGCCGGCAGCGCGGGCAGCCAGACGCTCATGGGCGTGCCCGTCGTGCATGCGCTGCGCCATCATCCGTCGTTGAGGGCGCGCTCGGCGATCTGGCCGTTCGAGACCGGACTCACCGCCGACCCCGTGCGAGGTCGGCGCAACATGATCATCCACGCCGAGATCTGGCCCAGCTCGATCGGGCGACCCGATCCGGCGCTCCACCCCGTGAAGGACGCCGGTCAGGTGCGCGCGCTGGGTGAACACCTCGCATCACTCGACGATCGCGGCGAGCTGGGGCCCCTGTTCGCGCCCGTGCTCGACGACGACGTGGCTCGCGCCGTCGTGGAGGAAGAGGGCTGGATCGTCGGAGCGGTGGTGTGAGCCGGACGATGCTGCGGGCCGAGCCCCACACAGATCATCGCGGCCAGCTCGTCGGCCGTTCGCCCAGGTAGTGATACCGGATCTGGTCGTCGTCATAGCGATGTGCTCGACCGATCGGACACGCGTCGCGCATCGCGAGCCACAGCTGCCACTGCGCCACCATGTCGTCCTTGCTCGACGGTTCACCGGCGGCCACGGCTTCGAGCAGTCGAGGCAGGCAGTGCGCCGTGCAGTCGCACGTGACGCTGGCTGCGGCCGGCACCTGAACGGGCGGTCGACTCAGCACCACCGCGGCACGCAACGCGATCCATGGTCCGTTCACGGGGTGCACGCACAGATGGCTCGGCGACAACCAGGCGAGTCCGGCACGATCGGCGAGGCGTTGGATCGCGATGCGGCGAGGCGGTGGCTCGTGCGAGAAACGGATGTCGACCAGGTCGTCGACATCAGCCGTGGCGGCGCGCACCGTGCGCTCCACGTAGGTGTCGACCGGATCGTCGAGTGGGCCGTGATCGTGGACGAAGCGCTCGAGATGAGGCCACAGTGCTCGCGTGTTGCCCAGGACGATCACCGTGGCATCTGCCGCGGCGCCTGCCGCGGCGCCCAACCGGAACGGTTCGTCGACCAGTTCGTCGTAGGCGCCGACGCTGGTGACGGCGGCGAGGTCGATGCCCGCGGCCGCACAACGACCGATGATCTCGTCGGCGCCGATCACGGCGCGATCCCCACGACTCCACCAGCGATCGCCGGGGCACGCTCATGAGCCGGGCCGACGCAGGCGAACCGTCGATCGCAGTTCGGGCACGACCACGTCATGGCCCAAGCGTAGAACGTGGCTTTCCGATCGTCGGCCGCCGCTGCCGCTCTTTGGCGGCAGATGTAGCAGCACATGTGGCAGCAGAGCGGATCAGTAGGCTGCTCGCAACGGCGTACTGCCCTGGGATCGCGTTGGAGGCGCTCGCGGGATGACCAAGCACCACCGACGACCGCAGCGCCGATCCCGCCGACCACCCCGCCGACGACGACACCTGGGCATCACGCTGGTGGCCGGCTTCACGATCGCAGCCTGCTCGGGCGGCAACGAGGTTGCCGACCTCACCACCGTGCCGGCGCCACCGGCCACCGGCGCGACGCCGACGACCGAACGGGCCGTGTCGACCACCGCGATGGAGACGACGTCGCCCACCGCTGCGCCCGACGCGACCGACGCGGCCGACGCACCCACGTCGACCGACACCGACGACGAAGAGGCCGGCAGCAACGGAGTGACCGGACCGATGTTCTCCGATGCACTTGGCACGAAGGTCGAGAATGCGCCTGGGGTGAACACGAGGGGCGACACCCGTCAACTGCTGCCCGAGGGCCTGTACGTCCACATCGCCTGGGACCCCGACCCCAACGACCCCAGCGTCTTCACCGTCCAACCCGACGACATCCCCATCCTCGAGGCCTACGCCAACGCCGTCACCGAGTTCTACAGGGCCGCAACCACCGACCTCATTGTGGACCCGTAAAGGTTCGAGGAGTACATGGTCGACGCTGGCTCGCAGTTTGATGCCAAGCTGCGTGAGGCACGCGCCGGAGGATTCGTGGACTCACTTGGCATAGGGGTCGTCCTGCGGCCCTATGTGCTGGCAGACCGTCGGTCGGACGGCTCGGCGGTGGTGCTCGACTGCACTCTCTCGGACGAGGCCTTTGTTCTCCGAGACGACCCTGCGAGACCCACATCAAAGCCTGTACAGCGGGGCCAGCTCGCCACGATGCTTCTGTCTGGCGGAAGGTGGAAGGTCGAGGCGTTCTCGGAAGAGGACACAGCGTGTCTCTAGCGCTGGTTCTCGCAGCGATGTTGTTCGCTGGTCCGACTCCCGTTCTACCGCCATCTCCTGGAACGGGCGCCAACTCCTCTGCGCCTCCGGCGGTGCTCCAGGGGGCGCGGACCGTGTCGGTGCGTGATGCCAACGGCGGGATCCAACGGCTCACCTCGATCCCCTCGGACTCTGCGTTCGCCCGTTACGGCGGCGGCGCAGCGCGCACCTGTTCGTTCACCGCGGACCGCGACGACTTCTTGCTGTCCAATGGCGACCGGGTTCCACGCGGCACGGTCGTCACGTCCACCTACCACTTCGTCGAAGGCATCGCCGTGGCGTTCGACCTGCCGCCGCGAGAGCTCCCCGCCGACGTCACGCAGGTGCCCAGCAACGGTCCGCTCGAGCAGGGCATGCGTACCTTCACCGTCTTCTGCGACCGCGCGTACTACGAGATCAACCGGATCACCATCGTGCAGGTGCCGCTCGTCGACCCGTTGTTCGCGGTGCGTTCACAGCTCGACCGGCTGCGCAACGCACTGCAACTCGATCGACCGGTGGTGTTCGAGAACCCGGTGGTCGACACCTACGGCGGTCTGGTCACCCGCTACCCGACCTGGCTCGCGATCGAGCCGGGTGCCTGGCGTACCCAGCGCGGCGGATCGATCATCTACCGCGGTGCCACGCTGTTGCTGATCGCCCGACCCAGGCAGATGGACTTCGTCGTGGAGTTCACACCCAACCCCGACAAGCCCTCGGCACCATTCCGGGGCATCGTCTCGTGCGTCCCCGGCGAGGCCGCAGCGTCGGGCGGCGGCGCCCTGCCCGCATTCCCCGAGTTGCCCGATCAGACCGATCCTGGAGTCAACGGTGATTGCACATGGACCCCGCCTGGTCCAGGCGAGGCGACGATCACCGCGCGCATCACCTACTCGATCACGTTCTGGGCGAACGGCTTCACCGAACCCGACGACGACTACGTGTGGACGAGCGTGCCGGCGGTGTACGACTCGGGCGAACTGATCGCCGTCAACACCAAACCCTGACCTCACCGGACCACGCGTGTGTGCACCAACGCACCGCATGGGTGCGGAAGTGAACAAACGCCGAACGACCCGGACGCGTGTGTGCACCAACGCACCGCATGGGTGCGGAAGTGAACAAACGTGTCAGTTGGGCTCGCTGGCGACGATGAGGACTGCCCGCGCGTGGCGGTCCGCTTCTTCGGGCGTGAGGGTCGCTCCGAGCTCGACGATGAAGGCCACGCCGGGATCGATCGTTCGGCGTGCCCACGTGGCAGCCACGCCGGTGTAGCGGCCGCCGGTGATCGACACCACCGGAAGGCCGACCAGGTCGGCGTAGCGCTGACGGATCGCACCGTCGCGGCCCTTTCCGGGGCTGATGCGAAAGAGATCTTGGTGGTACCAGATGATCAGGTCGGGCCGGATCTCGGTGACGAACCCGATGAGTGCCTGCGTCTCGGGCTCGCTCGCCACGGCCGGACCTGCGTACTGGCCATCGCCGGGAACGCCGATCGGCCCCCAGTCCGCGGGGAAGTTGCGGTTCAGGTCGACCTGGTTGGCATTGTGCCGGTCGCCGGTGGCGACGCCGTCGGGATTCATCGAATCGATCAGCCACAGGTCCACGTTCGCCGGCACCTCGTACTGCTCGAGCAGATCGACGATCGCGAGACCGGCCGCCTCGTCGCCGTGGATGACCCCGATGATCAGCACCACACGCCCACCCGGCGTGCCGCGACGAACCGCTGAGATCGGCCGACCCTCGACCGAGCTCCCGATCTGACGAGTTTCGAGGATCGCCGGCGTCGTGGACGCCGGAGCCGAAGGCGGCGGGGTCTCGGCCGTGGTCGGCGCTCCCGTGATCGGCGGCACGTCGCTCGTCGACGCTGGCGTGGACATCGGCGTGGTCGGTGGCAGAACGCTGGTGGGTGCCACATCCATCGCGGTGGTCACCGATGCTGCCGTGGACGGAGGAGCCGTGGCCTGCGACAAGTCGGCGAGCGTCGCACTGACGACACTCCGTTCCGACGTGACCACCGGGTCGTTGCCGCTACACCCGACAGCCGTGATCGCCACGACGACCAGCAGTGCGAAGGCTCGACCGATGCGAGGCGTGCGACGAACGTTGGAGATCACTCCGTGTAGTAGTAGCAGCCGTACTGCTCGGCGTCGCCCCAGCGCGCGGAATCACGCTTCGTGAGCGAGACCCGATCGGTGAACTGCACCTGATCGAAGCCGACGGTGACGATCTCGCTGCCGATGATCATCGAGCGCTGCAGGGGGTTCCAGCACCCCGTGCTCCCGCTGATGTCGTGCTCGATCACGCCGCGTCCGACCAGCTGTGTGCCCTGGAGCTGAGCAACGATCACGCCGCCCCCGCTGCGGCCGCTGAGCTGGCTCGCAACGCACTCCAGACCATCCGCGCACGGACCCCACAGCGGCGAGGTCGGGATCACGATCGTGCCGTCCTCGGGCCAGTAGAGGAACGCCTTGTGGTCCCACTCGGCCTCGCTGGAACCGCCGATCTGCAGCGTGGACAGTTGCTGGGGGTTCGCCGGATCGCTCACGTCGAACAGCGACAGCTGGGTGCCGGTCGTTCGGCCCGACAGGTCGGCGTTCTGGCCCACGCCGAGCAGCAACCCCTCACCGACCGGATGGAGGTACGCCGAGTAGCCAGGGATCTTCAGCTCGCCGGCCACCCGCGGGTTCGCCGGGTCCGACAGATCGAGTACGTACAGCGGATCGGTCTGACGGAACGTCACGACGTAGGCGAGCGGCCCCATGAAACGCACCGCGTAGATCTGCTCGGTGACGCCCAGACCCGTCGCCTGTCCGATCTGCGCCAACTCACCGTTCTGTGGCCTGAGCACGGTGACGGCCGACTCGCTCGCACCGGTGCCCGTCCAGTCGTCGAGCGTGGAGGCGACACGCAGATCGCCCTCGTACTCGCCCATCGAGAACTGGTTCAACAGCCGGCCCGGAACTTCGCCGGAGGCCACCCACGACGCCGATCCGTTCACGCCGAGTGCGAACTGATGGATGAGCGTCGGTGGCTGTTGTGACGGTGACGCGACGTCCGTTCCCGAGTTGAACCAGTCCCACGGTTGGGTGGCCATGTAGATGTTCGACGACGACGCGTACACGATGTCGCTGCTCGACACGATCCCCGCCGAGCCGACCGGGCTGGTACCCGCCCGCATGTCGAGCGTCGCGATCCACGAGATGCCCAACCCGGCGAACTCGCGCGGGGCCGCGACGTTGGCACAGTCGAGCGAGGTGCTCATGTCACCGAACGACCCGTCGCCATTCTCCTCGAACCAGCGTGGCATCCACTGCTCGATCGAGCTGTCGCGGATGATGCGCCGGTTCTCCTCCAACGCTCGATCCTCGTCGAGGCCGAACTGGTCCGGATACACGAACGGCAGTCGCAGTGCGATGGTCGAACTCAGCACCAGGCGAGCGGTTCCATCGATCGCCCGGCTCGCGACGGCACGGCCTTCGAGGTGGCTGCGGCGCAGCAGCGATGCTGCCGATGGATCGGTCACATCGAACAGCGACACGATCGTGTCCTCGGCACCGCTCCACGACGACGTGACGACCAGCAGCCGTTCACCGTCGAGTAGCAGTTGATGAGTTCCTTGCGGTACGTCGATCGTGTCGAGCACACGAGCGCTCGCGACGTCGATGATGCGCACCCCGTCTTGCCCCGCAACGAACACCTCGGTGCCGTTCGTCTCGACGATGTCGCCTTCGTCGACACCGACCTCCTGGGTGTTCGTCGTGGAGAAGCCGCCTGCGGCGGTCGTGGCCGGAGCTGCCTGATCGAAGGCTGCCGGCGCCTCGGTGGCTTCGGAGACTGCCCGCCCGTCGGCGGCGAGAGGCATCGGGCCGCCCCTCCAGTACGGATACCCGCCACCCAGCCCCCACGCCGTCACCCGCTCCAGCGATTCTGCCTGGAGGTACCCGAGCAGCGCTGGGCAGTCGCTGAAGAACGTGAGGCGCGACCGGCCGAACCCGGCGGAGCGCGGAGGTGTCGTGCCCGAGTCCGGTGCATCCTGGTCGTCTGGAACCGTCGAGTCGGTCCGAGTCGGTGCCGTGGTCGAGGGCGGCTGCGACGTCGAAGGAGCCGCGTCGGGGTCGTCGGCGACACATCCGGTGATGACCAGTGTGGTCGCCGCCAGCATCGCCATGGCGACGAGCGAACGGTGTGAGGAGCAGTTCATGGACCTTGGACGTCCTCGATGGCCTCATCGGTTCCCACCGATCGGAACGGATGCCGAAAACGGCCGAACCCGCCCTTGCGGGCGGGTTCGTCAGAACGTGGAGAGCCGGTCGAGACCGACGCGACTCACCAGCGATAGTGGGCGAAGGCCTTGTTGCTCTCGGCCATCTTCTGCATGTCGTCGCGACGCTTGATCGCAGCACCGAGGCCATTGGCCGCGTCCATCAGCTCGCCGGCGAGGCACTCGGCCATCGTCTTCTCACGACGCTTGCGGCTGAAGTCGACCAGCCAACGAATCGACAGCGTGCTCGCACGACGAGGACGAACCTCGACGGGCACCTGGTAGCTCGCTCCACCGACGCGGCGGCTCTTCACCTCGAGCGGCGGCTTGATGTTGTCGATGGCTCGCTTGAGCGTGGCGATCGGCTCGGCGCCGGTCTTCTCTTCCACGATCTTGAGCGCGTCGTAGACGATCTTCTCGGCGACGGTGCGCTTGCCGTGCAGCATGACCTTGTTGGTCACCTGCGACACGAGCAGTGAGCGATACAGGGGATCGGGCAGCAGCTCTCGGCGCTGAGCGGGTCCTTTACGAGGCATCTTGCGGTTCCTTTTCCCTGTACTACTTGGCCATCTTGGCGCCGTAACGGCTGCGGCTCTGCTTGCGGTTCTTCACGCCGGCTGCGTCGAGCGCGCCGCGGATGATCTTGTATCGCACGCCCGGCAGGTCGCGCACGCGACCACCACGCACGAGCACGATCGAGTGCTCTTGCAGGTTGTGGCCTTCGCCGGGGATGTAGGCCGTGATCTCGACACCACTGGACAGACGAACGCGCGCGACCTTGCGCAGCGCTGAGTTCGGCTTCTTCGGGGTGTTGGTGTACACGCGGGTGCACACACCGCGACGCTGTGGCGACCCCTTGAGGGCCGGCGTCTTGGTCTTCGAGAACTTCGTGGTGCGCCCTTGGCGAACCAGCTGCTGAATCGTGGGCACGCGTCTACCTTTGCGAACTGTGACAGTGCGAGAACAACTCTGTCGGGTGACAGCTGCATGGAGAGCTCCACGCAGGACCATGCAATGTTAGAGGTGCGCATCCACGACCGGCAACCCGCGCGTGCACGTCGAGCTCGCGAACCCACATGATCCACACTTCTCGCAGGTGTGCGACGACGCTCGGCACGCCGGTGCGCCGGGTGGAAACGCCCGAACGACGAGTTGGATCAGTGCGCCTTCAGGGCCGCCAGGAACGCCAGTGCCGCGAGCACGAACCAGGGGGTGGCCCGAGCCGTACCCCGCTGACGCGCGTCGTGGTGATCGAACGGGTGATGCGCCGCCGACCCGTGACCGTGGTGATGAAATGCCCGCATGACCCTGTCCTCTCGTCCCGCGCCCGTCCCTGACACGGCACCATCCGTAGTGGGACGGTCACCCCGGGTATCGGCATGTCAAGCAGGTGACTTGAACCGTCGATCGCGAGAGGGCCAGAGCGGGGCGGACAGGTCGAAGCGTCCGGAGTGGTCGGGGACCGAACGACCCGAAAACGTCGACGCGCACGGCACCCATGGGGCGTCGTGCGCGTCGTGCGACTCCACAGGTCACAGGTCAGAGGTCAGGGGACCTCACCCGGCGGGCGACGACTTGGCGTCACCGTCGAGCTTGTCGACGAGCCCCTTCGCCTTGTCGGCAGCTTGGCCGATCTTCGCGTCGTGTTGGTCGGGAACCTTCTTCTCGACGACATCGGCGACCTTGTCGATGCCCTGCTTGATCTGCTTCTCGCGGCCCTTGGTCAAGCCCTTGATCTTGTCGAGCAAACCCATGTCAACATCTCCTGGTGTGGTTGGCGGACACACACAGTGTGCACGCTGTTGCCGAAAATCGACACGAGCGACGACGCCCGGCCGGAAAGCCGAAGCGAACGTCGCTCGTGTTCGTTCACCGAACGATCAGACCTCGACGGCGGGCTCCTCGGTCGAGTACGTGCCGTGGATGTTGCTCAGCCACGCGGCCGGATCCTCGTCGAAGTCGCTCGAGTACGACGTCATCGGTTGGTAGTCGGGTGCTTCGACCGTGAACTGCCGGTAGTGCATCATGCCCGAACCGGCCGGGATGAGCTTGCCGATGATGATGTTCTCCTTGAGGCCGAGCAGGTTGTCGCCGCGGCCGTCGATGGCGGCCTCGGTGAGCACCCGGGTGGTCTCCTGGAACGAGGCAGCCGACAGCCAGCTCTCCGTCGCGAGCGACGCCTTGGTGATGCCCATGATCTCCGGCCGGCCTTCGGCGGGCTTCTTGCCCTCTTCGACCATTCGACGGTTCGTGTCGCGGAACACCTTGGCATCGGCACGCTCGCCGGGCAGGAATCCCGTGTCACCGGGCTCCTGCACGCCGATACGACGGGTCATCTGGCGCACGATCAGTTCGATGTGCTTGTCGGAGATCGACACACCCTGGTCGCGGTAGACCTTCTGCACCTCTTCCACGAGGTACAGCTGAGTCTCACGGATGCCCTTGATCTCCATGATCTCCTTCGGGTCGAAGGGACCATCGGTGATCGGATCGCCGGCCTTGACCTCTTGGCCGTCGGCCACGATCGGCCGGCTGCCCGACGGGAGCACGACGGTGTGCTCCTCGCCCTGGTCGTCGACCACGGAAACCGGAATGCCCTTGCCTTCGTCTTCGGCGATTCGCACCACACCCGACGCACGGGCCAGCCGCGCCGAACCCTTCGGGGTACGACTCTCGAACAGCTCGACGACGCGCGGCAGACCGCCGGCGATGTCCTTGCCCATTGCCACACCACCGGTGTGGAACGTACGCATGGTGAGCTGAGTACCAGGCTCGCCGATGGACTGTGCGGCGATGACGCCCACCGCCTCGCCGAGTTCGATCGACTTGCCGGTGGCGAGCGAACGCCCGTAGCACAGTGCGCACACACCGAGCTCGGCGTCGCAGGTGAGCACCGACCGGACGCGCATGCGGGTGATGCCGGGATCGTCGCGGAGCGCGGCCATCTCGGGGTCGCCCACCAACGTGTTGCGCTTCAACACGGTGCCGTCCGACAGAGTCATGTCGTTGAGCAGCGCGCGGCCGAAGAGCTTCGTCTCGAGGTAGGCCCGCTTGTTGGCCGTGTCGACGCCGACGTTCTCGATCCACACACCGAGGTGCGAACCGCAGTCGATCTCCCGAACGATCAGCTCCTGGGCAACGTCGACGAGACGACGGGTGAGGTAGCCCGAGTCGGCAGTACGCAGGGCGGTGTCGACCAGTCCCTTGCGGGCACCCGGCGTGGCGATGAAGTACTCGAGGGTCTCGAGTCCTTCACGGAAGTTCTTCTTGATCGGACGCGGGATCATGTCGCCACGAGGGTTGGCCACGAGGCCACGCATGCCGGCGATCTGGCGCATCTGGGTCATGTTGCCTCGAGCGCCGGATCCGACCATCATGTCGATCGGGTTGAAGCGCTGCGCCTTGAACTCGAGCTCCATCGCCTTCTGCACCTCGGCGGTGGCATCGGTCCAGATGCGCACCTCCTGCTGGCGCCGCTCGCCGTCGGTGATGATGCCCCGCTTGAACTGGGTCTCGACCTTGTCGGCCTGGGCCTCGTGACGATCGAGGATCTCGCGCTTGGACTTCGGGGTCTTGACGTCGTCGATCGACACGGTCAGACCGCTCTGTGCCGCCCAGCGGTAGCACACGTTCTTGATCGCATCGAGGGCCTCGGCCACTTCGGACTTCTTGTAGTTGTCGGAGAGGCGCTCGACGATGACGCCCATCTCCTTCTTCTTGATCAGCTCGTTGATGTGGCCGAAGCGCTTCGGGTAGTCGGCCGGCAGGGCCTCCTCGAACAGGAGGCGACCCGGCGTCGTGTCGAAGATGTCGGTCGTGCCGTCCGGCATCGGGCGGCGCATCGTGATCTTCTCGTGGATGTTGAGTGCGCCTTCGTCGAGTGCCCGCAACACCTCCCACAGGTGCCGGAACACGCGAGGCGTTGTGCCCACCGCGTCGAGCTCCTCGGTGAGGTAGTACCCACCGATGATGAGGTCCTGGCTGGGGGTCACGATCGGGCGACCCGACGCCGGCGACAAGATGTTGTTCGCGCTGAGCATCAGCACCCGGGCCTCGGCCTGGGCCTCGGCCGACAACGGCACGTGGATGGCCATCTGGTCACCGTCGAAGTCGGCGTTGAAGGCGGTGCAGACCAGCGGGTGGATCTGCAGGGCCTTGCCCTCGACGAGCACGGGCTCGAAGGCCTGGATGCCGAGGCGGTGCAGCGTTGGGGCACGGTTGAGGAGCACCGGGTGCTCCTTGATCACGTCTTCGAGGACGTCCCACACCTGCGGGCGCCGGCGCTCGACCATGCGCTTCGCGCTCTTGATGTTCTGCGCGAGCTCCTGGTCGACGAGACGCTTCATCACGAACGGCTTGAACAGCTCGAGTGCCATCAGCTTCGGCAGACCGCACTGGTGCAATTTCAACGTCGGGCCGGCCACGATGACCGAACGGCCGGAGTAGTCGACGCGCTTGCCGAGCAGGTTCTGACGGAACCGACCCTGCTTGCCCTTCAGCATGTCGGAGAGCGACTTGAGCGGACGGTTGCCAGGACCGGTGACCGGACGACCGCGACGGCCGTTGTCGAACAGTGCGTCGATGGCCTCCTGGAGCATGCGCTTTTCGTTGTTCACGATGATCTCGGGCGCACCCAGATCGAGCAGGCGCTTCAGTCGGTTGTTGCGGTTGATCACGCGTCGGTAGAGATCGTTGAGGTCGGACGTCGCAAAGCGACCACCGTCGAGCTGCACCATCGGACGCAGCTCCGGGGGGATCACCGGCACGACGTCGAGGATCATCGCCTTGGGATCGTTGACCCGACGGCCGTTCTCGTCGCGCTTGTTGAACGACGCAACGATCTTCAGACGCTTGATCGCCTTCTGCTTGCGCTGCGCGCTCAACGGCTTGCGACCCGACGTCGTGGTGTCGATCGCGTCGCGGAGCTTGCGCTCTTCCTCATCGAAGTCGATGCGGTCGATCAGCGCCTTGATCGCATCGGCGCCGGTGCCGCCTTCGAAGTAGTCGCCGTAGCGGTCGCGCAGCTCACGCCACAGCATCTCGTCGTCGATGATCAGACGCCCGTGCAGCTTGCGGAACTCGTCCCACGTGCGCTGCAGCAGATCGAGCTCCATCTCGTAGCGATCGCGGATCGCCTGGATCTCCTTCTCGGCCGTGTTCTTCAGCTTTCGAGCGTCGGCGCCTTCAGCCTCGGTCTTGGTGGCCTCGTCCTCGAGCTCCTTGTAGCGACGATCGATCGCCAGTTCGAGCTCTTTCTGGATCGCGTCGCGCTCTTCGAGATACTCGGCCTCGAGGGTGCTGATGTTCTCGTGGCGCGAATCCTCGTTCACGTAGGTGACGAGGTTGGCCGCGAAGTAGATGACCTTCTCGAGCTGCTTGGCCTTCAGTTCTTCCTTCGGCTCGATGCCGGCGAGGAGGTAGGCCAGCCAGCTGCGGGTGCCGCGGAGGTACCAGATGTGGACGACGGGAGCGCTGAGCTCGATGTGGCCCATCCGCTCACGACGCACCTTCGAGCGGGTGACCTCGACGCCACAACGCTCGCAGATGATGCCCTTGAAGCGGACCCGCTTGTACTTGCCGCAGTAGCACTCCCAGTCGCGAGTCGGTCCGAAGATCTTCTCGCAGAACAGGCCATCCTTCTCAGGACGCAGCGTGCGGTAGTTGATCGTCTCGGGCTTCTTGACTTCCCCGTGGGACCACGTACGGATCTGGTCGGCCGTGGCCAATCCGATCTTCAACTGGTCGAACATGTTCACATCGAGCATCTCGGCGCCTCTTTCCTCTTCGTCTTCATCGTCTTCATCGTCTTCATCGTCTTCGTCGTCTACGTCAGGTCAGTGCAGGTCAGTGCAGGTCAGTGCAGGCCTGGCGAACCAGGCCTAGTAGGCGCGCTCGCGGCGTGCAGCACGCTCGCGGTCGTCGTCGTCGGTGCCGCGCTCGGGGCGACTGATGTCGATGCCGAGTTCTTCGGCCGCACGGAAGACGTCCTCGTCGATCTCGCGCATCTCGATCTCGGTACCGTCGGCCTGCAACACCTCGACGTTGAGGCACAGCGCCTGCATCTCCTTCATGAGCACCTTGAAGCTCTCGGGGATGCCGGGCTCGGGGACGTTCTCGCCCTTCACGATCGACTCGTACATGCGGGTACGACCCAGCACGTCGTCGCTCTTGACGGTGAGGAACTCCTGCAGCGAGTAGGCGGCGCCGTAGGCCTCGAGGGCCCACACCTCCATCTCACCGAAGCGCTGTCCACCGAACTGTGCCTTACCACCGAGCGGCTGCTGGGTGATCATCGAGTACGGGCCCGTCGAGCGAGCGTGAATCTTGTCGTCCACGAGGTGGTGGAGCTTCAAGATGTACATGTAACCGACCGAGACGGGCTCGGGGAATGGCTCGCCAGAACGACCATCGAACAAGCGGG
>JANNQK010000263.1:0-5111 GCA_031400715.1 Actinomycetes bacterium | reverse complement strand
ATCGTCCAGTACCCCACCCGCCGGGCGTTCATCGACATGCAGTCGCGGCGCGACTTCCGCGAGAAGCACCAGCACAAGGAGGCCGGCATGGACCACACGATCGTGTTCGCCGTGCCGCCGCACACCGTCGCTGCCGGTGCGATCGACGGCCGCCACACCCATGTCGTGTTCGATCTGGTCCGCCTGGCCGAGCAGTTGACGGGCTCGGCCGGTCCGGCCGACGGGCAAGCGATCGGCCCGGTGGAGGGCACGATCCTCGGCGACGGCCGGTCGTGGACAGAGCTGCGCATCACCTGGATCACCGACCCGGATGCTGCTCCGGCCGGGCTCGGCGAACTCGACGCTGTCGCCGATCGCGAGCGCGTGGTGGTGCGCCCGAAGATCGACCGACTCGCCTCGCTCATCGACCAAGCCGCCGGTTCGACCGCGACAGAGTCCGCAACCCCGCCCACGACAGGGACGGAGGACTGACATGCGCGTGACGTTGCTCGGTACCGGTAGCCCGATTCCCGATGCTCGACGGGCAGGTCCCTCCACGCTCGTGACCGCAGATGGCCTCACGGTGCTGGTCGACTGCGGTCGTGGCGTGCTGATGCGGTTGGTCGCAGCGGGAGTGTTGCCACCCATGCTCGACGGGTTGCTGATCACCCACCTCCACAGCGATCACATCACCGACCTCGGCGACGTGATCACCACCCGTTGGGTGATGAGCCCGGTGTCGCGCCCGCTCACCATCGTCGGTCCGCCCGGCATCCGCGACGTGGTGGATCACACGCTGGCCTCGCTCGCCCCCGACGTTCGCTACCGGATCGATCACCACGAGGACCTGACCGAGGGGCCCGTGGTGACGGCGGTCGAAGTGCATCCCGGCGACCAGTTCGTCATGGGTTCGGCCCTCGTTCGCGTCGCCGCCACCGATCACCGGCCGGTCGAGCCCACCGTTGCGTTCCGAGTGGAGGTCGGTGACCGCTCCGTCGTCCTCGGCGGCGACGGTGTGCCGTGCGCCGGCCTCGACGATCTGTGCACCAACGCCACCGCGTACGTGCAGACCGTGATTCGCGACGACCTCGTGAAACTGGTCCCCATGCAGCGTCTCCAGGACATCCTCGACTACCACTCCACGGTGACCCAAGCGGCCGAGACCGCTGCGCGCAACGGCGTCGGCACGCTCGTGCTCACCCACTACGTGCCCAGCCTGCAACCTGGCCAGGAAGACGAATGGCGCGCCATCGCCGCGCGACACTTCAGCGGACCGATCGTGCTGGGTGACGACCTCACCGCAGTCGACCTGTAGGAGGAGTACCTGATGCAGATCCTGCGCACACCCGACGAGCGCTTCGACGGACTGCCCGACTACCCGTTCGACCCCAACTACGCCGAGATCGCCGCCGTCCCCGGCGACGTCGGCGGGCAGACCCTGCGGGTGCACTATCTCGACGAAGGGCCACGCGACGCCGCGCCGGTGCTGCTGATGCACGGCGAGCCGTCGTGGAGCTTCCTCTACCGACACATGATCCCGCCGATCGTCGCCGCCGGGCACCGGGTGATCGCTCCCGACCTCGTCGGATTCGGGCGCAGCGACAAACCCGGCGACACCGCCGACTACACCTACGCCCGCCACGTCGCCTGGATGAGCGAGCTCCTCTTCGGGCATCTCGACCTGGCCGACATCACCTACTTCGGTCAGGACTGGGGTGGGCTCATCGGCCTCCGGCTCGTGGCCGCGGCACCCGACCGGTACGCCCGCGTCGTCGTCGCCAACACCGGGCTGCCCGTCGGCGACGGCAAGCTCAGCGAGGCGTTCCTGAAGTGGCAGAGGTTCTCGCGTGAGTCGCCCATGTTCCCCATCGGCGGCATCATCAACGGTGGGTGCGCGACCGATCTCTCACCCGAGGTGATCGCCGGCTACGACGCTCCGTTCCCGGACGAAACCTTCAAGGCCGGCGCACGCATCTTCCCGTCGCTCGTCCCCAGCATGCCGGACGATCCGGCGAGCGCCGACAACGCTGCCGCCTGGGACGTGCTCGACCAGTTCCACAAGCCGTGGCTGTGTGCGTTCAGCGATCAGGACGCCGTCACCAAGGGCGGCGAGGGCGTCTTCTTGCGGCGGGTGCCCGGAACGGCCGGCCAACCGCACACCACCATCGTCGGTGGTGGCCACTTCGTGCAGGAGGACAAGGGCCCCGAACTCGCCGAGGTGGTCATCCGCTTCATCGACGGCACGACGGGTCCGATCGACGATCGGGTGTCCTGAGATGTACGGCACGATCCGCCACGAGATCCGCATCGCCCGCAGCGCCGACGAGGTGTGGGCCCTCGCCGGCGATGCCGCGAAGCTGCACACCTGGTTCCCCGGCATCGTGAACTGCACGATCGACGGCACCACTCGTGTGATCACGATGGGCACCGGCATGCCGATGCCCGAGGAGATCCTGGTGAACGACGACTCCCAGCGTCGATTCCAGTACCGGATCACCGCCCCCCTGTTCGTGCACCATCGGGGCACGATCGACGTGATCGAACTGGGTACCGACGAGTGCCTGGTCGTCTACTCGACCGAGGCCGACCCGCGCACGATGGCGCTGGTGATCGGCGGGGGCACGGCCGGCGCACTCGCGGAGCTGAAGCGACAGATGGAGCTCACGACGCCCCATGGCAACCGAGCGATCGAGGAAGGGGCGCCCTGATGGGCCGCAAGATCCTGTTCATCACCACCGACCAACAGCGCTACGACACGCTCGGCTGCAACGGCGGCACGATCGCCCGCACGCCGGTGATGGACGGCGTGGCAGCACACGGTGTGCGCTACGAGCGAGCCCACCCGCAGAGCGTGGTGTGCATGCCGTCGCGCAGCACGATGCTGACCGGCCAGCACCCCAGCACCCACGGCGTGTGGATGAACGGTGTGCCACTCCCTGAGGACGCACCGTCGGTGGCCGAGGTGTTGCAGAGCGCCGGATATCGCACGGCGATCATCGGCAAGCCGCACTTCGAACCGTTTCTCGATGCCTTCGCCCGGTTCCCCGAGAACGGGTTCGCCCGGGCCGGCACCTACGGTCCACATCGAGGCTTCGAACACTTCGAGTCGGCCACTCATGGCGCGGCCGGCCCGTTGCACTACGCCCGCTGGCTCGCGTCGACGCACCCCGAGGCGGTGGGCATGTTCTATCCGGTGCTCGACGGATCGCTGGAGGTCAACGCGATGGGCGGTGGCGACACGGGCGCACCGCAGGCGTGGGTGAACCACATCCCGAAGGACTGGTACCACACCGACTGGGTGGCCGACCGCACGATCAGTTGGCTCGACTCGCTCGACGCGGCCGACGACTGGTTCTGCTGGATGAGCTTCCCCGACCCGCACCACCCGTGGGACCCACCCTCCAGCGAGGTCGGCCGCATCGACTGGCGCGACGTGCCGCTCGTCGAGGGGTACATCGAGGACCGGTCCGAGCGCGAGCGCGTGATCGACGGCAAACCTCGCCACTACCGCGCCTGGTACGACGGCACGCTCGTGAGCAACTACGAGGCTCCGGCCAGATGGGCGCCGGCCACGCTCACCCCCGATCAGCTCCGCGAGATCACCGCGCTGAATGCCGTCGAGTGCGAGCTGATCGACGAAGCGATCGGCCGCGTGCTCGCCGCCATCGGCTCCCGCGGCTGGGCCGACGACGTCGACATCGTGTTCACCACCGATCACGGCGAGCTCGGCGGCGACTTCGGACTGCTGTTCAAAGGCCCGTACCACGTGGACGGTCTCATGCGCTTGCCGTTGGTGTGGCGCCCTGCGCCGTCGAGCTCGCAGACGCCGGCCGTGGTGTCGCGACCTGTCGGACTCGTTGACCTCGCACCGACCTTCTGCGCGATCGCCGGACTGCCCGTGCCCGAGTGGATGGAGGGCAAGCCATTGCCCGTCGACGACAGCGACGCGGACAGCCGGGGCTTCGAACGAGTGCTCACCGAGTGGGACAGCGATCTGTTCGGCGTGAGCGTGCATCTGCGCACCATCACTCGCGACGGGTGGGTGTGCAGTACGTATCAGGCAGGTACCTCGCACGACGGAACCGAGGGCGAGTTGTACGACCTCGCCAACGACCCGATGCAGCGCGAGAACCGTTGGGACGACCCTGCGGCCGCCGCGACTCGGAGCGATCTCGTCGCCGACCTGTGGGACCATCAGCGGCCCATGAAGTCTCCGTTGCCGATCGTGCACGCACCGGTCTGACCCATCCGACCGGACCTCCCGACCGGAGCTCGTTTCAGCAGTACCGTCGGGAGGAGTGAGCAGACCGATCCGTCCCGAGGGCTCGTCCGGAACGGCGATGGCGCGAGCGGGTGCCGATCCCTCGTGGACCAGATTCCTCCCGCTGGTCGGACAGCTCCGAACGTACGAGCGTGGCTGGCTGGCGAAGGATGCCGTCGCCGGCACCGTCCTCGTGGCCTTGTTGGTGCCGGCCGGCATGGCGTACGCGCAGGCCGCGGGCCTGCCGCCGATCACCGGGCTCTACGCCACGATCGTCCCACTGCTCGTCTATGCACTCGTCGGTCCGTCACGGGTGCTGGTGATGGGGCCCGACTCGTCGCTCGCTCCACTGATCCTCGCGGCCATCGTCCCACTCGCAGCGAGCGACCCTGGCGAAGCCGTGGCGTTGGCCGGGTTGCTCTCGATCATCGTGGGCGTCATCGGCGTGATGGCCGGCCTGGCCCGTTTCGGCTTCCTGGCCGAGCTGCTCTCTGCTCCTGTTCGGTACGGATACCTGAACGGCATCGCGCTCACGATCGTGGTCGACCAGTTGCCGAAGGCGTTCGGGTTCTCGGTCGACGCCGACGGTCTGGTCGACACGGCGTGGAGGTTCCTGCAGGGTGTTCGTGACGGGAACACCAATGGCTGGGCCATCGGCATCGCGGCCGCCAGCCTCGCAGTGATCGTGCTGATCGGTCGTTGGACGAAGGTCGTGCCCGGCGTCTTGGTTGCCGTGGTGGGCGCCATCGTCGTCACGGCCGCCTTCGGGCTCGGCGATCGCGGTCTGACGCTGGTCGGAGACCTGCCGAGGGGCTTTCCGCGTCCCACCCTTCCCACCATCGACTGGGACGATCTGCGGGCGATGCTCGGC
>JANNQK010000262.1:0-28540 GCA_031400715.1 Actinomycetes bacterium | reverse complement strand
GCGACCCGCGAGCTCATCCGCTATCACCGCGACGGGAAGGTGGGCATCGTCACCATCGATCGTCCCGAGAAGCGCAATGCGATGACCTATGCGATGCTCGCACAGTTCATCGAGACGGTCGGACGGGCCGACGACGATCCGGAGACCGTGGTGATCGTCGTCACCGGTGTGCCCGGCGCATTCTGCGCCGGCACCGATCTGGCCGACCTCGCCACGGTGCCCGGAGCGAGCCGAGGGCTGCGCGGTTCGGCCAGTGAGGAGGAACGCCACAAGTGGTGGCCGATCGCCCAGGCCAAGAAGCCGACGGTCTGTGCGATCGACGGCCCGGCCGTGGGCATGGGGGCCGAGTTCACGTCGCAGTGCGACATCCGTCTGTGCAGCCCCAGCGCTCGGTTCGCCTGGAACTTCGTCCACCGCGGGCTCGTTCCCGACACCGGTGCCGGCACGTGGCTGTTGCCGCGCATCATCGGCGTGCAGCCCGCACTGAGGCTCCTCTACACGGGAGCGATGGTCGACGCCGACGAGGCGCTCCGACTCGGCTACGTCACCGATGTCGTGCTCAGCGACCATCTCATGAACAAGACGATGGATCTCGCCCACACCATCGCTGCGGGGTCTCCACACAGCCTCGGCCTGATCAAGAGCCTGGTGCACCAGGGGCTCACCGCGCCCGTGGGCGAGCACATGGCGCGGCACACAGCGGCGATGGCTGCGTGCTTCAAGAGCGACGACCATCGCGAGGGTGTCGCCTCGTTCCTCGAGAAGCGACCGGCGAACTTCACCGGACGCTGAGACCGGCCGACACGGGATGCACCGATAGGTTCGCTCGCGTGACCGTCAACGACCTCGACGTCTTCCGGCGCCCGGCGCCCGCGTTCTCATCGGGTGAGCTCGCGTCGATCGCGCGCCAACACTTCGGCATCGTCGGCATCGACAGCACCAGCGGCACCGACGGCATCGACGGCATCGACAGCACCGACGGCACCGAGGCATCTGTGTCGCCGCTCGAGTCCGAGCGCGATCAGAACGCTCGACTGATCGGGGTGCACGGCACCTTCGTGCTCAAGGTTGCCAACGCCGCGGAGGATCCAGCGGTGCTCGACCTGCAGCTGGCGATGTTGCAGCACCTCGCTCGCACGATGCCCGACCTGCCGGTGCCCCGCGTCGTTCCCACCGTCGACGGTTCGCGATTCGCCGTGGTTGCCGGCGAGCACGGCATGCATCACGTGCGGGTCGTCAGCCACCTTCCCGGCAACACGTTGGCGACCGCTGTGCGTACGCCTCAGCTCGAACACCACGTGGGCGTGGCGATCGGTCGGCTGTCGGCAGGCCTGCGCGGTTTCGGCCATCCTGGCGCGCATCGGCGGGGCTTCCTCTGGAACCTCGACGAGGCGATCTCGGTGCGACCATGGGTGGCAGACATCGCCGATGCCGGCCATCGTGCACTCGTCGAGCAGGCGTTCGATCGCTACGTCCAGCGCGTGCTCCCCGTGTTCGACGAGCTGCCGACCTCGGTCCTGCACCAGGATGCCAACGACTTCAACGTCCTGGTCTCGGCTGCTGAAGACGACTCGCTGCGGATCACGGGCATCATCGACTTCGGCGACGCGGTGTTCGGTCGCCGGGTGAACGAGCTCGCGATCGCGCTCGCGTACGGCTTGCTCGATGTAACTGACGTGGTCGCCACCGCGACGCGTGTGATCGCCGGTTTCTCGCAGGAGGTTGCGCTCGAGGCCGACGAGCTGCGAGTGCTGTTCGATCTCGTCGTCGCCCGTCTGGCGATGAGCGTCGCGATCTCGTCGCACCGAGCCGCGGAGTTCCCCGACAACGACTACCTCACGGTCAGCCAAGCGCCCGCGCTGCGACTGCTGCGCCGGCTCATGAGCATGCGGCCCGAGTTCCTCCACTTCACCGCTCGGAACGCCGCCGGCCTGAGCGCGGTACCCCAGCACGACGGCATCGTCGACTGGCTGCGCAGTGACGAGTGCCGTCCGGTGTCGCCGCTGCCGTTCGACCTGCGCCGAGCCGGGCGCATCGTGGTCAGCCTCGCCGACGGTGCCCCCGGGATGCACCTGGCGTCCGATCCGGAGGCCTACTGGCACTGGCTGCGTCGCGAGATGGTCGCAGCAGATGCAGCGGTCGCGATCGGACGATACGACGAGGACCGCAGCTGCTACGCGGGCGACCAGTTCGCCACCGATTCGCCCGAGGCCAGATCGGTGCATCTGGGGATCGATCTCTTCGTCCCCGAGGACACACCGCTGCACGCGATGCTTCCGGGCACCGTCGTCACCGTCGTCGACAACGACCTTCCGTTCGACTACGGCCCGACCGTCATCATGCGTCACGAGGCGGGCGATGCCGGTCACTTCTACGTGCTCTACGGTCACCTGTCGCGCCGCACGCTCACCGCCGTGCAGCCGGGTCAGCGGGTCGCTGCCGGCGACGTGGTCGGCTTCGTGGGCGACCACACGGTGAACGGCGGGTGGGCGCCGCACGTGCACGTGCAGATCATCACCGACCTGATGGCCGACCCGCTGCTCGGACCCGACGGCAACTTCGAGGGCGCCGGCGAGCCCGGTCGAATGGCGATCTGGCGTCAGATCGCTCCCGACGCGGACCTCCTGCTCGGACTCGGCCCCGAAACCTGGGCCAGCGCCGATCCGCCCGACGCGCTGATGCCTCGGCGACGTACCGATCTCGGAGCGTCGCTCAGCACCAGCTATCGCTCGAAGCTCAGCATCGTGCGGGGCGAGGGTGTCTGGCTCGTCGACCACACCGGCCGTCACCACCTCGACTGCGTCAACAACGTCTGCCACGTGGGCCATGCCCACCCTCGGGTGGTCGCCGCGCTGAGCCGTCAGGCGGCCGTGCTCAACACCAACACGCGCTACCTGCACCGCACGATCCTCGACTACGCCGAACGCCTCGCTGCGACCTTCCCCGACCCGCTGAGTGTGGTGTACTTCGTGAACTCGGGCTCCGAAGCCAACGAGCTCGCCCTGCGCATCGCACGCACCGTCACCGGCCGCCATGACGTCGTTGCCGTCGATTGGGGTTATCACGGCAACACGAACGATCTCGTCGAGATCAGCGCGTACAAGTTCAACCGCGCCGGCGGTGCGGGGCGCCAGCCGCACGTGCAGCTGGCCGAGCTGCCCGACCCGTACCGCGGTCGCATTCGCTCGGCCGGAGCTGCCGCAGGCACGGACTATGCGACCTCGGTGGCAGCTGCGATCGGCCGAGCCGTCGAACACGATGCTCGCGGACCGGCGGCGTTCATCGCCGAGTCGATCTCCGGATGCGGTGGCCAGGTGGTGTTTCCCCAGGGCTACCTCAGTGCCGCCTACGGACATGCCCGGTCAGCGGGCGCGCTCTGCATCGCCGACGAGGTGCAGGTGGGCTTCGGGCGGGTCGGCTCGTCGATGTGGGCGTTCGAGTTGCAGGGGGTCGTGCCCGACATCGTCACCCTCGGCAAACCGATGGGCAACGGTCATCCCCTCGGCGCCGTGGTGACCACACCCGAGATCGCTGCGGCGTTCGCCAATGGGATGGAGTTCTTCAGCACCTTCGGCGGCAACCCGGTCAGCTGTGCCGTCGGCATGGCCGTGCTGGACGTGATCGAGGGTGAGGACTTGATGTCTCGTGCCGCGCACACCGGTGCGATGTTGGTCGCCGGCCTCCGCGAACTCCAGCAGCGCCATGCGGTGATCGGCGATGTGCGCGGTGAAGGGATGTACGTCGGGGTCGATCTGGTGCTCGATCGCGAAACCCGTCAGCCGGCCACCGATGCAGCGGGCGAGGTCGCCGAGCGACTGCGCAGCCGCGGCATCCTGATCTCCACCGACGGTCCACACGACAACGTGCTGAAGATCAAGCCACCCATCACCTTCGGCGCGGCCGAGGCCGACCTCCTGATCGACGAACTCGACAAGGTGTTGTCGAGCTACGTGATCAGCCGTTGACGTAGCGGCGAACGGCCATCAAGCGTGCGTCGGCGGGGATGAAGCCCTGCCGCACCACATCGCCGTTCTCCGGCGAATGGATCCAGCGCTTGGCGTCGATCGCAATGCCGACGTGTCCGATGACGCCCGGCTTGTTGCTCGATGCCATGAAGATCAGGTCGCCGGCCCGGATCTCCTGGGTGAACCAGTCGACGGCCACGCCCTTGGTCGATTGCATCACGCTCGAGTGGGGGAGAGAGATGCCGATCTGCTGGTAGGCCATCATCGTGAGGCCCGAACAGTCGAACGCATCCGGGCCCGCTGCGGCGAACACCCACGGCTTGCCGAGTTGGGCCTTGGCGTAGGCGACCAGCGTGTCGAGCTTCGCCGCGACGGCGGTCGTCGTCGAGTTGGCCTGGCCGGAGGCGCCTGGTGGGGGGGAGACCACCAGGACACCTCCGGCCGGGATCGTGAGCGTTCGCCCCGGGGCGATGACGCTGTCGAGGGAGAGGCCGTTGGCCTTCATCAGGGTGCCCATCGTCAGACCGTGCTTGGCAGCGATCGCGAAGATGCTGTCACCGCTCTGGATGACGTAGGTCCCGGCGGGTGCACCACCGGGAGCGGCACCAGCAGCGGGTACCGGACCGGGGGCCGCTGGCGTGGGGGAGACGGCCAACGTGCCTCCGGCCGGGATCGTGAGCGTCTGGCCCGGGAGCACGACGCTGTTGATCGTGAGCTTGTTCGCCTGCAGCAACCCGTTCAGGCTGACGCCGTACGTGCGGGCGATGTTGAACAAGGCATCGTTCGGCTTCACCACGTACGTGGTGGCCGGCGCACCGTTGCGCGATGTACTGCTCGAGGCCGTACTCGAGGTCGTACTCGAGGTCGTACTCGATGGAGAGGAAGTGGTCGGGAGGGGTGTTGCTGCACCGGCAGGAACGGTGAGCAGCATGCCCGGGTGGATCATGCTGGTCAGCGTCAGCTTGTTGGTCGTCAACAGTGCGTCCAGGGCGACGCCGAGCTTCTTGGCGATGCCGAACAGCGTGTCGTCCTGCTTCACCACGTACTGGCTGCTCGTGGTCGGTGCCGGGCTGGCATGAACCGTCGCCGGGAGGGCACCCACCGTCGCGGTCGAGACCGCGATCGCGAGCGATGCCAGGGCGACCTGAAGGGTTCTCGTCGTGCGGCGCATGAACAACAGATCGGCGCGAGCGCGGGACGACTTGAGGCTTTCTTGACAAACCGCAGGTACTCCGCACCTGCGATCCTCAGAATTGAGGGCGGCCGCTCCCGGTGACGTGCAGGCGGCCCTCGACGAACATCGGGGTCCCGCTCACCTCCACCGTCGACTCGTGCCAGTCGGTGGAGAGCTCGATCTCGGCTGCGCCGGCTGCGTCCATGTCGGCGCGAACCCGTTCGGTCAGGACGCCCGTGGCGTGCTCGAGCGCGGCCTCCAGCGACGTGGTCATCATCGGCGCGTCGCCGGCGTGCACCATGTACTGGCCGATCTGTGGCGCCGAGATGGTGCACTCGTGAGAGATGCGCACGCGGCCCACCACGGCACCGATCGCGTTGGCGACGTCTGCATCATCGGGCACCTCACTCGTGGTTCCCAGCAATGCCGCGACCGCCGGGTAGTAGCTGGGTGCCGACGCTCCGAGGCCCACGAGAGGAAGATCGAGCCCCACCGACAGTCGACTGACGCCGGTGTGTCCGTCGAGTGCAGCCTGAACGGCGCGACTTCGAACGGTGTCGGAGGGAAGACCATCGTGATCGAATGCTGCTGCCAGCACGGCCTCGGCCGAGAGTCTGACGAGGGTGTCGATCGTGAGGTGAGCGATCTCCGTCGCATCCGCGGCGATCGAACGGCCGAGCCGGTCGCGACGTCGAGCGAACAGCAGCGCCGTCTTGCGCGCCGCGTCCCCGTCGCCGGTGTGCTGGCCGCCGACGACGTGGTTTGCGTCGGTGGGGGTGAACGACGCCAGCTGCAGCACACCCTTGCGGACGAGACGCTCGGTCACGAGTCGCTGAGCCGCTGACGTCATCACCGCTGCGGCGGTCGTGAGCCCGTCGGGGGCCGATGCCACCGCCTCGACGATGCGCTGCTCGTTCGTGTCGAGCAGGCCCCCTGCCTGGTCCCCTCGTCGGTCACCCCGTTTCTCGCCTCGTTGTGGGTCGAGCAGCACCACGAAGACCCCGTCGAGATCGCTCGGAGGATCGGCCGACAACTGACGATCGAGCGCCGCGTGAACCATGGCGGGATGGCGGGCCGCCAGGAGCGCCACCGGGATCACGCGCCGCGGGCCGAGCAGCAGCACGGCGCCGGCGGCGCGATCGTCGTGCTTCACCTGGCTGTCGCCGCCGAGGCCGTGGGTGTGCATCTCGACGGCAGCCACCATCGTGCGATGCCCGCCGACGGTGGCGCCCATCGTGCTGACGAGCGGAACGCCGTTGCGCAGGACGGCGATGTCGGTGGTGGTGCCACCGATGTCGCTGATGATGGCATCGTCGAGCCCGGTGAGATGCGCAGCGCCCACCAGGCTTGCCGCCGGTCCCGACAGGATCGTCTCGATCGGTCGCTCGCGCACGAACGCCGCCGAGACGAGCGAGCCATCGCCGCGCACCACCATCACCGGGGCGTGAACGCCCTGCGCGGTCAAGGTCTGCTCCGTGGTGGCGACCAGACGGTCGATGATCGGCACCAATCGGGCGTTGAGAATCGCAGTCACCGCCCGTTTGGGTCCGTTCAGCTGGGCCGAGAGCATGTGGCTCGCGGTGACCGTCTTGCCGGTCACGCGGCGGATCACCTCTGCGGCCGCGCGTTCGTGTGCAGGGTTGCGCACGCTGAACTGAGCCATCACGGCGAAGCCGTCGACACGATGGGCGACCCGCGCCACCTCGTCGGCCAGCAGTTCGAGATCGATCGGGGACCGCTCGTTGCCGTGGGGATCATGGCCCCCCGCCAGCAGGATCGCAGGGTCGCCGGCGAGCGCCCGCCGCAGGCCGCCCCGTTCGATCACCTCGTCGTCGAAGCCGATGATCACCGCCGCGACCGGCCGGCCGGAGCCTTCCACGAGCGCGTTCGTAGCGAGCGTCGTCGAGAGCGAGACGAGCTCGATCCGATCCGGCTCGGCGCCGGCGTGGTGCAGCGCGCGCTCGATCGCCTCGCCGATGCCGATGCTGAGGTCGTGATGGGTGGTCGGCGCCTTCGCCTTGGACACCACCGTGCGCGACCGCTCGTCGTACACCACGGCATCGGTGTAGGTGCCGCCGGTGTCGATGCCGAGCAGCAGATGAGTCGGCAGCGGATGAGCCGGCAGCGGATGGGGCGGCGACGGATGGGGCGTCGCGTCGGTGCGTCGGTGGGGAGGAGTGGCGTCGGTCATGTCTGCGTTGGGCCGGGAACCGGGTCAGGCTAGCGTCGCCGTGATGACCGATCCGGTGGAGAACATGTCAGCCGCGGGCGCTGGTCGGCCTCCTGCGCCGCAGGTCGGTGCGGATCGGCGCCAGGCCCTGGTGGTGGTGCCGTGTCGCCCCCTGCAGCCCACGCTCGAGTTCTTCACCAAGGGTCTCGGGTTCAGGGTCGACGCGATCTTCCCCGCCGATGCACCGTCCACGGCAGAGCTGTCGGGTCATGGGCTGACCCTGCGTCTCCAGTCGACCGACGACCCCACGTCAGCCGATCGTGCCGGCCCGCACCTCACCATTCGCCTGCGATGCTCCGACCCTTCGGCGGTGCAGCGCTCGATGGCGACCGTCGAAGCGGCCGGAGGAGCGACTGCCTGCGGCGAGGGTGCGTGGCGCGCACCGAACGGCACACGGGTCGAGGTGGTCGATGCCGACCCCGGCCTCGTCGTGCCTCCTGTGAGCCAGTCGCTGTCGATCAGCCACATGCGCGACGCCGCGTCGTGGGGGGTCGGACGCGCCGGGATGGAGTACCGCGACATCATCCCCGGGCGTCAGGGCGGCAGGTTCATCGGATCGCACATCCGCATCACCACCGATGGTCCCGTACCCGACTACGTGCACTACCACAAGGTGCGGTTCCAGATGATCTACTGCCACCGAGGCTGGGTGCGACTGGTGTACGAGGATCAGGGCGACCCGTTCGTGCTCGAGGCCGGCGACTGCGTGTTGCAGCCACCGGAGATCAGGCATCGTGTGCTCGAGAGCGGCGGCGGGCTCGAGGTGATCGAACTCGGCTGTCCTGCCGAGCACGAGACGCTGGCCGATCACTCGATGCCGTTGCCGACGGGCGGCATCGACCCACTCCGGGTGTTCGGCGCACAACGATTCGTACGTCACGTCGCGTCCGGGGCGGCATGGCATCCGTGGCGCTTCGACGGCTTCCAGTACCGCGACATCGGCATCGGCGCGGCCACCGAGGGCCTGGCCGGTGTACGCGTCGTTCGTCCCGTCGATGCGGATCGAACCCCGCGGTCGACCCACGATGCCGAGTTCGTGTTCGGCTTCGTGCTGCGCGGTTCGTGCACGCTCGAGTGCGACGGCGTCGCCCCCACCGACCTGCTCGACGGCGATACGTTCGTCGTTCCTGCGGGCATGGTGCATGCGCTCACCTCGTGCAGTCCCGACTTCGAGCTCCTCGACGTCACCCTTGCCGATCTCGTCCCCATCGCCCTCCCGTGAACGTGGGACCTCGTGTGTTCACGTCGGCGCCGATGGGTGTGTTGCTGCGCACACGCGGTGAATGTGAGTCCGGCTGTGTTCAGCCGCTGTTGCGCAGTCCGGCAGCGATGCCGTTGATGGTCAACTGGAGGCCGCGGGCGATCGCTTCGTGCTGCTCGCCGGCGCGATGGCGCTGGAGCAGGTCGACCTGCAGTTCGTGCAGTGGGTCGAGGTAGGGGAACCGATTGCGGATGCTGCGCGCGAGCGTGGGGTTGTCGCCCAGGAGCGGTGCCTGCGTGATCTCGTGCACCCAGTGCACGGCGCGTTCGTGCTCGGCAGCGATCGCGGACAGCACGCGGTCTGCCGCTGCTGCATCGGTGATGAGTGCCCCGTAACGATGGGCGATGCCGAGGTCGCTCTTGGCCAACACCATGCCCATGTTCGACATCATCGTGCGAAACACCGGCCATGTGCGGTGCATCCGCCGGAGTTCGGCCAACCGGGTGGCATCCTCGCCGGCCCACGAAGCGAATGCGCTGCCCGCCCCGAACCAGCCGGGCAGCATCAGCCGGCACTGGCTCCAGCTGAACACCCACGGGATCGCCCGGAGATCCTCGATGCGGTTGCTGGCGGTGCGTGAGGCCGGACGGCTGCCGATGTTGAGCATGCCGATCTCGCTGATCGGTGTGAGCGAGCGGAACACACTGACGAAGTCCGGGTCTCCGTAGACGACCTCGCGGTACGCCGCCAGGGAACTGTCGGCCAGCGTGTCCATGGTCGAGACGAAGTCGGGGTCGGCGATCGAGCTCCCGGCTCCGACCGTCGCTTCCGCCGCAGCAGCGACGAGCGCCTCGAGGCTTCGCCGAGCGAGGTCGCGGTTGGCGTACCGGGCGGCGATGACCTCGCCCTGTTCGGTGAGGCGCAGGCTTGCGTCCACTGCGCCGGGCGGCTGGGCGACGATCGCGTCGTAGCTCGGTCCGCCGCCACGGCCCACGGTGCCACCGCGTCCATGGAAGAACCGCAGCCGCACCCCCGCCTCGCGGCAGACCTCCACCAGCTGCACCTGCGCCCGATAGAGCGCCCAGTTCGCGGCGACGTATCCACCGTCTTTGTTGCTGTCGGAGTAGCCGAGCATCACCTCTTGCAGCCCGCCCCGGCAACGGTCGAGCCAGGAGCGGTACTCGGGCAGCCGCAACAGATCGGTGATGATCGCGGCCGAGCCGCGCAGGTCGTCGATGGTCTCGAACAGCGGCACGATGTCGAGGGCCAGCTGCGGGTCCGAGCCCGGCCTGAGCAGGCCGGATTCGCGCAGCATGGTTGCGACTTCGAGGATGTCGCTCACCGAGTTGCACTTCGAGATGACGGCGTGCCCGATGATCCGCTCGCCGAAACGGTCGACAGCCTTCGCAGCTGTGTCCACGATGGCGAGTTCTGTCGCTGTCTCCGCAGAACAGGTGATCGCACGGTGCAGCAGCGGCCGGGCGGTCGCCAGTTCTCGGCGAAGCACCGCGATGCGGCTGCCTTCCTCGAGTCCGAGGTAGTCGTCCACGACGCCACCGCTGCGCAACAACTCGTCCACCACCCGCTCGTGCACGTCACTGTTCTGGCGCAGGTCGAGCGTGCAGAGGTGGAAGCCGAAGAGCTCCACCGCAGCGCGGGCAGGGCCGATGTGCGCGTCGGCCAGAGCTCCGGCCCCGTGGAGGCGCAGTGATGCCTCGACGACGGCGAGGTCGTCGGCGAGTTGTGTCGCGTTGCCGTACGGCGGCAGGTCGGCATGTGGCGGCGGACCTGGCACGGTGCCGATCGTCGAGCGCGCCGTCGCCGCAAGTCGGGCGTACATCCCGCGCAGCGTTCGACGATACGGCTCGTCGGCACGGAACGGGGAGTCGTCGCCCGATGCGTCGGCGAGTGCGAGCAACTCGGGCGACGGACTGACGAGTCGTGACGACATCGACAACTCGATGGACAGACGATGCAACGTGGCGAGGTGTCGGGTCAGCGCTGTTCGGGCCTGGAGGTCGACCGCGAGTTGCAGCACCTCGGCCGTCACGAACGGATTGCCATCGCGATCGCCACCGATCCACGAGCCCATGCGGATCACCGGCTGCACGTCGCTCCTTGGAGATGCCGCGTCCGGAACGAGCGCGTCGACAGTGCGCTGTACGTCCGCCTGTAGCGACGCGAGTACGTCGAACAGCGTGAGCTCGTAGTAGCGCAGCGCTTCGGCGATCTCGTCGCGCACCCGTAGCTTCGACAGTCGCAGCAGCGCTGTCTGCCAGAGCATGAGCACCTGGAGGCGCAGGTCGCCCTCCCACTCCTTTGCCTCCTGGTCGTCCATCTGCACGCGACCGCGCCAGGTGAGCAGATCCGCGATGCGGCGCTGCACGTCGAGGATCGTCTTGCGGCGCACCTCGGTGGGGTGCGCGGTGAGCACCGGGCTCACCTCCACGCGGCGCAACACCGCGGCCACCTCGCCGGGATCTTGCAGGTGCTCGGTGAGCGCGGCGACCGCGTGCCCGAGGGAGCCGGGCCGCTCCGGTGCGTCGATGCTGCGGTAGTGGCGCCGGCGACGGACCTGGTGCACGTCCTCGGCGATGTTCGCGAGCAGCGAGAACCAGCTGAACGCCCGGATCACGTGCACCGCCGTCTCGGGCTCCACCCCGGCGAGCAGCGAGCCCGGGTCCTGCGCATCGAAGCGGCCCGGCTCGCGGCGCCCACTGACTGCATGCCGGCGCACCTGCTCGACGAGCTCGTACACCTGGTCGCCGGCCTGGTCGCGGATCACGTCGCCGAGCAGCCGCCCGAGCAGCCGGATGTCCTCGCCGAGAGCGGCGTGCTCGGCCCGCTCGAAGCCCGACGTGCTGTCGAGCTCCGCAACGTCGCCCTCAGAATGGTCGAGAGAAGGTCCGGGTCCGGTCATTCGCCCATTGTGGACGACTCGGCTCGCACGATCGACCGGGACAGCAACGTTCTTGCGGATACCCCGGATCTCCGCTCCCGTCCGAGTCCCACGTTCCCGTCCGAGTCCCACGTTCCCGTCCGAGTCCCACGCGGTCGAACCGAGTTCCTGACGCCACCCCGGGGTGGAGCGTCGCACTCGGATGGTGCTCGATTCCCGGTACGACCGTATTCGGATCGTCCTGGCGGGTGGGCCGTGCGATGATCGGCACATGGACGAGGATCGCTTGCGCTGGATCTATGGCGCCACCACTCCCGGGGAGCTGCGCGACCGGTACGAGGAGTGGGCGAGCACCTACGACGACGACCTGGGCGGGATGGAGTGGCAGGCGCCGGCGGCGTGTGCGGCGCGCTGTCATCGGTGGGCGGGGAGGGACGGTGTCGTGCTCGATGCCGGCTGCGGCACGGGTCTGGTGGGTGTCGAGCTCCACCGGCTCGGAATCGGCCGCTTGATCGGCTTCGACCTGTCCGATGCGATGCTGGACGCGGCGAGGGCGCGGGCCGTGTACGACGAACTGCATCAGGGTTCGCTGCTCGAAGCGCTGCCATTCGAACCCGACTCGTTCGATGCGGTCGTCTCAGTGGGCGTGTTCACCCATGGCCACGTCGGGCCCGAGGCGCTTCGCGGCCTTGCGGACGTCGTGCGTCCCGGTGGCCATGTGTCGATCACGTTCCGTGACGATGTGCTCGACCCGCTCGGCTGTGGCGCCGAGATCGCCCGCCTCGAAGCTGACGGCGTGTGGTCGTTGGTCGAGCGCACCGAGTCGTCGCCGCTGATCGTCGAGGGCGGCCGCGGTGTCGACATGCGCGTCTGGACCTGGCGCGTGGGTTGACCGAGATCAGCCCACGGTGCTCAGGATCGATGGCAGCGATGGGCACTCGACCCCTTGTGCCAGCACGTACCGGTCGGGCCGCACAACCGCCACATCTGCCGGGGGCGAGAATGCATCGAGCGTGGCGACCCAGGCGGTATCGACCGACGCGTCCACCACGACTGCGCCGGCAGCGCTCCAGGCGTCGACCGCCGGCGAGATCGCACGTGGAGACCGCACGACAACCGTGAAGCGATCGCCGACGACATCGTCCGACCGAGCACCGTCGAGGAGCACCTGGACCGACTGGACGCCGCCACCGTCGAGCACCAAGGAGCCGGCCACGAGCGGCGGCATCAATCCGTCACCGTCGTCGGTCACCGCCGGACCGTCCGCTGCTGCGGCCCGGGCGGCCAGCATCGAATCGTCTCGTGCGGCGGCAGCTGCAACGTCGGTGGTGCAGATCAACCGGCCGAAGCCGACCGCGGCCTCCACGATCGAGCGCACATGTGGCTCACGTTCGGCCTGATAGGTGTCGAGCAACGCGTCGCTGCTCTCGCCGCGCACCACCTTGGCCAGCTTCCACGCAAGGTTGGCCGAGTCGCGCATGCCCGAGCACATGCCTTGGCCGAGGAACGGCGGCATCTGGTGTGCGGCATCGCCGGCGAGCAGCACCCGGCCGTCGCGCCAGCGGTCCGCGATCAGCCCGTGGAACGTGTAGACGGCGCAACGTTCGATCGTCACGGTCGACGGATCGACCCAGGAAGACATCAGATCGAGCATCACCTCCGGCCGTTGGATCCACTGCGGGTCCTCGCCGGGCAGCAGCATGAACTCGAACCGAAACCGCGGCGATGGCATCGGCACGAGCGTGTGGGGCCGCGCCGGGTCGCACACCTGGAGGCACACCTCCGACGGTGGCGCCACGCCGTCGGCCATCACGAGGTCGAGTACCAGCCACGGCTCCTCGAAGTGGAGGTCGTCCATCGTGGTGCCGAGCGCCTTGCGCACCGCGCTTCGGGCGCCGTCGCAGGCGACGACCCAACTGCTCTCGATCGTCGTGCCGTCGCGCAGATGCGTGACCACGCGGTCGTCGTGCTGGTGGATTGCCGTGAGTTCGGCGCCGAGGCGCGCCTGCGCGCCGAGTCGGACGGCGTGATCGCGGAGGGCCTGGTCGAAGCCGGGCTGATGGAACAGCACCGATGCGGGGAAGCCGGAGCGGGTGCGGCTCCCCGAACGCATCGACAGCAGGACCTGGCGGTCGGCCGTGAGGAAGTCCATTCCCGGGAGTGGCCGCGTGCTCGGCTGCACGTCGTCGATGGCGCCGAGTTCCTGCACGATGCGCATGATCTCCTGGTCGAAGTGCGCGGCGCGGGGGAGTGGGTAGACCTCGGTGTCACGGTCGATCACCACCACGTCGAGGCCGCGACCGGCCAGCAGCCCCGCCGTGGTGGCACCGACCGGACCGAACCCCACGACGACGACGTCATGTCGAGGAACAGGTGAGGCGCCGGTCACGAGCGCGCTGCCCAAGCGGCTTGCAGAACCGGCAGATCGGTGGGAGCGATGAACTCCATCGGGACGGCAGGGCCCCACGAGTTGGCAACGTGTTCGAACCCGAACGGTGTTCGGCCCTCGCGTTCCCATGCGTCGTCATCGTCGATCACGTCCATGTCGCTGAACAGTTCGAGGAACGACCCGGCCGGATCGCGCAGGTACCAGTAGTAGTTCGAGCCAACGAAGTGGCGGCCGAAGCCCCAAGCCTGCCTGTCGGGATCGGTGCGCAACAGCGCTGTCGCGGCATGACCGACGTGGTCGACGTCGTCGCACTCCCACGAGTAGTGCTGGAGCATCGGCACGGGCGATCCGACGAGTCCGATGTTGTGGTGGTCGGTGGAGCAGCGGAGAAAGGCGATGATGCCGGGCATCTCGTCGCTCAGCTTGCAGCCGAGGCCGATCAGGAGGTCGCGGGTGGCCGCGAGATCGGGCGTGCCGATGACGATGTGGCCGAGTCGGCGCGGCGGGCGAGGCGTACCGAAGACGCCGTTCGCCCGAGCGTTGCGGCGCACGGCGTGCCCCGGCGCATTGTCGGTGATCCTCGCCGGGGGCGTCTGCACACCGAGTGGATCGGCCACACGCACGCGGAACGTCACCTGGCTGTGCGGATCGACGGCTGACAGTTCACCGTCGGCACCTCGTGACGTCGTCGCCCCGAGATCGGACATGCGTGCGGCGATCTCGTCGACGGTGCGGTCGCTGTCCGCGCCGATCGACACCTCGAGCAGACGACGGAAGGGGTACTCCTCCACGCTGACCAATGGTCCGGTGTCGGTGCCGGCATACGTGCCGGCAGACGGTTCGCTCAGCCCGAGCTCGCCGTAGAAACTGGCGAGCGCATCGGGTGCGGGCACGCCGATGCGCATGCCAAGGAGCCGGTGCAGGCCCATCACGCCACACTCGCCGGGGTGACGCAGCGGTTGCGAAGCTCACCGATGATCTCGGCGCCCGACACGAGTTCTTCACCGTCAGCGAGAAAGCGACCTCTGGCCATCCCGACGCCGTCGGGCGTGCCGGTGAAGATCATGTCGCCCGGCTCGAGCGTGCAGATGCCGGACAGGTACGAGACCAGCTCGGCGATGGGGAAGATCAGGTCGTTCGAACGACCATCCTGCATGCGTTCACCGGCGACGTCGCACCACAGTCCGACGTCGTCCGGGTCGGGGAAATGGTCGACTGAGACGAGCGCAGGCCCGACAGGGCCGAACGTGTCGAAGCTCTTGCCGAGTGAGAACTGCGGGGGTTTCCCGGTGAGCTGCACCGGCCGATCGGAGATGTCCTGGCCGAGCGTGAGACCCGCGACGTGCGCCCACGCGTCACCGGTGCTGATGTGGCGGCCACCCGTACCGATCACGGCCACGAGCTCCACCTCCCAGTCGACGGACGGGCCACTGAGCTCGATGTCGGCCGTCGGCCCCACGAGACAACTGGGGAACTTGGTGAAGGTCAGCGGCGCAGGCGGCAACTCCATGCCGCTCTCGGCCGCATGTCGGCCGTAGTTGAGTCCGATGGCGAAGACCTTGGCCGGTCGTGGCACGCAGACGCCGAGCGTCACGTCGGCGATGGCGCCGTCGGGGACGCGAGCTGAGGCGGCATCGTGGAGGGCGTGGAGGTCGGCATGGCGGGCGATCGCGATCATCGGATCGGCGAGCGTGAGGTCGGAGGCGAGGGAGGCGAGATCGTGCCAGTGCTCACCGGTCTGAAGTGCACTACGGCCGGCGACGGAGATGAGACGGAACATGGGCTCAATTATCTATAGATTATTGGGCAAGTCAAGGGGTATGATCGCACTGTGACTCAGTCAGCCCTGCAAGGAACATCCGCCGAGCTGCCGATCCCCTCACCGCCCACCCGGGCAGCATGGGTCGACACGTTGCTGCGGAGGGCGATCCTCAGCGGCGAACTCCAGCCGGGGGAGAAGTTGCTCGGCGAGAAGCTCGCCGAGCGATGGGGTGTGTCACCCACTCCGCTGCGTGAGTCGTTCCAACGGCTCGCCGGTGAAGGACTCGTGGTCATCGAGGCGCAGCGGGGAGCGAGGGTGGCGCCCATCGACGCGGCCGCAGCCGTCGACATCTACGAGCTGCGCTTGCTCCTCGATCCAGCTGCGCTGCGGTCGTCGATGGCGGCCGGTGCCGGTGACCCCGTGTTCGTCGACGCTGTGGAGGACGCCCACCGGCGGCTTGCAGCCCGCCATCGCACGGTCATGGCGTTCCACGACGCGCATCGGGCGTTCCACGTCTCGCTCGTCGCTGCGTGTCCCAACACGTTGCTCCGGCAACAGGTGACCCAGTTGCTCGACCAGTCGCAGCGGTATCACGTGTTGAGCGTGGCGGCGCACCGAAAGAGCGATGCTGCTGTGGAGCACCTCGAGCTGGCTCGGGCGGTTTCTGCTGGCGACACGGCGGCGGCGGTCCGCACCCTCACCGCGCATCTGCGTGGCACGCGCGACTCGATCGTGGCCCGCGTGTCACAAGACAGCTGATCGGTCCACGGCGCAGTTCCGGATCGCACCCGCGTCGACGCCCGCCGTCGGCGACCTGAGGGCACCATCTCGGGACCGAGGACCCTCGGTCGATGCTTTGCCAGCAGGGTACTGTGCCATTGGTGATTCCTGGAACGGACGTACTCATCATCGGGGCCGGCGTCATCGGTTCCGCAGTGGCACTGGAGTTCGCTCGCAGCGGCCGACGCGTCACGGTGGTCGACAAGGCAGGGGCGCCCGGCGCGGGATCCACCAGTTCGTCGTCGTCGATCATCCGTTTCAGCTACTCCACGCTCGACAGCGTGCTGACCGCATGGGAGTCGGCTCCGGCATGGCGCGACTGGGAGACCTATCTCGGCGCTCGGGACCCGGATGGGATGTGTCGCTTCATCGAGACGGGCATGCTGCTGTTCGACACCCCGGAGTTCTCGTTCTGTCGCATCACCGACCTGTGGGACGAGGTGGGCATCGACTACGAGATGCTCCAGACAGACCAGATCGCGGCTCGCTTCCCTCAACTCGACGTGGGCAGGTTCTTCCCGCCGAAACCGGTGGACGACCCGTCGTTCGCCGACGACGCGCACGGCACCTTGACGGCGATCTTCGAACCACGGGCCGGGTTCGTCGACGATCCGATGCTGGCGGCGCGCAACATCGCCTTCGCTGCCGCCCAGCACGGCGCCACGTTCCGCTTCCATGCCGAGGTGGTGGGCGTGGAGTTCTCCGATGGTCGCGTCGCCGGCGTCCGCCTTGCCGGCGGCGAGGTGGTGGAGGCGCCGATCGTGATCAACGTCGGTGGACCGCACTCGGCGATCCTGAACACGCTCGCCGGTGCGCACACCGACATGACCATCCATCACCGGCCACTGCGCCAGGAGGTGTTCGCGGTGCCTGCGCCGGCAGGTCTCCGACTCGATGACGGCGCGCCGATCGTGAGCGATCTCGACATCGGCCAGTACTTCCGCCCACAGATGGGAGGCACCTTGCTGGTGGGCGGAACCGAACCGGCGTGCGATGCGCTCGAGTGGGTCGACGATCCCGACCAGTACGACGAGCAGACGTCGGTCGAGAGGTTCGAGACCACGATGTACCGCCTCGCCCGCCGTGTGCCCGAGTTCGGTGTGCCCCATCGGCCGGCGGGATTGGCCGCCCTCTACGACGTGGCCGACGACTGGGTGCCGATCTACGACCGTTCGAGCGTGCCCGGCTGGTACATGGCCTGCGCGACCAGTGGCAACCAGTTCAAGAACGCTCCGATCGTCGGCAAGTTCATGGTAGCCATCGTCGATGCCGTCGAAGGCGGTCGTGACCACGACCACGACCCGGTCCAGTTCGTGGGCGAGCACACCGGCCGCCCGATCGACCTCGGCGCCTTCAGCCGACGGCGAACGCCGGCGAGCACCTCCGGTACGGTGATGGGCTGATTCGTCCCACGGCCGTTCAGCGAGGTCCCACGGCCGTTCAGCGAGGTTCAGCGAGGTTCAGCTGAGTGTCCGTGCGAGCGTCAGCGGCGCACGATCAGGTCGGCAGGTGTGCTCCCCGTGGTGACGCGCTGCGCATTCGGTTCGTCCACCGAGGCCACCCACGCCGCGGCCGCACCGGCAGTGCGACCGTGTGCGACGTGGCGTGCCACCAGCTGCTCGATCCGTTCGCCGGCGTCGGCGACGATCAGCCATGCCTCGTCGAGCAGCGCCCTCACGTCGCGCCAGCCGGGTTCGTCGAGGAGCAGGTAGTTCCCCTCGGTCACGACCAGTTCGGCGTGGACATCGATGCGCACCGATCCGGCGATGGCTGCCTCCGCCGATCGATCGAAGCGCGGCACCAGCACATCGGCCGTGCGAGCTCGCACACGTCGCAACGCAGACAGGTATCCGTCGATGTCGAAGGTGTCCGGAGCGCCCTTGCGGTCGTCGCGTCCCAGTCGGCCCAGTTCGTCGTCGGCGAGGTGGAACCCGTCCATCGGGAGCAGCCGCGCCGTCGATCCCCACGCGCTCACGAGTTGCTCGGCCAGGGTCGACTTGCCGGCACCCGGCGCGCCGGCGATGCCGACGATTCGACCACCGCCGGCCACCATCGATCGGGAGCGATCGAGGAGTTCGCTCAGCGAGGGTTGCATGCACTCCACGATGCATCGAGCTGGTCGCGCCGAGGCGGGTTGGCGCCCACCTGGGTCACGGTGAAGGCCGACACGGCCTGAGCCGCCAGCGCCGCCTCGACGACCAGCGCGTGATCGGCCAGCTCGGCCACGCCGAAGTCGTTGCCGCGCCACCATGCGAGGAAGCCGCCGCAGAACGAGTCACCTGCACCGATCGTGTCGGCCACCTGCACCGCGGGCGTGGGGAGCGCGGTCGTCTGGTCGGAGGTCACGACGTAGGTGGCCTCCTTGCCGGCCGTCAACAACGCCGCGTGGACGCCCGCGGCGACGATCGATGCGGCAACGTCGAGCGGGTCGGCGCCGGGTGCGAGGTACTCGGCATCGTCGGTGCTGATCTTCACGATGTGACTGCATCGGTACACGTTCTCGAGCCGAGCGAGGTACTCGGCGCGGTCTTCGATCACCCTCGACCTGCAGTTCGGGTCGGCCATCACCAGCACACCGGGGGCCAGGGTGTCGAGCCATCCGACCAAGGTGGACGCCATCGGTTCCAGCACGAGGCCGAGCGTGCCGACGTGCACGGCGTGCGCAGAACGGGCAGCCTCGGGGAGGTGATCGAGCGCCGGCGCAGAGGTGTCGGTGATGTAGAAGCGATAGGTCGCCGAGCCGTCCTCGGCGAGCTCTGCTGCTGCCAGCGTGGTGGGCCGATCGGTGCGCACCATCGTCGCCGGCGACACGCCATCGGCGAGCAGCTGTGCGGCCAACATCGACCCGAACCGATCGTCGGAGACAGCCCCGAGGAACGACACCTCGCCCCCGAGTCGCGCGATCGTGCGGGCGACGTTGAACGGCCCACCGCCCAGCGCAGCCGCGACCGAGCCGTCGGGGCGGATCACGAGGTCGATCAATGCCTCGCCGGCCACCACGATCACGGCACCATCACGGGGGGGCAGCGTACCTGTTCCGAGTGGTTCGTTATCGTCGACACCATGTCTCCGCTGCCGATGACGCTCACGCTCGACGAGGTGCTCGACCTCAGCTACCGGATGCTCCGCGCATCAGGGGCGTCGCACCTGCAGGCCGAGCCGACGGCGCGCAGCATCCGCGACGCCGAGGCCGAGGGGTTGCGGCCGATCGGACTGTCGTACCTGCCCACCTACTGCGATCACGTGCACTGCGGCAAGGTGCTCGGCGATGCCGTGCCCGCCGTGACCCGACCGCGTTCGGCCACCGTGGTGGTCGACGCCGGTCTCGGCTTCTCCCACCCGGCCTTCGAAGCGGGCGCACCCCTACTCGTCGACGCGACACGAACCTGCGGGGTCGGCATCATGGCGCTCGTGCACTCGTACTCGGCAGGTGTGCTCGGCTGGTTCGTCGAGCACCTGGCGAACCAGGGGCTGGTGGCATTGATGTTCGCCAACTCGTCATCGCTGATGGCGCCGGCCGGTGGGAAGCGACCCTTCTTCGGTACCAATCCGCTCGCCTGGGCCGCTCCTCGGGCGAACGGAGCGCCGGTCGTGGCAGACCTCTCGTCGTCGGCTGTGGCGTGGGTGAAGGTGAACGCGGCCGCACAGGAGGGCCGCGACATCCCGCTCGGATGGGCGATCGACGCCGATGGCAACCCCACCACCGATGCTCGTGCGGCGCTCGGGGGAGCGATGGTGCCCGCGGCCGGGGCCAAGGGGTCGGCACTGGCGCTGCTGGTCGACATCATGTCGGGCGGCGTCGCCGGCTCGAACTTCTCGTTCGAGGCCTCTGGATTCGGGGGCATGGCCGGCGGGCCGCCCGACGTGGGGCAGGTGATCCTCGCGATCGACCCGACGGCCACGATGGGCGGCGGGTTCGTCGACCGGATCGAGACCGAATTGAACGCGCTCGAGGCGGAAGACGGGGTGCGCCTGCCCGGTGCGGCCAGGCTCGCCAGTCGCGCCCACACCGCCGAACACGGTGTGGAGGTGCCCGCCGATCTGATGGCGCTCATCGCCGACTACGCCCAGCATGGCAGCCCGGCCGAATCGAGCGGGTGAGCGCACCACGTTCTGGTCGCGCTCGTTCACGGCTGGCGTGTGGATTCGCGACCAGAACGAAGGGTTCAGGCGGAACGTGCTGCGCCCGTCGACGCAAGCAGGTCGCGCAGGTAGCGCGAGATCTCATTGGGGTGCACCACCGCTCCACGGATCAGGTCGTCGAAGTGGCGGGTGAGCGTGCGGACGTGTTCGGTGGAGGTGAGCACGAGGTACATCTGGCCGAGATACAACGCCGCCCGCTGCGGGCCGAAGATCGTGATCGGGCTCGCATAGCGCTGCAGACCGTCGAACAAGAACCAGCGCAGCGTGGGGTAGAGCTCGTCGGTGAGCTGGATCATGTGTTCCATCTGCGCAACCCGGTGCTCGTGGGGAAGCGCCCGCCAGATGCCCTCACCCCTGGCGAACGATTCGACGGCCTGCACGCTGTTGCACGTCTCGAGATCGCTCTCGGGTCCGCGGGTCCAGGCCAGCCGCGCCGCTGCGGTCTCGATCTTCTGGGCCGGTCGCGACGCCACGTAGTGGGCGAGCTCGTAGCGGATCACGTCTTCGGTCTTCAGCAGATCGGGGATGGTCGACGGCACGTACCGGATCTTGTAGCCCTTCGATTCGTCGAACCACTCGATCAGCCGCTCGTCGTTCGGCGAGCGGGCGTCTTCGGCGAACGATGTCTGCTCCTGCAACATCTCTGCTTGCATCGGCCCGGCGTGACTGAGGCCGAGCAACCAATCGACCGACACCTGCTGGGTCGTCGCGATCTCGGCGAGGGTCTCGACGCGGGGGAGCCGACGATTCGACACCGACAACAGCTGTGACAGGGTCGATCGATCGAGTTCGTTCTGGGCGGCGAAGTCGCCCCGGCCGAGGCCGCTACGCCGCACGACAACATCCAGACGCTCGCGGAACGTGGTCAGCAGGCTCCGACGATCGATCACGCGAGCAGCTTAGACACATCGAATGATGCACATCCACCGCATCCGGGGTGGAATCACTTGTCTGTGCATCAGATGTCGCGCAAATCCCCAGTCTGGGAGTCGGGATTATCACCCCAGGTCATGCACAATCTGCAGCGGTGGGACGGCAGCGAACACAGACTCCGCGGAAGATCGAGTGGCCGACGATCGTCGTCGCGGCTGGATGCTGGGGCAGTTGGATCGCGATGCTCGTCTGGCACGACATGCTCCCCTGGCCGCTCGTGCTGGTCGGTTTCGCACTCGTCGCCGGCTGGTACATGTCATTGCAGCACGAGGTGATCCATGGTCATCCCACGCCGTGGCGCATGCTGAACACGGCCCTCGTGATCGCGCCTCGGTCGCTGTGGCTGCCGTACACGGTCTACCGCGACACCCATCTCGACCATCATGGGGTCGAGCTCACCGTGCCGGGTGTCGACCCCGAGTCGTTCTACGTGAGCCCTGCAGACTGGCAGGCAGCATCGCCCGTGCGCCGTGCGTTGCTGCGGGTGAACCGTACGTTCCTCGGTCGCCTGGTGATCGGCCCGATGATCGGGCCGCCGGCGCTCGTGTGGAGCGAGCTGAAGCTGGCTCGGGCGAGCGGGGCCGCGTTGCGAACCTGGGCGCTCCACGTGGTGCTGGCCGCAGTGGTCGGATGGGTCGTCTTCGGTCTTGCCGACGTGCCGGTCTGGCAGTACCTGCTGGGCTACAGCTACCTCGGGATGTCGGTCACCTACATCCGGTCGTTCGTCGAGCACTTGGCCGTGCCGGCGCCGGCGACTCGATGCGCGGTGGTTCGTAGTGGTCGGTTCTTCGGCCTGCTGTTCCTCAACAACAACCTGCACCACACACATCACGAGGTGCCCGGCGCTGCCTGGTACCGACTGCCGGTGCTCACGGCCGAGCTGGGATCGATCGACACGGCCGCTGCCGGCGCCGGGTACTACCGGGGCTATGTCGAGGTGCTGCGCCGCTACGGCATCCGCTCGTTCTCACAGGTGGTCGATCCGCTCGCCGAATCCGTTCATGCCTGATCGACCCGGCGAGACCGACCGGCGAGTCGCCGAGCAACGCGTCGCCGAGCAACGCGTGACCGAACGGGTTGGGATGCCGGTCGACGGTGAAGCCGGCCTGGGGATGTATCCGTTCCCTCAGCTGCGCGCCGCGTACGACGCCTACTGGCATGCCATCCGACGCCGCGTGCCGTGGCTGCCGGCGGACCTCACCTGGCACGCCGACGTGCACTCCTCATGGCGATCGCCCGACCTGGTGGTCGGCTACACGTGCGGTTGGCCGCTCGTCACCCAGCTGGCCGATCAGGTGCAGGTGGTGGGCACGTTCGAGTTCGCCATCCCCGAGGCGGTGGCACACCGCTACCGGTCGGTGATCGTCGCCCGCGACGACGCACCCCTCGCGTCGTTCGCGGGCGCCATCGCCGCGGTGAACGGCCCCGACAGCCTGTCGGGATGGGTGAGCCTGGTGACGGCGGTGCACGGCGCCGGTGGTGCATGGACCGGCGACGTGCGATGGACCGGCGCGCACCTCGAGAGCGTGAGAGCGGTGCAGTCCGGCGTCGCCGAGGTGGCCTCCATCGATTCGGTCAGCTGGGCGCACATCAGCCGTCTCGAGCCCGAGCTCGTCGACGGGCTCGTCGTGGTCGGCAACGGTCCGGATGTGCCCTGCCTCCCGGTGATCGCGGCGCGGCGGTTCACGCCCGATGCGATCGACGAGCTGCGCGATGCGATGGCCGCGTCGCTCGCCGATGCGGAGATGGCGTCGAACCGCGACACGTTGCTGATTCGCAACTTCGTCCCGCTCGATCTGGCCGACTACCTGCCGTTGCTGGAGCTCGCGCCCGCCGAATGACGGGCCCACGGCGGATCGGCCCACGGCGGATCGGCCATCGGCTCGGATCGTCGATCAGTCGGCCGCCACCGCAGCGCGGTCGTGCACGGGTCGTACGTCGACGGCGATGCCGGTCATGTGGGCCTGGCTGGACAGCGGTTCGAAACTTCCCTCGCCGATCGGCAGCAGCTCGTTCGGGTTGGCGCCCGGATGTTCGGCGGCGATCCGCAGCCGCGGGCTGACCGCGTGTCCCCACCCGTGCACCATCGACACCACGCCCGGCATCAGCGCATCGTCGTGTTCGATGACCGTGCTCACCTGACCGTGGTCGCTGCTCACGTGCACAGCATCGCCGTCGACCAGACCGAGTCTGCCTGCGTCGTCGGGGTGCATGCTCAGCGGATTGTCGGTGCGACCGCCGCGCTTCATGCGGGCGACGTTGGCGAACCACGAGTTGTGCATCCATGCGTCTCGACGGTGGATCAACCGCAGTCGTCCGTCGGTCACCTCGCGGCGAGTGTCGTCGAACAGGCGCCCGCACCGTTCGATCGCGTCGGCGAACCCGGGCGGGCAGCAGTCGACCAGACCGTCGGTGGTGTGCACCTGGGCGTCGAAGAACGTGCCCGGTTCGGGGCGGGGGAGCAGGTGCGGCACACCGTCGGCCTGCAGATCGTCGAGGGCGAGGCCGGAGCCCTTGGCGAGCATGTGCCGCCACTTCGCCCACGGGTCAGGGCTCGGGTCGTCCAGGATCGACGGTAGGCCCAGCTCGCGCAGGAACCGGTGGGCGATCCACCACTCCGGCTTGCGATCGGCCGTGGGTGCAGCGACCGCAGGTGTGTACTGCGCGAACGGTTGCGCGCTGGTACCGATGTTGACGATGTTGAGGTCGTCGCGCTCGTACATGTCGGTGGACGGCAGCACGACGTGGGCGAGCTCGGCGGTCGCGCTCGGATAGATGTCGATCACGATCAGCAGCTCGAGCTGTTCGAACGCCTTGCGGAGTCGATCCTGGCCCGCGATCGACAGCATCGGGTTGCCGGCCACCACGATCATCGCCTTGATCGGCGAGACGCTGTCGAGGATCGCGTGCGACATCAGCGTTCCCGGAAGTGCACCGCGACGAAGCGTTCCGAACTCGGTGTCGACGTAGCCCTGTTCCGGAACGCCGGCTCCCGAGCGGGCATTCGGATAGAAGCCGTCGCTCTTGAGGTTGCCGCCCTCGACGTCGAGCTTGCCGGTGACGAAGCTGAGCATGTGCACCAGCCAGTAGGCGAGCGTCCCCTGGCGTCCCATGTTGATGCCGGTCGACGCGTGCACCGAAGCGCGCGGGGTGGAGACCCACGCGGCCGCGAGGTCTCGCGTGACGGCCGCATCGACACCGGTGATGTCGGCAACCGCATCGGCGTCGTAGGGGCCGATGAAGCGGCGCAGTTCCGCAAGGTGTTGCCCGTGACGCCGCACCACGTCGTCGCGGAATCCGCCGAGGGCGTCGATCTCGTGCAGCAGCGCCGCCAGGAACCACACGTCGGTGTCGGGCCGGATCAGCACGGTGTCGCCGATGCCCTGGTCGGGAGTCTCGATGCGACGAGGGTTGACGAAGACGAATCGGGTGCCGCGTGCGGCCGCGCGTCGCATCGTGCCCAGCACGTTGGGGATGGAGTAGAAGCTCGCCTGTGACGCCCGTGGGTTCTCGCCGATCACGAAGCACAGGTCGGTGTTGTCGAGGTCGGGGATCGGGTGCACGTTCGACGATCCGAAGACCGCCTCGCTGGCGACGAACTTGTTGGCACAGTCCTGGGTGCCCGACGAGAAGTTGCGGCGCACCCCGAGCGCGCGGAGCATCTGCCCCACGTGCAACGAACCGAGTGCGTTGAACGCCATCGGGTTCCCCACGTACGCCGCAGTCGAGTTCTCGCCGTGAGCTGCGACCACTGCCTTCCACCGTCGCGCTGCATCGCTCATCGCCTCGTCCCAGGTGACCGAGGTCCAGGTGCCGTCGGGAGATCGGAGCTGCGGATGATCGAGCCGGTCGGGGTCGTGATGGATGTCGACTGCTGCCAGTCCCTTGTGGCACGAGAAACCCTGGGTGACGGCGTGGTCGCGGTCGGGGGTGAGCTTGACGAGTCGACCGCCGTCGACGTGGGCGATCAGGCCGCACGATGGCTCACAGATGCGACAGAAGGTGTTGACCTGTCGGAGTTCTGTCGAGGCGCCGCCCTTGCTCGCGCTCGCGTTTCCAGGGTTGCCCGTGTGCTCCATGGGCCGACTCTACGACTCGGGTCAGGACATCAAGATGTCGAGCACCCGCTCGACATCCGCGAGGTCGGGCAACACCGCTGTAGCGCCGAGACCGGCCAGCGACTCGAGCGAGTAGGTGCCGGTCGCGACGAGCAGGCAGCGCACGCCGGCGCCGAGCGCGCATGCCGCATCGCGTGGCGTGTCGCCGATGATCCAGACCCGATCCCGTTCGATCGGCCCGCGCCCAGCCCCCCCGCCCGCGTCGGCATCGTCCGCGTCGGCATGGTCCGCGAGTCGAGACAGGGCGATGTTCACGAGTGCAGTGCGATCGTGATGATCCGATCCGTACCCACCGCGGTCGAGATCGAGGTGATGATCGAGGCGCCCGGCCTCCAGCTTGCGGCGGGCGACGAACTGGATGTTGCCGGTCACGACGGTCTGGATGGCGGCGAGCTCGGCGCATCGGGTGAGGAGCTCCGACGCTCCGGGGAGGACCGCGATCGTGGCGCGCAGGTCGTCGGCGAAGTCATCGTAGTTTCGTTCCACTTCGGCGAGCAGCAGGGGTATGTAGGACGGGTCGTCGATCTCCACCGCAGCAAGCAGATCGCGAGCGATCAGCGGATCCGTCTTGCCGCCGAAGTCGTACTGGATGCGAGCCATGGGCCGACCCGCGACCGTTTCGAGCGCCTGAGCGAACGCCCGAACTCCCACCCCGGGCGTGCGCAGGAGGGTGCCGTCGATGTCCCACAACAGCACCTTGGATGCGCTCGGTGGACGCTCCGACATCGACATGGGGCGAGGGTAGTGCGCATCGATGGAGGCAGCTCCCTGATGGTGTGGCGCGGGGCATCCGCTCGGTTCCGGGTCGGTGGCGATAGCATCAGAGGTGCAGTGCTGCCCGTCCTGGGCTCGCTGCGGTCGAGTGCAGCGCTTCGGCGCTTGGTGTCTCCGGCGGTCCCCCCGCTCCCGAGACGTGTCATCCGTTCGTGATGGCGGCCATGCATCAACGGCCACCACATCCGGAAGGACCCCCACATGACCACCTGCCCCCGTTCCAGCAGCGGCGCGCGCCACCAGCAAGGCCGCCGCCGTCGTCCCACGACCGCACCCATGTCGAGCGAGCCTCGCCAGGGTGGAACAGCCGGCGATGCGCCGAACGCGCCGACGTCGACCCCCCGCCAGACGCCGGTCGTGATGGTCGACACGTTCGCCGAGCTCGGTGTGCCCCAATCGCTCAGCGATGTGATGGCGCGCAACGGCGTCACGTCGCCGTTCCCCATCCAGTGCGCAACGTTGCCCGACTCGATGGCGGGCCGCGACGTGCTCGGTCGAGGTCGCACCGGCAGCGGCAAGACGCTCGCGTTCGCGCTCCCGCTCGTGGTGCGCTTGTCGAACTCGACCGCCACATCTCGTCAGTCGAAGCGGCCGCGTGCCTTGGTGCTCGTGCCCACCCGCGAGCTCGCGAACCAGGTCGCCGAGACCATCGCCCCGCTCGCAGCAGCGCTGCAGCTCAAGATGGTCACCATCTTCGGTGGGGTCGGCCAGCACCCCCAAGTGGCAGCGCTGCGCAGCGGCGTCGACATCGTCGTCGCGTGCCCGGGCCGTCTCGAAGACCTGATCCAGCAGCGCCACTGCTCGCTCGATCAGGTCGAGATCACCGTGCTCGACGAGGCCGACCACATGGCCGACCTCGGCTTCTTGCCGGTGGTTCGCCGCTTGATGGATGCCACGCCGACCAAGGGTCAACGTCTGTTGTTCTCGGCCACCCTCGACAAGGGCGTCGACGTGCTCGTGAAGCGTTTCCTCGACAGTCCGGTCGTCCACTCGGTCGATCCCGAGGTGGCGCCGGTCAGCACGATGACGCACCACGTGTTCGCCGTGGCGTCGGCCGACAAGGCCTCCGTCGTGCACGCCCTCGCCGGCGGCCGCGACCGCTCGTTGCTGTTCACCCGCACCAAGCACGGCGCGAAGAAGTTGGCCAAGCAGCTCACCCAGGCCGGCATCCCCGCGGTCGAACTGCACGGCAACCTGTCGCAGAACGCTCGTGAGCGCAACCTCGAGTCCTTCACCGACGGCAGCTCACGTGTGCTGGTGGCAACCGACATCGCGGCGCGCGGCATCCACGTCGACGAGATCGCGCTGGTCGTGCACGTCGATCCGCCCGCTGAACACAAGGCCTACCTGCACCGGTCGGGTCGTACGGCTCGCGCCGGCGCCGAAGGCGTGGTCGTCACGCTGATGACGCCCGACCAGGTGAACGACGTGCGCCAGTTGGCCCGTGCCGCGTCGATCGAGCCGGTCATCACGCGTGTCACGCCGGGCCACCAGGCGATCACCTCACTCGTCGGCGAGCCGGCAGCGTTCGTTCGCCCGGCCGTCATCGAGCCGGTGCGCCAGCCACAGCGTGCGCCCAAGCCGCGCGCCGTCCAGCCGGCGGCACCTGGCGCGTCGGCCGGTTCGGGCAGGCCGACGGGAGCCGGAGCTGCAGGTCGGCCAGGCCGTGTCGGCCAAGGTGGTCGCCCGGCAGGACGCCCCGCACGTGCCGGTGGCGCAGGCGGCCGAGGTCGGTCCGGTCAGGGCGGTCGCAGCTCGAACGGCGGGTCGGCGTCCGCGCGCTGAGTCGGGGCCGCTGAGTCCGGGCCGCTGAGTCCCGGTGTGTGGGTGCTCGGTCAGCCGATCGCTCGCCACTGGCCCGGCTGCACCTCGTGCAGCCGGCCCGTGGCCGTCAACCGATCGATCGACATCCGTGCCGAGCGCAGCTCGACGGTGTCGACGAACGGCAGTGTGACGTGAGGTCGGTACACGAAGCGGTGAGCGACGAAGTCGTCGAGCGATCGCGGCTCGTCCGCGAACTCCACCATGGCCTGTTCACGGTGGGCGATCACCGCGGTGAACGCGTCGAGCGCCTCGACGAACCGATCGCGCCCATCGATCACTCCCTTGTGATGGAACGTCACGTACCAGTGCGCCTCGATCGACCGCGCTCGCTGCAGCGAGGACTCGAAG
>JANNQK010000261.1:0-16155 GCA_031400715.1 Actinomycetes bacterium | reverse complement strand
ACTGGCGAGGTCGAGCGGGCCGCCGCCGATCAGCGGATCCCACGAGTGCATCGACTCCAACTCGAAGCCCACCAACTCGTCGTACGTGGGGATGACGTGCGGGTCGATCCATGTACCCCGGGTCGTTGATCCACGAGCTGCACGAGTCCACGGATCGGCATCGGTCGCGCCCGGCTGATAGGTCGCGTCGAGCGTGATGACCTCGGTGGACATCGCCGGCGATGGTGTCGACACCCCTGTTGCGGACGCCGCGAGCGATTGCCCCGTTGCGCTGAGGTCGGTCGGAACCGACGTGGTGTCGACCTTTGCCCGCTGACTCGCGACATCGATCGTGCCCACTGTGTCGTAGCGCTCAGTGCTCGCTTCGGCGCTTCGGATCGCTTCGAACCGCACCGAGATCGTGGCGCTCGCATAGACAGGTACCTCCACGACCGGGCGCGCCCGGAAGTACTCGCGCCGGCCGAGCGCGCGCTGGCCTGGTTCCGAGCCGTACGCCACCCAGCCGCCCGCGCACACGCCGGCGACGACCAGCAAAGTCGCCGCGCGACGAATCCTCTGCTTCGTCTTCTGCTCCACGTCAGCCACCCTCTCCGTCGGCCGCCGCCGGTTCGACGTTCGTGGGTGCGGTGATGGTCGGAGCGGCATCCTCGATCGAATCGAGCTCGTAGTGCCGCCGGTAGTAGTACGCCCCGTCACCCTCGGCAATGGCCCGTTGGAGCACGGCGTCGAGTTCGAGCGCCACATCGAACACGCGCACGAGGCCAGCGGCGTCGACGCTGATCGTCAAGGTGACGGGCGAGTCAGGCGCCGCGACCTCGGAGATCGGGAACATCTCCGCGGCGAATGGTGCCGATCGCCTGAACTCGCCGCTTGGTATCGCCCAGTCGTATGTGGTGACCTCGACGCGAGCGATCGTCTCGTCGGTCACGGAGAGGGGGGCAACCCGCCGCAACGAGTGATCGATGACATCCTGGTACATCCACACGGTGGCCTTGCCCGAGAGCGGCAACTGATCCAGCCGGGCGGCCCGCTCCCATGGGGCACCCACCTCAGTGGGTTCCCCGTACGACTCGTCACCGATCATGATCAGATCCCGCGTCGAGATGCTCAGCGGGGGATCGACGAGTGCGCCGTTCTCCACCGAGTTCCAGGTCTGCCGGACCTCGAGGATGGAATCGCTCGTGCTCGGGTGGGTGACGAAGTCGATGAAGGACTCCGCATGCGACGCGACCCCGTTCTCGACGATCACCTCGTAGCGGATCATCGTCCCGTCGACTGTTCCTGGGTTCGGGCGTTCGTAGACGATCATCGGCAGGATCGAGCTGTCGTATCCATCACCTTTCAAGCGGGTCGCGAACGCGGTGTCACGGCCCAGGTAGCCGGCGCCGCCCAGCAGGCCGAGGACGAGCACCTTCACCACCAGGGGTCGACGACTGCGTCGCTTCTTCCGACCGCGCACCGGCTTCACGCTGGGCATCGCCGCGGCCTGCCGCATCGTCGCGAAGTGGGCAGCGGCAGCCATGGCGTGCGGGTTGCTCGACGACGCCGCAGCCGCCGCAGCAGCCGCGATGGGATCCAGCGGCGCCTCCGCCGCAGTCTCGCCGGAGGTCGGCCCCGCGGCACCGCTGCGCGCGAGGGTCGGCAGCTTGAGCACAGGCCGAGGCGGCAGCTCGAGCGGGGGCCCGGGCGGCATCACGTCCGCGGGTGGTCCCGTCGGCATGGGCATCAGGGGTGGCGGAGGCGAGGGCGCAACCGACGCGTCGGCCAGATCGGAGGCGTCAGGCATGGTCTGGGTATCGGCAAGGGCCGTGACGAGCTTGAGAACGGCATCCACATCGCCCGTCACGAACGCTCTCCCGACGTTTCGTCACCGAACCGTCGCGTGAAGCCCCTGAAGCGCGGGCGCCGCGAATGCGATGCTGGGACGGTGGCACCTCGTACCGAGCTCGACACGCTGCGCGATGCGTGGGCCGACGGACGCTCCCGCGTGGTGCAGCAGATCACCGATCTCGAACGGCGCTTCGACGACATCGTGTCGGCCGCCGCGCTCACCTCCACCGACGACGAGCATGATCCGGAAGGCGCGACGATCGCCTACGAGCGGGCCCAGGTCTGGGCGCTGTGCCAGCAGGCGCGCCTCGATCTCGCCGCGATCGACGAGGCCATGCCGGCGCTCGCTCGGGGCGAGCTGCCGACGTGTCACGGATGCCGCGGACCGATCGGTTCCGAACGACTTCTCGCGTTGCCAGGCGTCCGTACCTGTATTCGTTGTGCGAGTTGAGCCCTTCATGAGCGACGTCACATGCTGGTGGTCGACGACGATCGCCCCCGACTCGGCCGTCGCTGCGCTCGTGGAGCTCGGGTTCGAGTTCGGGCCGCCACAACCCGCCACGCGCTCGGTGCTCGACACCTTCGACGGGCGGCTGCATCGCGCCGGCGCCCGCCTCGATGCCCGGCCGGCCTACAAGCCGGGCAGCGCCGATGCGGTCGAGCTCTCCGCTCACGGCGCCTCGTTGCCCGATCAGCCGCTCGTCGTCGGCCGGCTGCCCCGATCACCATCCGACCTGCCGGCAGGTCAGTTCGGCGTCCAACTCGCAGCGATCGTGCTCGACCGGGCGCTGCTGGTGCAGTTGACGATGTCGTCGAACTGCTCACATGCACTCCGCCGCAACCGCGACGGCAAGGCCGTGGCACGGGTGGAGCTGCATACCGACGTGCAGATCGCTGACGGCGATGGCATCTGTTGCGGCACGCGAGTCGCGACGTGGTGTCTCGATCTGCACGAACTGCCCGACCATCGCTCGCCGGCTGCCAAGGCCCGAAGGCGACTGGACGGCCTCGGACTGCAGCGGCTCGAAACGGACTCGTTGGGGTGGGCGGCTACTATCGGCGCCATCGATCTCTCCGGCGGCGCATCGTCATCCGAGGTGACGTTGAAGCACGCGGACACAGCGACCAGGGCATTCCGCCACGTGCTCGGTCACCTGGGAGATGTCGTTGCCGCCACCTGGCAGGGCGCGAGGGACGATCTCGATCCGGAGTTCCTCCACGATCTGCGCATCGCCCTCCGGAAGGGCCGCACGGTGCTGCGCGCCTCGCGTGATGTGATGCCTGCCGACGCGCGCAGGGATGCGCTCGATCTCGCCGGTGAGCTCGCCCGCCAGACCGGCGCCGCACGCGATCTCGACGTGTACCTGCTGTCGTGGGAATCACACGTGTCGGCCCTCGATCCGGCGGAATGCGCGCTGCTGGAACCCGTGCGCGAGCTGCTCGTCGTTCGCCGCGAGCAGGCCCATGCGCGCCTGGCCGAAGCCCTGGACTCCACCGATCGCGACCGCTGGCTCCACCGTTGGCAGGAACTCGTCGGATCGACCAGCGAACCCGGCGGGGTGCGGCCGCTACAGGCACGGCGTCCCGCGGGTCGAGTGATCGCGACACGGATCGAGCAGGCCCACGATCGGCTGATTCGCGACGGCCGCTCGATCACGGCGACCTCGCCCAGCGAAGCCGTACATCGACTGCGCAAGGACGCCAAGCATCTGCGGTACCTGCTGGAGTCGTTCGGGTCACTCATCACAAAGCCTCACCGCCGGGCATACGGGGCGCGACTCAAGGCAGTGCAGGATCTCCTGGGTGCGTTCCAGGACGCAACGGTTCACCGCGCGCTGCTCGACGACGTCGCGATCGAGCTGCGCGCCGCACCACAGGCGACGTTCGACGCCCTCGCGTCGCTGACCGACGTGGTCGACGCGCTCGGGGTCACGTTGCGCGACGACGTGATCGCCTCGCTCGAAGCGTTCGACAGCAAGGGCACCCGGCGCGCTCTGCGCGACGTGCTGTCGGACCTTCGCGACTGAGCCGGACCGTTGGTCACCCGCCAGCGACGAGGAACTGCTCGATCGCTGCTGCCACCTCGGCCGCATGCGTGTCCTCGTGCATGGAGTGTTCACCACCGGCGATCACCTGCAACCGGGCGTGGGGCATCTTGCGTTCGATGTACTGACCCGACACCACGTACTCCGGCCGATCGAGCTCGCCGGCCAGCACCAGAGTGGGCACCTGCACGTCGGCGAGGTGATCCATCACCACGGCGTCGTTCTGCAGGTTGAGGTTGGTCACCTGCGGTGCCACGCCGAACTTGTGAGCGTTGCGTCGCGAGCGTTCGTTCCAGGCCTCGCGCTTGTCAGGGTCGCGGAAGCCGGGCCCGGTGTTGATCACGACGATCGCTCGCGCGACGCCCGGTCGCGTGACGGCGTGTGCCAACGACAGGTACCCACCGAGCGAGTGACCGACCAGCACGGCCCGCGAGTCGAGCGACGCGAGCACCTCATCGAGGTCGGTCAGGGCGAGGTCGCGCGAGTAGGCGTCGGGGTCGTCGGGCACCGGCGAACCGCCGTGGCCGAGGAGGTCGACGGCCACCACCTCGAAGCGTGGGCCGAGGATCTCCATGCACCGCGACCAGGTGGCGGCCGACGATCCGAGACCGTGGATGAAGACGATCGCAGGTGTGTCCGGCGTCGACACACCTGATCTCACCACGTGCAACCTCATCCGCTCTCCCCACTGTCGATCCCGTCGATCCTGTCGATCCCGTCGCGCTCTGACGGTCGGGCCGAGCGAACAGCATGACACCTCGACCGGTACCCCGACCGGCCTGGGGTGACTCGACCCTGTGACAGGTTTCCATGGAAAACCGGACACACATCGACCGGGTTTCACCGGCAGACTCGTCCGATGTCATCCCCCCTCCCGCCGTCGGGCTCCTCCGACGCCCCCACCATCGAAGCCAGCGGGTTGCGCAAGCACTACGGCGATGTGCACGCACTCGCCGGCCTCGACCTCGTCGCGCCGGCCGGGCAGGTCACTGCCGTGCTCGGTCCCAACGGCGCAGGCAAGACCACGTTCGTGAAGGCCGTCGCCACGCTGCTCAAGCCCGATGCGGGTTCGTTGCGAGTGGCCGGCATCGATGCGATCGCTCGGCCAGATCTGGTCCGCCGGGTCATCGGACTCGCCGGTCAGAACGCTGCGGTCGAACCCGCCCTCACAGGCCGCGAGAACCTGGTGATGGTCGCCCGACTGTTCGGCCACGACGCCAAGGCCGCTCGTGCCGCGGCGCAGGTGGTCCTCGACGAGATCGGTCTCAGCGACGACGCCGACCGGCCGGTGAAGGGCTACTCCGGAGGCATGCGCCGGCGACTCGACCTCGGTGCCAGCTTGGTCGGCGCGCCGAGGGTGCTGCTGCTCGACGAGCCGACCACCGGGCTCGATCCGCGCACGCGACTCGAGCTCTGGGACTCGATCCGCTCGCTGGTGCGGGGTGGCACCGACGTGCTCCTGACCACGCAGTACCTCGAAGAGGCAGACCAACTGGCCGACTACATCGTGATCGTCGACCATGGCCGCGTGATCGCCACCGGCACGCCCACCGAGCTCAAGACCCGCGCCGGCCTCGACGTCATCGAGGTTCGAGTGAGGCACGCAGCCGACATCGCCGCGATCGCCGAGGTGCTCGCGCCGCTGGGCACCGAACCGCCACACCTCGACGAACCGGCCCGCCGCGTCGCGGTGCCGGTACAGGACGGCACCCGCGCCCTCACCGAAGCCGTTCGCATGATCGGCGAACGCGACATCGCCCTCGACGACATCGGTCTGCGCCGCCCCACCCTCGACGAAGTCTTCCTCACCCTCACCGGAGCCACCTCGTGAACACCAGCCTCACCGCGCCTTCGGGCGTCAGCATCAGCGCGTCCATCCGTCAACCACCGAACCCACCGGGCGTGTGGTCCACCGCGACCACGTATGCCGGGCGCACCATCCGCCAGTTCATCCGCACCCCACAGTTGCTGGTGGTCAGTGCGGTGACGTCCACCATGTTCCTGCTGATCTTCAGGTTCGTGTTCGGCGGAGCCATCCAGACCGGCGGTGTGAAGTACGTGAACCTGCTCATCCCGGCGCTCGCCGCCGTCAGCGGGCTGTTCGCCGGTGGCGCCGTCGGCGTCGCCGAGGACATGGAGACCGGCATGTTCGACCGGCTGCGGTCACTGCCCATCCCCCGGCCGGCCATCCTGTTGGGCCGAGCGATGGCCGACACCGCGCTGAACATGTGGGGCACCGTCATCACCGTCCTGGTCGGATTCCTCGTCGGCTTCCGGATCGACGGTGGCTTCCTGGGTGCGCTGGCTGCGCTCGGGCTGTGCGTGGTGTTCTCCACATCGTTCGCCTGGCTGATGATCTTCCTCGGGCTCGTGTCCGGATCGGCGCAGGCGGCGCAAGGCATCGCGTTCTCGGTCTTCCCGCTCATCTTCGTGTCGAGCGCTTACGTGCCGGTCGAGTCGATGCCCGACTGGTTGCAGCCGATCGCCGAGAACCAACCGGTCACGGCGATGGTGGGCGCGGTGAGAGCGCTCGTGCTCGGTGGCGACACCGAAATGCTGCTCGGCCACACCACCACCTGGTTCGTGGTGCGGTCGCTGCTGTGGTCGGCCGTGATCCTCGTCGTGTTCGCCGCCCTGTCGGCTCGTCGGTTCGCCAAGCTCTGACGCAACCCGCTCGCATCGACCCACGCGCACCGGTGTGGGTCGATCGCTTCAGCGGCCTGCCACGGTGCTCACCAGGCGAGCGATGTGGTCCGGCTCCATGCCGCAGCATCCGCCCACGATCGTGGCTCCGGCGTCGAGCCAAGCGACCACGAACTCGTTGTAGCTCGCCGGGTCGAGGTCGTCGCGGAACGTCGCCAGCTGAGCATTCGCCTCGCCACCATCGGTGTGGCTCGACTGGAAGCGGTTCGCATAGCCACCGATGTCGATACCGTCGCCCACACGATCGCGAGCGGTTCGGATCGCCGGCGTGATGGTCTCCGCCTGACAGCAGTTGAACAGCACCGCGGCCGCGCCGAGGTCGACTGCCGTCGCGACCGCGTCGCCGATCGACTCACCCGACCGCAGGGTGCCGGGGTGATGATCGTCGAGCGTGTACGAGATCCACAACGGGCGATCGCCTGCTCCGGCGCGATCGATCGCGTCGCGCACGGTGCGAGCCTCGGCGACACAGCCCAGCGTCTCGCCCAACCAGACGTCGACGTGCGGCGCGAGACCGGCGACGAGGGGATCGATGATCCGGGGAGCATCGATCGGGTCGAACAGGTCGGGTCGATACGAGCCGAACAGCGGCGGGAGCGAACCCGCGATGCGAACGTCGGTCGCCGATTGCTCAACGACCGCTCGTCGCGCCAGTCGGCCCGACATCTCGGCGAGTTCTTGGCCGCGAGCAGCGAATCGATCGTCCCCGAGATGGAACGGCACGACGGCGTAACTGTTGGTGGTGATCACCTGAGCGCCCGCGTCGATGAAGTTGGTGTGAGCCTGCACCACCCAGTCGGGTCCCTCGAGGAGTGCCAAGGCCGACCACTCCGGTTGTCGGAACGGGGCACCGATGCGCAGCAGTTCACGACCCATTCCACCGTCGAGCACCGTCATTGTTCGACCCTGGTCCATGTGGTCCAGTCTTCCAGCCGCGTCGATCGCGACCGCACCACGATCACACGGTTGGCAGAGCGTTCGTGTGTGTGGATCGGGTCGCGGGCACGAATCGGGTGAGCATCCGGCGTGAGCCCTGTGCGGACCGGGTGTGGGTTCGGTGAGAAGGGCCACGACCGTAGGGCGTCGGCACCACCGCTCGGTACGGTCCCGGCCCATGCAACCTCAACTGCTCTTCCGACGCCACTCGTTCATGGAACACCGGCGCATCGCACCGGCGGCGCTGCTGGCATTGGCACTGATCGCCGCCTCGTGCGGTGGCGACGACGAGCAAGCAACGACGGCGACGGCGGCACCGACGACAGCGGCACCGACGACGAGCGGGGAACCCGCCGACGACGTCTCCGGAGCGAGCCCCTCGACCACGATGAGCATCTCCCCTTCAACAGTGACGGGCCCCGTGGAAACCGGGGACCTCACCGACGGATTTCAGCAAGTCTCGTGGGGCGACAACGTGACGGTCACGTTCGAGGACGGATTGCTCCGCTATCAGTCCGACGGATTGCCGAATCACGCCCGCAACGCGGAGTACGCCGTGCCCACCGGCAACGCCGTCGTACCCGATGCCTCCTCGGCGGAGGCGATCGCCGATCCCTCCGTTGCACAGGACTACGACTACTCGATCCCGCTCGAGCCCACGTTCGCGGACGAACCGACCTCCACCAGCCTCGGGGTGATCGGCGTGATGATCTCCGGTGCTGCGCTGTTCAACCCGTACGAGGGCGATGGCGCCACGGTGGCCACCCAGTCGAACTTCGCAGTGAAGAACGCGGCCGGCGAGGACGTGTGGTTCCTCGACGAGTGCGCGGGGCACCCGACACCGATGGGTCAGTTCCACTATCACGGGCTCCCGGCGTGCGTGACCGCTTCGGTCGACGAGCGCGAGGGCCCGTCGCACATCATCGGCATCGCATTCGATGGCTTCCCGATCTATGGCGATCGAGACATCGACGGCAACCAGCTGACGGCCGCCGATCTCGACGAGTGCAACGGCATCACGAGTGCCACACCGGAGTTCCCGGAAGGCGTGTACCACTACGTCCTGCTGGATGTCGCCGACTCCACGTCGTCCATCCGTTGCTTCAGTGGCGTCGTCGACGAAGCACTCGTCTCGATGGCCGGCATGCCGGGCATGGGCCCGCCGCCCGCACCCTGAGGCGCCATGACACCAGGCGAACCGCGCGCCGTCAGGGCAGCGATGGTCGGATGAGGAACTTCTGGCCTGTGGCCTGCTTGGCGTAGGTCTGGATCGCCTCGATCGACAGCGCCCCGGCCAGGGAGACCTCATCGGTGTAGTGGCTCGCAAAGGTGGTCGTCAGCTCGTCGACCACACGCTGGCGGAGGCGCAACATCCCCGGCATGCCGAGCTTGCCGAGGAACGGCGTGAGCAGCCATCCGCCGATGCTCCACATCATCCCGAAGTTGCGGATCAGCTCTGTCGGGCTGCGATCGAGGCCACCGTAGATGTAGACCTGCTTGTGCACCGAGGAGCCGTAGCGGCTGTACTCGGTGGCGGTCGCGTTGATCGCTGCCTCCATGCAGCCGAGGATCTGGCCGGCCAGCCGACCGCCGCCCGTGGCGTCGAACGCGATCGTCGCACCGGTCGCCATCAGCGCAACAGTGAGGTCGTCGGTGAACGTCGGTGCGCTCGAGTCGCACACGTGCGCGGCGCCGAGTTCGCGCAACAGCCCGGCCTGCTCGGGGCGACGCACGATGTTCACCAGCGGAACGCTCTCGGCCACACAGATCTTCACCAACATCTGGCCGAGGTTCGACGCCGCCGCCGTGTGCACCAGACCGGTGTGACCCTCCATCCGCATCGTCTCGACCATGCTGAGCGCGGTGAGCGGGTTCACGAAGCAGGATGCACCGTCGCGCGGGTCCGTGCCATCGGGCAGCACCAGGCACGACATCGCCGGAACGGCCCGGTACTCGCCATAGGTGGCGCCGCCGATGATGGCAACCGTCTTGCCGAGCAACGACCGCGCGTCATCGTTCGGCCCGGCAGCCACCACCACGCCCGAGCCTTCGTTGCCGACGGGCATCGACTCTCCGAGCCGAGGCGCAAGGCCCTGCATCACGGCGTGGGGAATGGGTGCAGACACGATCGGCGCATCGTTGGTGCCGCTGTCGACGGCCTTGCTGACGTCGGCCATCGCCAGCAGGAGACCGAGGTCCGACGGGTTGATCGGCGCCGCTTCCATCCGGACCAACACCTCGTGTGCCCCGGGCGTCGGCATGTCGACCCTGGCGAGCGAGAGCTCGAGCGTGCCGGAGACCGTGACGAGTGACCGGATCTGACGCATCGACGTGGGGAGTTCGGACATGACATGCCTCCAGGCGGCGTGGACGAGGCGGGATGGGATGGGATGGTCCGACACTACGTCGAGATCGGTCAGGCTTCGAGCGCCGCCTTCACCCGCTCGAGGGTGTGCTGCATTCCCTTGGTCATCGACTTCGAACGCATCATGATCCTCTCGTAGACGAAGCCCATGACACCTTTCTGGTCGTACTCGAAGGTCTCGGTCACCAAGGTGCCGGTGCCGGCCGCTTCGAACCGGTAGGTCCATGTGGTGAGACCTTCAGCGATGAACGCGAACACCGAGCCCGGTTCGCTGGCGGTCACCTCCGAGGTGGTGGTCCACTTCTTCAGCGTTCGACCGCCCACCTTGGCCACGTTGTCACCTTCGAACGTGGCGCCGATGACCGGTCCGCTGGCACCTCCCGCCCATCGGCAGGCGATGCACTCGGGGCTCCACTCGCCCATGCGCGTGACGTCGGCGATGGCTGCCCACACCTCCTCCGGTGGTCGCTCGATGGCGATGTGGGCGGAACCGGTGTGCATGAGGATCTCCTTGGAAAGGCTGTCTTAGAGCTGCGCCGCAGCGGTGTCGATGAGGCGTTGCAGGTGCAGGCCGCGGTGGATGTCGAGCTCGTGGGGAACTCCCGAACGCACGGCCTGAACGAACTCGGAGACGATTCGTCGCTGCGCCGTCCGCACTTCGGCCGACATCTGCTCGTGATGGAACGAAGCCGCATCGAACGTGTGCCGACCATCGAGTCCGTGCACCTCGACGGCCAGACCGCCGTTCTGGTTCGACGTGGCCGACAGAGCGGCCTGGCTCAGCCGGCCGTTCTCGTGCTCGCACTCGAGCAGCACGATCTTGGATGCATCGCCGCGTGCCGAGATGCCGACGATCCTGCCCAATGCCGCATCGAGGCCGTCGAGCACATGGGGGCCGAGATCGAGCAGGCCGCCCTGTTCGAGGCGCCATGGCGTGGCGAAGAAGGTACCGGGCACGCATCCGTTGCCGAAGAACGACGCTCGCCCGCCGTAGCTGTCGAAGCTCCGTGCCACGTCGAGGAAGGCTCGCATCGAGTCGTAGTAGCGATTGGTGAAGATCACCTGCGACGTCACCCCGGCATCGTCGATCGCACCGGCGAGCTGTTCGGCCTGTGCCGTGTTCAGCCCGACCGGCTTGTCGAGCAGCACGGCCTTGCCGGCGCGAGCCGCCCGGCTGGCCAGCTCGGCCTGCACGTCGGGTGGGAGCGAGAACGTCACGCCGTCACAGGCTTCGAACAGGGCATCGAGATCGGTGAACGCCTCGACGTGATGCGCGGCCGCGAGCTCGGCCGCCGCCTCGGGACGGCGGGCCCACACGCCCACGAAGTCGACGTCGGGTGAGTTCGCCAGCATCGGGCCCGTGAACAGATGGCCCCATGGACCAGCACCGACGAGTCCCATGCGCAGTCGTTCGCTCATGACCACCACTGTTGCACGTCCAGACCGCGGACGAGGACAGGTGGTCGGCGCTACATTGCGCGCTGTGTCGGCGTGGGGACCGGCCTCGTGACAAGGGGATCTCGATGAGCGCACCGGCACCCGGCACCCAGGAATGGCTCGACCTCGTGGTCGAAGAGGTGGTCGAGCCCGACCTCCCGATCGTCGATCCACATCACCACCTCTGGCCAGCCGGAGGGTCGCTGCCGTACGGGTTGGCCGAGCTGCATGCCGACACGGGCGACGGTCACCGCATCGAGCGGACGGTGTTCGTCGAGTGCCATGCCGCGTACCGCGCGGACGGCGATGCACTGTTCGCCCCCGTCGGCGAGACCGAGTTCGTGGCACGCGAAGCGCTGGGAGACCCGGCCCGCCTGATCGGTGGCATCGTGGCGCATGCCGACCTGAGATCGAATCGGCTCGACGAGGTGCTCGACGCCCATGAGGCCGCCGCCCAGGGTCTGTTCCGAGGGATCCGCCACGCGTTGTCGCACGCTCGCCATCCAGAGGTGCTGATGATCCCGGGCCGGGCGGGTCCAGATCTGTATCTCGACCCGTCGTTCCGCGCCGGCGTGTCACGTCTCGGTGAGCGAGGCCTCACGTACGACACGTGGCACTACCACTACCAGAACCGGGAGCTGCTCGAGTTGGCCCGCGCCGTGCCGGGTACGACGATGGTGTTCGATCACTTCGGCACGCCGCTGGGTGTGGGCCCGTACGCATCGCAACGCGACGCGATTTTCGAGGAGTGGAAGACCGACGTCGCCGCGATCGCCACGTGCGAGAACGTGGTCGCCAAACTCGGTGGGTTGGCGATGCCCGACAACGGGTTCGGGTGGCACACCGCCGAACGGCCACCCACGTCCGACGAGTTCCTCGCCGAGCAGTCCCGCTACTACCTCCATGCCATCGAGTGCTTCGGCCCACAGCGCTGCATGTTCGAATCGAACTTCCCGGTCGACCGGTACTCGCTGTCGTACCGCACCGTGTGGAACGCCTTCAAGAAGCTGACCACGGACTTCTCCGTCGACGAGCGAGCTGCGATGTTCAGCGGCACTGCGCGCCGCGTGTATCGGCTGACCTGAACTCGCCTGCCCGGCGAAGCCGCTGCGCTACTCGACGAGACGACGTTGCCGTGCTGCGTTCGATGACCACAGGCGCCCGCCTCGCAGGGCGAGTGCCCACGAGATCACGACGACGTTGGTGATCAACAGCAGTCCGGTCGCGTATGTCACGCCGCGCATGTGGGCCGAGCGTGTCGCTTCGAGCGACCGACACAACATGTCGCACGAAGCCGATGCGGCCGTGTGCGTCGCCTGCATCCCGTTCATGCCGTGGCTCGTCCTGAGTTGAGCCGCCTGCACGCCGTAGTCGCGCACAGCGTTGACCACCAGCTCACCGAATCCGAGCACGGTGGTGAACACGACCATCAACATCGCCGCCGCAGCAAGCCTCACGCGCTCGCGTGGATGACCACCGACCCAGCGGTATGCGACCTCGAGCGCGCAGACGACGGCGACGACGTTCAACGCGAGCATGATCGTCGATTGGCGCAACCAGAGATCGAACGGCGTCTGATCGATCCGAATCACGCCCACCGCGCCGCGCAATGACGTCACCCAGAAGCCATCGACGATCGCGACGACGAACGCCACGGTCGCCACCGTCGGCACGCTGGCGTGGAGACGTCGGCGCGACGGGACGACATCGGCGAGGGCAGCCGAAGGCTGGGCGTGCTGGACGGTGGCCATCGTCAGCTCTCACGCCTGCCGAGGCGTCGCTGCCGCTGTCATGGCGTGATCTCCCAGCCGAACATCATCGCGTGATCCTCGTGGGCCAGGTTGTGGCAATGGGACACGTACGGGCCGACGAAGTCGCGAAACCCTCGGTAGATGATGACGGACTCGCTCGGGTCGAGCGCCACGAGATCCTCCCTGGAGTTGTCCTCCGGGTGTCCCGGAAGTCCTCCCGGTGGCACGATCTTGCCGTTGCGCATGACCGTTCGGTGCTCTTCCATGTGCAGGTGGAACGGGTGCACCCATCCTCCGCCACCATTGCGAATCTCCCAGAGGTTGAAACTGCCCATCTTCTGCTGGGCGAGCGGCGTCTTGCCGGCCTTGTTCTTCAAGCTCCTGGCCGGCGCACTCGGGTCGAACTCCTGACCGTTGATCAACCACTCGATCTCGCCGGCAAGGCTGCCGCGCTTGACCTCGAAGATCATCCGGTTGTCCAACAGGTTCTGCCAGTTCGATGGAAACGGCGGAAGGTCGCGCATCGCGGTGGGAATCACGCTGTCGTCGGGCACATCGTCGCCGATGACGATCTTGAGCACCGGCACCTTGTACGCAGGATCCGGCAGGGAACGAGACGAGTTCGTCCACATCCTGCCGTCGGGCATCTTCATCACGTTGGTGAGGTAGATCACATCGCCCTTCGTGGTCGGCGTGCCGTCCTGGTACTTCGTGAAGTCGACGATGAACTCCCGACGCTTTGCCGGCCACAGCTCGAAGGAATCACGCGGGATCGGCACCGGCAACAAGCCTCCATCGGATGCGATCTGGGTGAACCTCATGCACTGCTCGCCGTCAGGGATTCGGAACTGACCTTGTAGCTCCGAGCGCTGGTAGCCGAGCGACGCCGCCGACTTCGGGCCCTGCGTCGAACTCATCAGCTTGAACTCGTAGATCCTGGCCACCGAGGCGTCGAGGAAGCGGAACCGGTACTTGCGCCGCTTGACCTCGAGCACCGGGTACGCCGTGCCGTTGACGGTGAAGATGTCGCCCACGAAGCCGTGATTGGGCTGGTGCTTGAAGAAGGTCTTCCCCCACCACTCCGGGTGCTGGCTCGGATTTCGGGCCGCCGGGAACTCCGCGTCGTGGATGTCGTGGTGGTCGGTCACCCCGTCATCGAGCCTGCAGTCGTAGAACGCCAGCGGGATGTCGTAGGCGACATCGAACGAGCCGTCGGCGTTGTCGGTACGCACTCCAGGCAACTTCAGCCCCTGGCGTTCGTCGCCCGCATCCATGCCGTTCTTCGGGTCGTAGATCGGGAACAGCCCGACCATGCCCTTGTAGACGTTCGATCCGGTGTGGTCCATCCGGTGGTCGTGGAACCAGAAGAAGCTCTGCTTCTCCCGGTCGTCACTGCCCGCCGGCCAGTTGAGGTAGAGGTTGTCGACCCACATTCCTGGTTCATAGCCATGGCTCCGCGGACCACGCCTCATCGAGTAGTGGGGGTTCCCGTCGCTCTCCGGCGCGGTGTGACCATTGTGGAGGTGGGTCAGGAACGACAAGTCGGGCGACCCGAAGTCCTGACGATCGAGGTTGAGTGGGTTCTCATGCAGCCGGTTGATGAACCGGACGATCACGGGCTTGCCGTACTCCGCGTTGATCATCGAACCGGGGAACGTGCCGTTGAAGCCGTAGATGGTGCTGGGAGGGAGCGACCGCGCGATGCCGGCCGGGTACACGGTGCCGCGTTCGTCGAACGATTTCGCAGGTTGTCCGAGCGAGTTGATCTGGAGGACCTGCGATGACGTGAAGCTGTGCGTGTTGACCTCGACGTGGATCTTGTAGACGAGCGGATCGGGCGATCCCCCCTCACCCCTCCACCGCTGATGCTGCTCGTTGCCCAGCGAGTTCTGCTGGCCGGGCCCTGGTCCAGGTGGGCTCTGCCAACTCGTGTACGCCGACCGCGGCTCGGGCGCCAGGGCTTTGGGGATCACCAACAGGTCGATGAACGGCGACAGGATCAATGGGCTGGTGGGAACCTTCTCGCTGTAGATCGCATCGGACCACGCGATCGACGCGGCGTCGAACAGGCCGTCCCTCGACAGCAGGCCTCGACGGTCGAGGCCCGGAAGCATGAGCGAGCCGACGCCGCCGACTGCCACCGCCGCGGCTCCGGCGGCACCCAGTTTGAGGAACGTTCGACGTGGAACGACGCCGAGATCGTCGATGTCGTCATCCACGTGAACCAACTCCACCCGTCGCGGTCACGCCACACCGTGCGCGCCGGAAAACGGTCAAACCCAAAACCGATCGCCCGCTCATCTTGCCCCCACGATGCGCCCGCATCAGAGGCCCGCCTCACCCGTGAAGCGACCTCGTCACCGAGTATCGGCCTCTCCCGCGCACTCGTCAACAAGAGATGTCGAGTCGGCCCTCCTCCGGACGAGCACCGGTCCATCGATCCAAAGTGCGCGCCGCGATCGACGCGGATGCCGAACGACGACGGGCGGGCGCGCACCATACGATGCGCTCGTGACATCGATGGGGAAGTCGTCGACAGCGGAGGTGCTCGACCGCGTGCTCGGTTCCGGTGGGTCCGGTCACGCTGACGTCCTGGCAGCGATGACGGCCGCCCACCACGCCGCGTGGACCGCCACCTCACCGCGGCTGCTCGAGCTGTGTCGGGTGCGCATCGCGACGATGCTCGGTTGCACCGCCGAAGCATCGATGCGCACCCCCGGTAGCGATGTCGCGCCCGAGCCTCTCGATGCGATCGCCTCATGGCCGACCGACGGTCGCTTCGGTGATGTCGACCGGGCCTGCCTGGCGCTCACCGAGCACTACGTGATGGATGTCGCATCCGTCGACGACGCCACGGTTGCCGCGGTGCGTGAACACCTGGGCGACGAGGGTCTGCAGAACTTCGTGAGCGCTCTGCTCGTCGTCGAGCAACGAATCCGCCTTCGCCTCATCTGGGACCGACTGCTGCCGACGGACTGAACCAGACCGGTCAATCGGTCGCCAGCAGGGGTGACAGGTCGAACAGCGCGAGCACGTCGTCGACAGCACGCATCGTCGACTCGCGGCCGAGGGGGGGGGGGGGGGGGGG